>JBAXQV010000009.1:0-31226 GCA_037131575.1 Actinomycetota bacterium
GTTCCGGTCGCGTCAGGGGCTGGCGGCACTGCGCGTGCTGGTGGTCGACGATGTCGCGACCACCGGAGCAACCCTGCGCGCCGCGGCAGCGTCGCTGGCCGCTGCCGGTATCACCGATGTACGTCTCGTGGCTGCGGCAGCCACGCCAGCTCAGCCTGCGTGGCGCGCCAAACCCGCCATGGTGCGTACCGTCGCTACGGCCGGCAAGGGGTCTTCGTCCACCAGCACGCCCACCATGCCCACCGAGTTGGCAGCCTCCACATTGCTCGACACGTCGTCGCAGAATGCGGTGCGGGTGGCCTCGGCGCCCAACCTGGCCAAAGCGAGCTGATAGATCGCCGGGTTCGGCTTGCGCATCCCCACTTCGTGGCTGTCGACGATGTCGTCGAACAGTTCCTCGAACGGCAGCATCGGCCACCACAGCGGGCGCAGCTCACGCACATTGTTGGTGAGCAACCCGAGGCGCACGCCATTGGCGCGCAGGTCGTGGATGAGTTCGATCACCGGTTCGTTCCGTTCGAACTGCAGCTGGGGAGTCGGTGACGGCGAATCGGGAATGGGAAGCGAGTCGATGCCTGCTGCCGCCAACAGGTCGCGGCTGAGAGCCCGGTGTTCGGCAAGGGTGATCTCACCGCGTTCGAGGCGGTGCCAGGGGTGGTCGCCATCGGTTGCGTAGTCGCCCATCAGGGCTCGAACCACCACATCGGGGTCGAGGTCGGGGAACCGGCGGGCGATATCGCGGGGGCGGCCGTTCCGGGCGATCACCCCACCGAAATCGAAGATCACGGTGTCGACGGTGCTGGTCATGGGGTCAGTCTGCCTTCCCGCTGGGGCGCCGGTAGCATTCTGGTCGCATGAGTATCCTCGACCGAGTCCTCCGCGCTGGTGAGGGCAAGAAACTGAAGGCGCTCCAGGGGCTGGTTCCCCACGTCGCCGGCCTCGAACCCTCCACGAAGGCGCTCAGCGACGATGCCCTTCGCGCCAAGACTGCCGAGTTCCGTAACCGGCTCGACCGTGGTGAAAGCCTCGACGATCTGCTGGTAGAAGCATTTGCGGTTGTCCGCGAGGCGGCCACCCGCGTGCTCGGCCAACGCCATTACGACGTGCAGATCATGGGTGGCGCAGCGCTCCACTTCGGCTGGGTGGCCGAAATGAAGACCGGTGAGGGCAAGACCCTGGTGAGCACCCTGCCCGTGTACCTCAACGGTGTGGGTGGCAAGGGTGTGCACGTCGTGACGGTGAACGATTACCTCGCCCGCCGCGACGCCGAACTCATGGGTCGCGTGCACCGTTGGATGGGCCTCGATGTGGGCCTCATCATCCCCGGGTTCCGCGACACCCCGGCCGAGAAGCGGGTCAGCTACGCCTGTGACATCACCTACGGCACGAACAACGAGTTCGGGTTCGACTATCTGCGCGACAACATGGCGTCAACGCTCGACGACAAGGTGCAGCGCGGCCACAACTACGCAATCGTCGACGAGGTCGACTCGATCCTCATCGACGAAGCGCGTACGCCGCTCATCATCAGCGGCCGCCTTGCCGACGCCGCCAAGCTCTACTACCGCTTCGCCAGCGTGGTGCGTTCGCTCAAGCGCGATGTCGACTACGAGGTGGAAGAAGACAAGCGTGTGGTGGTGCCGCTCGAGGCTGGTATCGAGAAGGTGGAGAAGGCGCTCGGTATCGAGAACCTCTACGACGAAGTGCAGCAGAACCTGGTGCACCAACTCGTCGTTGCGTTGAAGGCCAAGGAGCTGTACAAGCGCGACAAGGACTACATCGTGCAGAGCGGTGAGGTGAAGATCGTCGACGAGTTCACTGGCCGCATCCTCGAAGGTCGCCGCTGGAGCGAAGGTATCCACCAGGCCGTCGAAGCCAAAGAGGGCGTCAAGATCAAGGAAGAGAACCAGACGCTCGCCACGATCACCCTCCAGAACTATTTCCGCATGTACGACAAGCTCGCCGGCATGACCGGTACGGCTCAAACTGAGGCCGCTGAGCTGATGAACACCTACGGCTTGGCCGTGGTGCCCATTCCCACCAACCGTCCGGTGGGCCGCGTCGACCAAGCCGACCTCATCTACAAGACCGAAGAAGCCAAGTTCGGCGCCGTGGTCGACGACATCGCCGAACGCTACGAACGTGGCCAGCCAGTGTTGGTGGGCACCGTGAGCGTGCAAAAGAGCGAACACTTGGCACGCCTGCTCGCCAAGCGCGGTATCGAGCACGAAGTGCTCAACGCGAAGCAGCACACCCGTGAAGCAGTAGTGGTGTCGCAGGCCGGGCGCCTGCACGCCGTCACGGTGGCCACCAACATGGCCGGCCGTGGGGTCGACATCATGCTCGGCGGCAACCCCGAAGGGTTCGCTCGCCACGAAGTGCTGAAAGAAGGCCACGCTGCCGAGGTGATGGTCGACGAATACGAGCTTCCCGCAGAAGCCACACCTGAGTTCACCGAGGCCCGAGCCGCAGCGCTTGCTCGCTACGACGAGCTGCTCACCGCCTTCCGCGCCGAATGCGGCGAAGAAGGCGAGCAGGTGAAACAACTGGGCGGCCTGTACGTGCTGGGCACCGAACGCCACGAGAGCCGCCGTATCGACAACCAGTTGCGTGGGCGCGCCGGCCGCCAGGGCGACCCGGGTGAGAGCCGGTTCTATCTCAGCCTCGACGACGAATTGATGCGTCTGTTCGCCACCGGTGCGTTGAGCTGGGTGATGGGCCGTGCCCTGCCCGACGACGAAGCCATCGAGGCCAAGATGGTCACCAAGGCCATCGAACGTGCGCAGAGCACCGTCGAGCAGCGCAACGGTGAAATCCGCAAGAACGTGCTGAAGTACGACGAGGTGATGAACGAGCAGCGCAAGGTCATCTACCAGCGCCGCGACCAGATTCTCGAAGGTGCCGACCTGAAGGCCGCTGCCATGGAGTACCTCGCCGATGCGGTCGACTCGCTCATCGACACGCACTGTGGCAGTGCTGCCGACGACGAGTGGGACATCGAGGGCTTGGCCAAGGAACTCACCACGTATTGGCCGAACAGCATCTCGGTCGAGCGTCTCGCCGGGTGCCGCACCACCGACCAGATGTACGACCTGGTGATGGCCGACGCCTCGGCGCACTACGCCCAGCGCGAAGTGGAACTCACCGAACCGGTGATGCGCGATGTGGAACGTCAGGTGATGCTGCAGATCATCGACCAGCGCTGGCGTGAACACCTCGACGAGATGGACTACCTGCAGGAGGGCATCAACCTCCGCGCGATGGGCCAGATCGACCCGCTCACCGAATGGCAGCGCGAAGGCTTCGAGATGTTCGGCGCCATGATGAAGGGCATCGCCCAAGACTTCGTTCGCTATGTGATGCACGTGCAGGTGGTACGGCAGGAACAACCCGAAACCGTGGTGCAGAACCTGCAGCAGTCGTCGAGCGACGATGAGCCGCAGGCCGGTGGTTTCGCCACCGCCGCCCGCGCTGCTGCGGCGGCTGGGGAGATCGCACCCGAAGCCGTGGAACCGCCTGCCCCGGTGAAGCAGCAAACCGTGGTGAACGATGCCTGGGCCAAGACCGGACGCAACGAGCCGTGCCCCTGCGGGAGTGGCAAGAAATTCAAGCAGTGCCACGGCGCCACGGTCTGAGCGGTCTCCATGCGCGACTTCTCCGATGAACTGAAAGATCTGCGCCGCCGCCTGGGCGAAGCCGACGGCTACCTCAAGGTGAGTGCTAACCGGGTGCATCTGGTGGAACTCGAAGCCGAGATCGGCCTCCCCGATCTGTGGGACGACCCCGAGCGCGCCAAGAAGCTCAATGCCGAGTACTCGAATGTGAAGGGCGACATCGACCTGTTCGACCAGCTCAGCAGCGAACTCGACGATGCCGAGGTGTTGCACGAGATGGCCCGTGAAGAGGGTGACGAATCGCAAGAGGGCGACATCGCTGCGGCGTGCGCGCACATCGGTTCGCAACTCGACATGCTCGATCTGCGCAGCCTGTTCACCGGCGAACACGATCAGTCCGATTGCATCGTGCAGATCAACGCCAAAGACGGTGGTGTCGACGCCCAGGACTGGAGCGAGATCCTGCTGCGCATGTATCAACGCTGGGCGCAGCGGCGCGGCTTCACCTTCGAAGTGGACGCCATCAGCGAAGGCACCGAGGCAGGCATTCTGTCGGCCGAGTTCACCATCACCGGGCGGTACGCGTACGGCCTCATGACCGCCGAGCGGGGCACACACCGTCTGGTGCGCATCAGCCCGTTCGACAACCAGGGCCGCCGCCAAACCAGCTTCGCCTCGGTGCAGGTGTGGCCGGTGCTCGAAGACCCCGATGTGGAGTTGAACGAGAGCGATATCCGCATGGAGGTGTTCCGTGCCAGCGGTGCCGGTGGGCAGCACGTGAACAAGACCTCGTCGGCCGTGCGGCTCATCCACGAGCCCACCGGGTTGGTGGCGTCGAGCCAGGAAGAACGCAGCCAACTGCAGAACCGCGAAAAGGCGCTCAACCGGTTGCGCACCATGATCGCGGCGAAGGTCATCGAAGAACGCGAAGCCGAACTCGATCGCATCGCCGGCCGTACCGCCCAGGTGGGCTGGGGAAGCCAGATCAGGTCGTATGTGCTGCAGCCGTATCAGATGGTGAAAGACCTGCGTACCGAGGTCGAGTCGAGCAACGTGGCCGCCATTCTCGACGGCGACATCGACCAGTTCATGGAGGGTTACCTGCGGTGGCGACGCCGCGAGGCCGACTGAGCCGACTAGGTTCTTCGCCGACATGATCAACCTCGAGAACGTCACCAAGAGCTACAGCGTCGACTCCACTGCGCTGCGCGATGCCAGTTTCGAAGTGGCCAAGGCCGAGTTCGTTTTTCTCGTGGGCCCATCGGGTTCGGGGAAGAGCACGCTGCTGCGGCTGTTGAACCGCCAGGAGAAGCCCGAGAAGGGTTCGGTGTGGGTGGCGGGCCGCAACATCAACGAGATGCCCGACTCGAAGGTGCCGTTGCTGCGCCGCAACATCGGCAACATCTTCCAGGACTACAAACTGCTGCCCAACAAGACGGTGTTCGAGAACATCGCCTTCGCCCTCGAGGTGATCGGCCGCCCCAAGCATGTGATCCGCCAGCAGGTACCGCAGGTGATCGAATTGGTGGGCCTGGCCGGGAAACAAGATCGTTTCCCACATCAACTCAGTGGTGGCGAGCAACAGCGTGTGTCGATCGCTCGGGCCTTCGTGAACCGGCCGCTCATCTTGCTCGCCGACGAACCCACCGGCAACCTCGACCCTGCCACCGGTGAGGGCATCATGCGCCTGCTCGACCGCATCAACAAGACCGGCACCACCGTGGTGATGGCCACTCACGATCAGCGCATCGTGAACATGATGCGCAAGCGAGTCATCCAACTCGACCGCGGCATCATCGTGCGCGACCAGGCCCGAGGGGTGTACGAGTAATGCTGTCGAAGTTCAGTTATGCCCTGCGCGAGATGTGGGCGAGCCTGCGCCGCAACTTCACCCTCACCGCGGCAGCGGTGATCACGGCATCGGTGTCGTTGTTGTTGTTCGGCCTCACCTTGCTCATCCAGCGCGGCTTCGCCAACCAACTCTCCGAGTGGGAAGGCGGGGTGGAGATGATCGTGTACATGGAACACGACGCCACACCCGACCAGATCGCCGTGGTGCGCCAAGCGCTCGAGAGCACCCCCGATGTGGTCGATGTGCCCAAACTGCAGTACCTCGGCGTGAACGAATCGCTCACCGAAGCCAAGCGACTGTTCGCCGGCGACCCCGAAACTCTGCAATTGCTGACGGCCGACAACATCCCCACCCAGTTCAAAGTGGTGCCGAAGAACACCGGTAACAATGCACTGCTCACCCAGCTCAGCGTGGGTTTCAAGAACCTCCCCAAGGTGCATCAGGTGGCGTTTCCGAGCAAGCAGATCGAAGTGCTGCGCACGTTGAAGAACTTCATCGGCACACGGCTGTACATCATCACCGGGTTCTTGTTGCTGTCGGCGGTGCTGCTCATCTGGAACACCATCCGTACTGCAATCTTCGCCCGCCGCCGTGAGATCGAAGTGATGAAACTGGTAGGTGCCACCAACTGGTTCATCCGCGTACCGTTCATGCTCGAAGGGCTCATCCAGGGTTTGGTGGGTGGGGTGCTGGCGAGCGTGGCCGTGTTGGCGTTGAACGCCAACTGGACCAGTGGTGTTCGCTCGTTCCCCTCCGATTCGGGCTTCGGCGCGTTCGTGGTCACCGGCGGCTACCCGCTGTGGATCGTGTTCTGGATCGTGGTGCTGGGCATGGTGGTGGGTGCCATTGGCTCGGGCACTGCGGCCAGTCGGTTCCTCGACGTCTAGCTCAACCTAAGGTGTGCTCATGGAGTACACGCAGATCCTCTACGAGGTGGCCGATCACATCGCCACCATCACGTTGAACCGGCCCGAACAACTGAACGCGTTCACCAACACGATGATGCGCGAACTCATCGATGCCTTCGACCAGGTCGATGCCGACGACGACGTGCGCGTGGTCATCGTCACCGGTGCCGGCCGCGGGTTCTGCGCTGGCGCCGACCTGTCGGGCGGTGGCGACACGTTCACGGGTGGTGGCAGCGATGAGGCGAGTTCGGTGAAGGGTGTACCGCGCGACGGCGGTGGCCTGGTGACGCTGCGCATCTTCGACTGCACCAAGCCGGTCATCGCGGCCATCAATGGCCCGGCCGTGGGCGTGGGCGTCACCATGACGTTGCCCATGGACATCCGTCTCGCCAGCGAGAACGCGAAGATCGGGTTCGTGTTCGCCCGGCGTGGCATCGTGCCCGAGGCGTGCTCGAGCTGGTTCCTGCCTCGGCTGGTGGGCATCAGCCAGGCGGCCGAATGGTGCTACACCGGCCGTGTGATGACAGCGGCCGAGGCGAAAGAGGGTCGCCTGCTACGCAGCGTGCACGCCCCCGACGACCTGCTGCCCGCAGCGCGGGCCATTGCGGCGGAGATCGCCGAGAACACCTCTCCGGTATCGGTGGCGCTCACCCGCCAGATGCTGTGGCGCATGCTCGGCGCCGAGCACCCGATGGAGGCCCACCGGGTCGATTCGCGGGGTATTGCCGAGCGTGGACGCAGTGCCGACAGCCGTGAAGGGGTGCTCAGCTTCCTCGAGAAGCGGCCGCCCGAGTTCCCGGTGAAGGTGAGCGATGGTCTGCCTTCCATCTTCCCCGATTGGGAATCGCCAAAGTTTTCGTAAAGGTTTGCACGGATGGTGCCGATCATTCAGCTGAGAGCAACGAGCGGCATGGATGATTCGCTCGGAGAACGCCGATTCCGGCAGTTGAAGGGAAGCACACCATGAACACCGCAACCATCGAATGTGACACCGTTGTCGAAACCGCCGCCCCGCTGATGGCCACCGGTGATGTCATCGAATTCGACCTCCTCGGTGAGGCCGTGAGCGCGCTGGTGTTGTTGGCCACCCCCGAGGCAATCATCCTCGATGCCTGCGATGGTTCGATGCCGTTCGTGATGCACGTCGACGAGCTCGGCTCGTTCCGCGTGTTCGACGGCACCTTTGCCTGATCGATAGCCACTGGCAGGGGCGTAGCCTTGCAGCCGATGAGCGGTGAACAGGAAGTGGCCCTGCCCGAAATGACGCTGTACGAATACGTCGGCGGCGCCCCGTTCTTCGAACGGCTCGTCGATGTGTTCTACGACGGGGTGGCAACCGACACGGTGCTGCTGCCGCTGTACCCCGAACCCGACGATCTGGGCCCGGCTCGGCGTCGGTTGGCGCTGTTCCTCATGCAGTACTGGGGTGGGCCCACCACCTACAACGACGAGCGTGGGCACCCGCGGTTGCGGATGCGGCATTTCCCCTTCACCATCGGGGCCGTCGAGCGCGATCGCTGGTTGCACCACATGCTGCGGGCTGTGCACCAGAGCACCGACGACGAGCAGGTACGCGAAATGCTCATTGGTTACTTCGTGCCCTCGGCCGAGCATTTGCGCAACGACACCGGGCTACCGATCTCGTCGAGCGATCCGCGCGGCTAGGAAGTACAACCGCCTCTTGCGAAGCGAACACACGTTCGATACATTCGCCGCATGGGGTTCAACAACCCGGATCTTCCCTGGAGCGATGTCGAGGCACTGCTGTCGGGCCGCGCCCGTATTGCCGCCAGCGAGCCTGCCCGGGGTGCCGATGGGCGTGCGCCGGGGTCGGTGTCGTGGAATGCCGGTGGCGATGGCCCGGCGCTGAGCCGCAAACGGCAGCCGTATGAACCGCCGCCGCTGCCACCCCGGGGTGCCAGTAGGCAGGCCACCGTGCCCTATGCCGAACTGCACTGCCACTCGAACTTCTCATTCCTCGACGGGGCCTCGCACCCCGAACAACTCGTCGAAGAGGCCGATCGGTTGGGGCTCGAGGCATTGGCCATCACCGACCACAACGGTCTGTACGGCGTGGTGCGCTTTGCCGAGGCCGCGCGCATGTTGGGGTTGCCCACCGTCTTTGGGGCCGAGGTCACCTTGGGGCTGGCCGGCGGCAACGAACACGCTCCCGACCCTCATGGTCAGCACCTGCTCGTACTGGCCGATGGCACCGCCGGGTATGCCCGTCTGGCACGGGCGCTCAGCCTGGGGCATCTGGCGGGCGAGAAGGGGGCACCGCAGTTCTCGGCGGCTGAACTGGCGGCCACCGGCGCGGGGCATTGGTGGGTGCTCACCGGGTGTCGCAAGGGTGCGGTGCCCGCAGCACTGGTGGCCGATGGGCCACGGGCCGCAGGGCGCGAACTGAACCGGCTCGTCGACCTGTTCGGCCGCGACCGGGTGGTGGTGGAATTGTGGGATCACGGCGACCCGCTCGACTCGGCACGCAACGATGCCCTGGCCGAATTGGCAGCCCGGTTCCAACTCGCCTGCGTGGCCACCAACAACGTGCACTACGCAGTGCCGGCGCAGCGGCGCTTGGCCACCGCGGTGGCAGCGGTGCGGGCGCGACGCAGTCTCGACGAACTCGACCCCTGGTTGCCGGCCGCTGCTGGGGCGCATCTGCGCAGCGGCACCGAACAAGCCCGTCGGTTCGCTCGCTACCCGGGGGTGGTCGAGCAGGCAGCCGCCATCGGCCGGGCAGCAGCATTCGACCTGGCTCTGGTGGCCCCGAAGTTGCCGCCGTTTCCGTGCCCGCCCGGTGCCGACGGCGCCCCGCTCAGCGAGATGGCCTACCTATGCCGCCTCGTCGACGAGGGTGCTCGGCGCCGTTACGGCGAACGGCCCCAGGCCGGCGAAGACCTGTCGCTACGTGCCCGAGCCTGGCGCACCATCGACCACGAACTCGCGGTCATCGACGGGCTGGGGTTCGCCGGGTACTTCCTGGTGGTGTGGGACATCGTCGCGTTCTGCGGGCGCGCCGACATCTACTGCCAGGGGCGGGGCAGCGCCGCCAACAGTGCCGTGTGTTATGCGCTCGGTATCACCAAGGCCGATGCCGTGGGGCTGGGGTTGTTGTTCGAGCGGTTCTTGTCGCCCGAACGCGATGGACCACCCGATATCGACCTCGACATCGAGAGCGATCGTCGTGAAGAGGTCATCCAGTACGTATATGCGCGCTATGGCCGCCACCATGCAGCACAGGTGGCCAATGTCATCACCTATCGGGCGCGGTCGTCGGTGCGCGATATGGCGCGGGCGCTGGGGTTCGCTCCCGGGCAGCAAGATGCGTGGAGCAAACAGGTCGATGCCTGGGGTGCGGTGGTCACCACGGCCGAACAGGGCGATCACGACATCCCCTCGCTGGTGATGGAACTGGCCGGTGAGATCGAGAACGCACCGCGGCACTTGGGCATTCACTCGGGCGGCATGGTCATCTGCGACCGGCCCATCATCGAGGTGTGCCCGGTCGAGTGGGCGCGCATGGAGAACCGCAGTGTGCTGCAGTGGGACAAAGACGACTGCGCCGCCACGGGGTTGGTGAAGTTCGACCTGCTCGGGTTGGGCATGCTCAGCGCGCTGCACTACGCCGTCGATCTCATCGCCCTGCATCGCGGGTATACCGTCGACCTGGCCACCATTCCGCAGGAAGACGATGTGTACGCCATGTTGTGCCGGGCCGATTCGGTGGGCGTGTTCCAGGTGGAGAGCCGGGCGCAGATGGCCACCTTGCCGCGGCTCAAACCGCGCCGGTTCTACGACCTGGTGGTGGAGGTGGCGCTCATCAGGCCCGGGCCCATCCAGGGTGGGTCGGTGCACCCGTACATCCGCCGTCGTAATGGGCAGGAGCCAGTCACCTACCTGCACCCGTTGCTCGAGAACAGTTTGGGCAAGACCCTCGGGGTGCCGCTGTTCCAAGAGCAGCTCATGCAGATGGCCATCGACGTGGCCGGGTTCACGCCCAGTGAGGCCGACCAGTTGCGCCAGGCGATGGGCTCGAAGCGCAGCAGGGCGAAGATGGAGCGGCTGAAACAGCGTCTCTTCGACGGGATGGCCGAGCGTGGTATCACCGGCGCAGTGGCCGATGAGATCTTCACCAAAATGGCAGCGTTCGCCAACTACGGCTTCCCCGAATCGCACTCGGTGAGCTTTTCGTATCTGGTGTACGCCTCGGCCTGGATCAAGTTCCACGAACCGGCGGCGTTCTGTGCCGCACTGCTGAACGCCCAGCCGATGGGCTTCTGGAGCCCGCATTCGTTGGTGCAAGATGCCCGCCGCCACGGGGTGATGGTGTTCACCCCCGACCTGAACGCATCGCTCGCTGCAGCCACGCTCGAACCCTGCGACACCTCGGTGGGTGGGGTGGCGGTGCGGCTGGGCATCGGGTCGTTGCGTGGTATCGGGGCAGCGCTGGCGGCCGATATCGAAGCGGGCCGGCCCTATGCGTCAATGGAAGACCTCGTGCGCAGGGTGCCTTCGTTGCAACTGCAACAACTCGAAACCATGGCCACCGGCGGTGTGTTCGGCGAGTGCTTCGGGCTCGAACGCCGTGAGGCACTGTGGGCTGCCGGTGCGGCCGTGCAGTCGCGGCCCGAGCGGCTACCGGGCATCGTGCTCGGCGAGCGGGCACCCACCCTGCCGGGTATGGAACCGGTCGATGAAGCGGTGGCCGACCTGTGGGCCACCGGGGTGGCCCCCAACGGGCATCCCACCCAGTTCCTGCGCACCCAACTCACTGCCCGCGGGGCGGTCGATGCGGTGGGCCTCCACCAGTGCGAACCGCGCTCGAAGGTGCTCATCGCCGGTGTGGTCACCCATCGCCAGCGGCCGATGACGGCACAGGGCACCACGTTCATGAACCTCGAAGACGAAACCGGGCTCATCAACGTGGTCATCTCGAAGGGGTGTTGGGCGCGCTATCGCCGGGTGGCGCGCGATGCCGCAGCGTTACTCATCCGTGGTCGGCTCGAACGCAGCGAGGGGGTGGTGAACGTGGTGGCCGAAGCACTCACACCGTTGGCGGTGCCGGCCAGTACAGGCAGTCGCGATTTCCGCTAGTGCCGTCAGTGTCGTCGGCCGGCGAGCCAGGCGCCGAACAGGGCCAGGGCACAGCCGATCACCGACAACACGGCCACCGTCTCATTACGTACCAGCGCTCCCAGTAGCAGCGACACCACCGGGATCACATAGGTGGTCACCGAGGCGCGGGTGCTGCCGAGGCGGCCGGCGTTGTCGGCTGCGAGCACATAGGCGAACGAGGTGCCCAGTACACCGAGGCCGATGATGGCCAGCATGGGGCGCCAGGCGAAGTGCACATTGCCCAGGGTGGTGAGGCCCACCGGTGCGGTGAGCACGAACGCCACCGCCTGCGCCCGCCACAGCACGGGCAGCGAGCCGTATCGCTGTTGCAGCGGTACGGCCATGTTCAGTGCCACGCCGTAGCACATGAGGGCGAAGATGATCTCGGCCACGCCGAGCGCGCTCGACGAGCCTTCTCCGAGGGTGGGCAGGGCGATGAATGCCACGCCGATACTGCCCACCAGGAGGCCGAGCATCTGGCGCTGCGGCGGGAGGCGCCGGGCGAGGAAGGCGGCCACGGCGGCCACGAACAGCGGGGTGGCCCCGTTCAACATGCCGGTGACGCTCGACGACACATGCTGTTCGGCGAACGGGAACATGGTGAGCGGTACGGCCATCCACACCACACCGAGCAGGGCGATCTTCTTCAGGTCGGCCCAGGGAATGTGTCGGCGAGTGGCGGGGAACAGCGAGAGCACACAGAACCCGATACCCAACCGCATCGGGGTGATCATCGCTGCAGGAAAGGCCTTCAGTCCCTCGGCGATGAACAGAAACGAGGTACCCCACATAAGGCCTGGGGCCACGAGCCGCAACCAGTCGGAGGCCTGCATCGGTGGGGCACTGGTGGTGGGTGTGGTCGTGGGCGTGGGCGTGGTACTCATGATGATGCCTTCCCGGCAGTGGCGGTGGCAGCGACGAGGCCGAGGACGATGAATACCGTTCCGGCCACATAGCGCTGGACGAATGGCAGTGCCTTGCCGCGCAACAGCACCACGCGCAGGCTGCTGGCCAGCAGCGAGTACACGGTGTCGGTGACACAGCCGATGAGCACGAACTCGATACCGAGGATGAGCGCCTGACGCCCGGCGTGCCCGCTACTGGGCTCGATGAACTGGGGGAGGAACGACAGGAAGAACAGTGCCACCTTGGGGTTCAACACGTTCACCACGATGCCCTGAGCGAATGCCCGGCGCGGGGTGATGTTGGTGCCCTCGCTCGAGATCTCTGCCGGTTTACGCATGAGGGTGCGGGCCCCCACGTAGATGAGGTACCCGGCACCGAGCCACTTCACGGCATTGAACGCCACCGCGGAGGTGGCCAGCACGGCCGACAGCCCGACTGCCGCGGCCAACGCATGCACCAGGTTGCCCAACTCGAGTCCGGCCACGGCAGCAAGCCCAACGGTGCGGCCATCACTGACGCTGCGGTTGAGGATGTACAGCACCGCCGGGCCGGGAATGATGAGCAGAGTGAACGATGCCAGCGCAAATGCGAGCAGGGTGGGGGCGCTGGGCACGGTGTCAGACCCTACGCGGTCGAGGGGTATGCCACTGGCGCAATTCAGACAGCGACATCGAATGGCTCGAGCGGTGGCCCATGTTCCACCAGCGCGTGCAGGTGCGTCGCGAGGTCGCTCGGAGCGAAGTGCACGTGGTCGCTGGCGGCGATCTCGGCAAGGGTCCACCAACGCAACTCGAACACGAACTCGGCGTTCAACTGAGGCCAGGTGAGTGCGGGGTGAGGCTCGAACGGGGCATCCACTTCCACGAGGTGGATACGTTCGCGTTGGCCGTCGAACTGGCCGTTGAAGAACGGGATGATGTGCAGCCGATTCCAGAGGTGCGGCCCCACAACGGCGTCGCGATAGCCCACTTCCTCCACCAGTTCGCGGCGAAGTGCGGCCTCGGGCGTCTCACCCGTGTCGATACCGCCACCGGGAAGTGCCCAGCGTGTACCGGTGGGGAACTCGAAACGCACCAGCAGCACCTGCTGATCGGGGCTGATCAGTACGGCGCGCACCGCTTCGCGAATGCGCAAACCATCAGCCGCTGTCATGGTGCGCCGAGGGGTCAGTCGAACGAGGTGGTGGCGATGCGCTCGGCGTTGTACACCGGAGCCACCGCGTCGATGCGGAACTTGCGCACATCGGCCCCGGTGATGCCGTGCACGCCGAACATGGTGCGCATGTCGGTGTAGTTGGGGTGCTTGAAGTGTGCCTCGAGGGTGGGGGCGTCTTCCCACAGTTCGTACACCGAGATGTGCCCGGGCTCGCAGGGGTCGGGTGCGAACACATAGGCCAGGCAGCCCGGCTCGTCGCGGCGGGTGGCGGCCTGCAGTGGCTCGGATGCTTCGAGGCAAGCAGCACGCTTCTCGGGCGCGATGTAGATGGTGCCAGCGATGATGATCATGGTGGTTCCCCCTCGACGTCGTGCGTGACGTCGCTATTCGTTCGGTCGGTCGTTCAACCCGTCGTTGAAAGAACGGTACATCTCGTAGATCTCTTTGCACTGATCGCAGAGCGGCAGCTGCTTCGGGTCGCGCGACGGCACCCAGATGTGCCCGCACAACGCCTCGAGCGGTGTGCCGTAGATGCGGGCTTCGAGCACCTTTGCAGCAGCGTTCTCGCCCGGTTCGGTCTTCACGATGTGGGCCATCGTGGGTTCACCCGTTTGGAGGACGTGCTCTGTCTGCTCGCTGATGGTGGGCGCCGGCAGGGTGGAGATCTCGGTCACGGGTACCAGTCAAGCAGGCGAGCGATCTACACTCGCACTCATGCCGCTCTACGAGTATCGCTGCCGCACCTGTGACGAAACGTTCGATGCGCGCCGCTCGATGAGTGAGTCGAATGAACCTGCCGAATGTCCGGCCGGGCATGTGAACTCGGTGCGGTTGCTCTCGGTGTTCGCCAGCGTTGGCGCCTCGTCGGCAAGCGCTCCGCCGCCGGCCCCGTCGGGTGGCGGCGGGTGCTGTGGCGGTGGCTGCGGCTGCCGCTAGTTCAGCCGCCGGGTGGCACTAGGTAGCACCAGGTGGCACCCCGCGTCATCAGGCTTCCCCGAGTGCCGCCAATTCGGCCGTGAGGTTGGCCTGCGCTCGCCGCTCGCGAGCGACGCGCATCGTAGGCGTTCGATAGATGGCGGTGAGGCCGAGGAAGTGGCGCAGTACAGCCGCCCGCCCCGTGCGCCAGCCGGCAGCGTCGACATGCGCGTACTCGGCGCGTACACCGTTCACATACGCCTGGTACTCGGCAGGGTCGGCCCCCAGAATGGCTAGATCGGCATCGAGCATGATGGCCAGGTGCGGCTCGTCGGTACCGATATGGCCAGCCGTGGCCTCGATGAGAGTCTCCACGAGTTCGATACGCGTCGGGGTCCACCCGAGCTCGGCGAGTACCGAGCGGGCGAGGAGCGCGCTGTCGTGCTCGTTGGTGGCCGAGCGTGGGTCGTAGATGGCGTCGTGATACAGCGCCGCCACCCTGAGCGCCGGAACATCGACGCGCTCGGTGGCAGCGTCGTTCGCCGCGGCTGCCAGCGCATCGACATGGCGCACCACCCACAGCACGTGCGTGGCGGTGTGATAGCGGCGTGTCGGTTCCCGTAGGCGGGTGGTGAGGCTCTGGAACGCTGGCTCCGCAGCGCGCCCGAACACCTGCCGCCACACCCGGTGCAGTTCGACCTCGGGTGCCGTCATGCACCCGAGCGTAGAGGGCGCGTACAGGGTGCACAGAGGGTGATCTGCGAAACTGGCCCGGTGACGGTGCTGATCGACGAACCACGCTGGCAGCATCGCGATCGGTTGTGGTCGCATGTGGTGAGCGACACCGACCTCGACGAGTTGCACGCCTTCGCCGAACGAGTGGGAATGCCTCGGCGGGCCTTTCATGGCGACCACTACGACGCGCCCGCAGAGTTCTACGACGAACTGGTGGCGGCCGGGGCAGCACCCACGTCGAGCCGGGAGATGGTGCGTCGGCTGAAGGCTGCCGGGTTGCGGTTGAGCCCCGCTGCCCGGCGCGCCAGCCTCGGCGCGCACAGCGCCGCTGTGCCGCTACCACCGGTCGGGCTCACCGGTGAGGGTGCGCGGTAGCGCCGGCCCATCGGGCCCGATGACGAACCATTCCGTCAGTTCGATGCCGTAACTCGTGGTCAACGCATCGAGATCGAGCCAGCGCTGCTCGTCGGCAGCGACGAGCCCGAGGTGCGGCCGCACGGTGGCCACCACCAGGCTGCACAGCGAGTCGTTGGTTTCGGCGGCTCGGCACAGCAATTCGGCGATGCGCAGCGCGGCATCGTCGTCGCTGGTTTCGCTGACGACGGTGATGACCCCGCCGCGGCCCTGATCGTCGAGCATGAACGCGAGCACCTCATCGCACAACGGTTCGGCCATGGCGAGAGCAATGATGGCGAGCGCATCGGCCGGGTTGTCGACGGGGTCGAGATAGGCGCGAGGCACGCGCGGGGTGTTGCGGTGGGTGGGTGTAGGCATGACTTCCTCCGAGAACGCGGCCGAACTGACCCAGTGGTGGGTGCGGCCGAGATGCAGTTGGGGGAAGTGGTGGGCACGTTACCGAGGGGGTCTCACAGAGTTGCTGCCGCCTACGATGAAGCAATGACTGCAGCCCGGGCCACCATTTACCACAACCCGAATTGAAACTCGTCGAGCAATGCCGTGCGCATTGCCGAAGAGCTGGGCATCGATGCCGACATCGTGCTCTACCTGAAGACACCGCCCGACGCGGCCACGCTGGCAACCATCATTGCCAGGCTCGAAGACCCTGTCACCGACCTGGTGCGTCGCGACAGCATGTGGACCAAGCTGGGCCTCACCGATGCCGATGCTGCCACCCCCGAGCAGGTGATCGCCCTGCTGGTGAAGCACAAGCAACTGCTGCAGCGCCCGGTGGTGGTGACCGCCGAGAAGGCCATCATCGGTCGCCCGAAGGAACGCGTGCGCGAACTGCTGAGCTGACCGCTCAGCGGCTGATGCCGCGGATGATCACATCGGTGACCGCTTCGGCGTGCGCCACGGCATCGAGTGGGCCGTCGAACTGGTCGAAGGCATCCGATAGCGCTGTCAACGTGTAGGGCGCTTCGGCTCCGTGCGCGATGAGGAAGAAAAGCAGCCGTGTCGGCGTGGGGTTGATGCGGCCGGCGGATTCGAGCCGGGTGAGCAGCGTGTCGATGGGTCCGAACCCCGGCAGCAGTACCGTTCGTTCGAAATAGGCGAGACGGTCGCTGGCGTGCAGCCCCTCGCTGTTCATGAGTCGACCCAGTTCGGGCCTCCCTGCCGCTACCACGAGGAATGCTCGCAACAACTCGCGGAGTTCGTCGAGATCGTCGTGCGGTGCCCCGCGACGTTCGAGTTCGGCGGCGATGTCGGCGCGGAAGGTGGCGAAGCCGTGGTCGATCGCCGCGATGTACAACTGCTGCTTCGACCCGAACCGCTGGTTGATGGTGCCGTTGCTGAGCCCGAGGTCGGTGTTGAGCGCGCGCAGCGACATGCCCTCGAAACCGTTGGCCGCGAAGGCATGCAGTGCCGCCACCAAGATTTCGTCGTCGCTGCGCAACCGCGGGCGACCGCGGGCTTCCGTGTCGGCCACCAGATGCATCAGCCGCGATGCCCCGACAATGCGGTGAGTGTGCCTGCCAGTTCAGCGGTGGCATCGGCATCTGGTTCGAGAAGTGATCGCCATGCCACGTGCTGATCGGGACGCACCAGCACGACGGCGCCTTCCAGCGCGTCGGCAGGCACTGTGGCCACGTCGAGCGGCACATCGCCGCCCGTGAGGGCTTGGCCCACCGCTGCCCAGGCGGGTGATGAGGTGAGCAGCAGGAAGCGGCCGGTGGGTACGAGATCGAGGGTCGACACCGTTGCGCTATCGCGCTCGACCCATGCGTGCGGCAGGCGGCCACCGGGTCGGGTGGTGGGTACGTATTCGCGAACCGGGTCGGCAGGTGCAACCGCCGGCGTGCCGTCGTCGATGACCAGCCCACCATCGGGTACATACGCATAGCCGAGTTGCAGCCCGAGCATGTCGAAGTGCGGTGCCTGGGCCTCGGCCGCGGCACGCACTCGGGCCCTACCTTCGGGGGTGGTGACTGCCTCGGTGTAGTTGCGCCGGGTGACCTCGGGGTCGGCATCGATACCGAGCGCCATGACCACCTCGAACAATTTCATCGCGTTGTCGAGGCTCTGGGTCGCATTCGTCTGCGCCACCGGCCGCCGCTCGGCCTCGTACGTGTCGAGCAGGGTGGGCGAGCCCCAGCCGTGCTCGACTGCGGCGATCTTCCACGCCAGGTTGTGGGCATCGGCAACACCGGTGTTGAGGCCCATGCCACCCGTGGGTGGGAAGCGATGGGCGGCATCGCCGATGAGGAAGGTGTTGCCCTCGCGATAGTGCGATGCCACCTGACACGACATGTTCCACGGCGCGACACCGCGCACGGTGAACTCGCCGATGTCGGTGCCCACCGCACGGCGGAAGATCTCCGCACAACGCTCGGGTGTGTAATCGCTGAGTTGCTCGGTGTCGGGGTCGAAGGTCTGCATGTACACCCAGTCGCCGTCGATGTCGTGCGCGATGAACGTGCCGCCGATGTCGGGCTCGAGGATCCAATACAGCGTGGCCGGTCGATGCGCCACCACGGCACGCAGATCGACCTCCACATGGATACCGAGGAAACCCTGCAGACGAGGGGGCCCTTCCATGGTGATCGACGTGGCCCGTCGCACCGGGCTGCCCGCACCATCGGCACCGATGAGGTAGGTGCTGCGAATGAGCGACGTAGTACCAGTGGCCACATCGCGAACGGTGCTGGTGACGAACCCGTCGCCCTGCACCGCCTTCACCCACTCGACGCCGGCCGCGAGCGAATCGCCCGCATGCGCGCGCAGGATCGGCTCGAGGCGATGCTGCGACAGGTTGCGCAGGGGAGTGGGGGTGATGGCATCGAGCGTGTCGATGCGGTCTTGTAACTCGAAGGGCACGAAACCGAGTTCATCGCCGGTGAGTGTGGTGACCCAGCGAACCCAACCATCGGCCGCGGGCCTGCACATGGCCCACACTGCGTCCATGTCGATGCCGGCCGAGCGCATGATCTCGAAGGTACGTGCGTTCACCACATGTGCCGCCGGTGCCGCCTGCACATCGCCGCGCCGCTCGATGACCACGTGGTCGATGCCGTGCGCGCGGAGCAGTGCCGACATGATGAGGCCCACCGGGCCGCCGCCCACGACGAGGGCAACAGTGTCGGTGGGAAGTGACCGAGCAGCCATCAGATGAGCCCTTCGTAACTGCCGCCGTCGAGTTGGATGTTCTGGCCGCTCAGGTAGCCCGCCTGTGCCGAGCAGAGAAAGGCACACATGTCGCCGAACTCGCCCGGTTCGCCCAGGCGGCCGGCGGCGATGGATGCCACCTGCTGGGCCCGAGCCTCCTCATAGGTGACGCCCGTGAACTTCATCACCATGTCGGCCATGTACCGCTGCCGGTCGGTGTCGAACCGTTCGGGCAGCAGGTTGTTGATGGTGACGTTGTCGCACACCACTTGCTTCGACAGTGCCTTCATCACGCCGGTGAGGCCGGTACGTGCACCGATCGACAGCACCATTGGTGGTTGCGGCGACTTCACCATGGCCGAGGTGATGTTCACGATGCGACCGAACTTGCGCTCGCGCATCGGCCCGATGACGGCTTGCACCAGCAAGATCGGCGCCAGCATGTTCGACTCGAGCGCGGCACGCCATGCATCGGCGTCGATGGTGACGAAGTCGGCCGGCCGGGGCCCGTTGTTGTTGGTGACCAAGATGTCGGGTTGGGGGCAGGCGGCCAACAGCGCGGCCCGGCCTTCGTCGGTGTCGACATCGGCGAGCACTGGCGTGACGGTGACCCCGTAGGTGGACGCGATGTGTGCCGCGGTGGCTTCCAGCGTGTCGGCCGTGCGGCCATTGAGCACGATGTGCACACCCTCGCGCGCCAGCGATTCGGCGCACGCCCGACCCAGACCTCTGCTCGAGCCGCACACGATGGCGGTGCGGCCGCGGATGCCGAGGTCCACGTCAGCGCCCCGCGACTTCGCGCGCCTTGGCGATGGCAGCGATGTCGACCGGTTCGAAGAAGTCGGCCTTGATGCCGGTGGAGTTCCAGGCGGCCACGGTGAACGGGTCCCAGTCGTCACGGAATTGCTCGGCAGCCCACGTCTCGTCGTCGGTGATGCGATCCATGTCGGTGTAGAGCTCGAACATGCCTCCGGCTGGGTCGAGCAGGTACCAGAACATGTTGGCGCCCACCACGTGTCGGCCGATACCGGCGATGCTGGCGTCGGGGTTCTCGGTGGTGATCTGGCCGCCGGCGAGGCCGATGGCGTCGACGTCGTCCATCTCCATGGCGTAGTGGTTCATCACGGGCACCTGCGACGGCGCCAACAAGATGTTGTGATGGTCGGTGGAGCAGCGGAGGAAGTAGGCGAACGTGCCGAACGAGTCGGACACCCGGAAGCCGAGACCATCCACATAGAAGGCGCGACTCGCTTCCACATCGGTGGTGCCGAACACCACATGCCCCACGCGGCGCGGGGCCTGTGGTGCGAGGCCCAGACACGCCGGTGAACGGCGGTCGAGGCGATCGGCCCGACCCGGAATGTTGAGCGGTTGATGGGCCGGTTCGGTGATGGGCGTCGCTGCGGTGACTTCGACGATCACGTCGTGATCGAGTACCGGGTCGGCGCAGCGAAGGAACCCATCGCCCTGCTCGGAGGCAACGCCGAGATCGGCGAGGCGGGCCGCGATCTGGCTGAGTTCGGCTTCGGTCTCGCATGCCACACGCATTTCAGCAACGTGCCGATACGCGCCTTCACGCAAACGCAGTTGCGACGGGCGGTCGGCAGTGCCGAGCACACCGGGTGCGGTGACCTGCATGCCGCGGCGAACCCAGAATGCCTCGAGGTCGCTCGGTGCAGGCACCGCCAACTGCAGATCCAATAGTGATGTCAGCGCCATGCCCCACTCGCTTTCTCTCCGTGTGGAGAGAAAGCGTAGTTGGTGCTGTGAGAGGGGTCAACAGCTCAGCGCGACGGCATCCAGTTGCCGTGGAACCCGGCCGGCACACGCCGGGGCAGGTGCACGCGGGCGATGGGGCCGGCAGCCATGTCGCGGCCGTCGATGATGCATAGATCGGTGCGCAAGGTGGCCAGGTCGGTGGCGTACACCATGAGCCAACCGTCGTTCTCGGCCGAGCCATCGGGGTCGGCGGCGAACACCGCTTCGCCAATGGAGGTGCCCTCGCCGAATGCGTAGGTGAGTTCGCTGCCCGACTCGAGGTCGTAGCGCACGATGCCGTTGAAACTCAGCGACATCGGCCCGTCGAGCGTTGCCGACGCGTAGCCGTAGCGATGCGAGAGGCCGAGCCGGTCGTCGTGCAGGCGGGGGAAGTCGCTGCGCAGATCGCTGATGAGTTCTTCGTGGCAGGTGCCCGCGGCGAGGTCGATGGTCCACTTGGCCATACCGATGCCCGGTGTGCTTGGGGCTGCTGCCATGTCGTCGCTACGCGACTCGAAGTCGAGGTCGATGCCGGGCATGCGGCATCCGTAGGCGACGATGGTGTTGCCGTCATCCCACGCGTTGAGGAAGTGGAACACGAAGCACGGGTCGATGGGGAACCACCGCACCGTCGAGCCATCGCCATGGCGCGGGATCACACCGATACGCGCACCGTGCTGGGGCTGCCACATCGACTCACCCGACATGGTGGCTGCCACCACGGCGGGCAGGTCGAAGAACAGCGAGTAGTTCCGCGTGGTGAGGAAGTCGTGCATCATCACGCCGCGGGGGAGTTCCACCTCGGTCGAGTGGGTGAGCGCGCCGCTGCTGTCGGCCACGTGATACCGAAGGAACGGAGGCCCGGCCACCGGGTCGTACCCGAAGAACATCAGTTCACCGGTTTCTGGGCACCACTTCGGATGCGCCGTCATGGCACCGGTGAGCTTGCCGTCGTAGTTCACCAGGCCCACCGTGTCGAGTTCGCGGGTGATCTCACTGGGCCAGCCGCCTTCCCACAGGCCGAGGTACTTTCCGGCGTGGGTGATGATGTTGGTGTTGGCGGCGTTCTTGAAGATGCCGCACTCTTCCATCAGTTCGGCGGGAGGGAACTGGAAGTTCAAGATGCCGCCGAACAGCGCCTGGCCGGCGGCCCGCTCGTGGCGCAGGCCCGGTGTTTCGATCCAGCGGTTCTTGTAGCGGGCCGTGCCGCCGTCGAGATACACCGCGTGCACCATGCCGTCGCCGTCGAACCAGTGGTACCGGCCGCTCGGAGCGAACTGTGGGTTGGCACCATTGCGCATGTACACGCCCGACAGTTGCGCCGGAATCTGGCCGGTCACTTCGAGGGCGTGTACATCGAGTTCGTCGACCACCGGTGCGTACATGCCGGTGAGGAACGGGCTTGTTTCTGGACGATCTTCGAGTGCGGTCATGACGGCAGGCTAAACCACCTGCACACACCGCTCGAACGCGGAGATTTCCTGTTGGGCCGCGTAGAGTCGGCAGCCGTGTCGACCACTGCGCAGCCTGCTCCACCCTCGGGGTGGCCGCTGCTCTGGAGTGTGCTCAAGCGGCAGCGACGCGGCCTGCTGTTCGGTGTGGCTGTGGGGTTGGCGTGGAGCGTCGGCAAGGTCCTCGTGCCCCGCCTCACGCGGGCGGCCATCGACCGCGGTGTCAACGGCAGCGGGTCGCTCACCTTCTGGGCGGGACTCATCGCCATCGCCGCAGTGGTGGCGGGTGTGTTCGCCGGATTACGTCGTTTGGCGGCCTTCCGTGAAAGCCGGCTCACCGAGACGTTGCTGCGCGAGCAGATCTTCGAACACATCATGCGCCTGCACGTGGGGTATCACGACCGCACTCAGACCGGGCAGTTGATGAGCCGCGCGTCGAGCGATCTCACCCAGATCCAGGGTTTCGTGGTGAACATCCCCATCACCATGTCGCAGTTGGCGATGGTGATCGCCGTGGTGGTGGTTCTGTTCACCTCGCAACCGCTGCTCGCGCTGGTGGCCCTCGCGCCGCTGCCCGCAGTGAACGTGCTGGCGCAACGCTTTTCGCGCAACATCCACCCGGCTGTGTTGGCCGTGCAGGCCGAGCAGGCGCAGTTGGCCACGGTGGTGGAAGAGTCGGTAGCCGGTATCCGGGTGATCAAGGGCTTCGGTGCCGAACGTGTGCGGGCCGCAAAGTTGCGCGAAGAGGCCGACGACATCCGCAACGTCTCGTTGAAGGCCGCCCGGGTGCGCAGTGCCTTTCTTCCCGCACTCGACCTCTTACCGAACCTCGGGCTCATCGCCGTACTCGGCATGGCCGGTCATCGGGTGATCGACGGCACGATGACGCTGGGGCAGATGATCGAGTTCATGCAGTACATCGGGCTGCTCATCTTCCCCTTGCGCAACCTGGGCATGACTGTGGCCTTTGCCCAGCGCGCCGCGGCCGCCCTGTTGCGCGTGAACGAGGTACTCACCGTGACGCCCGCCGTGGTCGACCCACCCAAGCCCGTGCCGCTGCCCACCGCCGAACCGCATGGTGCAGTGCGCTTCCGTGGGGTGCGCTTCGGTTACGACTCGGCGAACCCGGTGCTCGACGGCTTCGAACTCTCCATCGCCGCTGGGAGTTCGGTGGCACTGGTGGGCGAAACCGCCAGCGGTAAGTCGACCATCGCTCGCTTGCTCACACGCTTCTACGACGTTCAAGAAGGCGGTATCTCCATCGACGGTGTCGACGTACGCGACATCACGTTGGCTCAGCTTCGTGGCGCCGTGGGCATCGTGTTCGAAGACACCTTCTTGTTCAACGACACCGTGGGAGCGAACATCGCTTTCGCTCGGCCCGATGCACCGCAGGCCGACGTCGAGCACGCCGCCCGGTTGGCCGGTGCCCATGAGTTCATCGAACGCCTCCCCGATGGCTACGCCACACTCATCGGCGAACGTGGGTTCTCGCTGAGCGGCGGCCAGCGCCAACGCATCGCCATCGCCCGAGCCATCGTTGCCGACCCACGCGTGTTGGTGCTCGACGATGCCACCAGCGCGGTCGACCCGTCGAAGGAACACGAGATCCGTGAAGCCATGGCCACCGTCATGAGCGGCCGCACCACACTCGTCATCGCCCATCGAGCTGGCACCATTGCGCTGGCCGACACCGTGGTGCTCATCGACCGCGGGCGCGTAGCCGCCAGCGGCACCCACGATGAACTCCTCGCCACCAGCCCGCGCTATCGCGAGGTGCTCGCCGCGCTCGCCGCCGACGACGACGATGTGGAACAGGCGGTGAGCTGACATGTGGGCCGCCGCGGTGAGCGATGAAGACCGCCTCGACCGCGACCAGGCGCGCAACGTGGTGCGCCGGTCGCTCGAATTCGCCGAGCCCTACCGTGCCACGGTGTGGCGGGCCATCGCGTATGTCACCATCGTCACGTTGTGCACCGTGGCCGGCCCGGTGCTGGTGCTCATCGCCACCGACCACGGCCTCGCGAAGCACAATGTGCGCGTACTCAACCTGTGTGTCATCGCCTACGTGGTGATCGTCATCATCAGCTACGTCGCATCGCGGTTGCAGTATCTGGCGATCAACACCGCGGGCGAGGGTTTCTTGCGCGACCTGCGCGTGCGCGTGTTCGAGCGTTTGCAGGCGCAGTCGATGGCGTTCTACGACCGCAACAAGGCCGGTGTGTTGGTGGCCCGCATGACGTCGGACATCGAGAGCATGGCCGAGCTCATCCAGTGGGGACTGTTGCAGTTCGTGAGCGCGATCTTGTTGTTCGTGGTCACCATCGTGGTGATGGTTGCCACGAGTTGGCAGTTGTTGTTGAGCCTCATGCTCATCTTGCCGTTGGTGATCGTGGCCTCGGTGAAGTTCCAACGACAGTCGGCCAAGGCCTACCTCG
This sequence comes from Actinomycetota bacterium, assembly GCA_037131575.1. Classification (GTDB taxonomy): domain Bacteria; phylum Actinomycetota; class Acidimicrobiia; order Acidimicrobiales; family Ilumatobacteraceae; genus VFMC01. The sequence continues at coordinate 24,415 of JBAXQV010000009.1, forward strand.
ATGTGCGCGACAAGGTGGGTAACAACCTGTCGACGCTGCAAGAGTCGATCGCCGGGGTGCGAGTGATTCAGGCCTACCACCGCGAGGGCGAGCAGACCCGTCGGTTCTTCGCCAACAACCGTGCGCTGTACGACTCGAACATGAAGGCCGTGAAGATCAGCGTGTGGTACTTCGGCTTCGTGGAGTTCGTGGGCGTGTTCGCCGTGGCGCTCATGGTGGGCGTCGGCGGTTGGCTGGCCCACCGCGGCACCGTGAGCGTGGGCACCGTTACGGCGTTCGTGCTGCTGCTGGGAAACCTGTTCGACCCCATCCAACAGCTGTCGCAGCTGTACAACACCGTGCAGTCGGCTGCCGCGTCACTGAACAAGCTCTACGCCATCATCGACGCCAAGCCCGATGTGGGTGAGCATCCGCAGCCGGTGGAACTTCCCGCCACGGGTGTGGTGGAAGCACACGACCTCTCGTTCCGTTACGACGGCGCCGAACGCCGCGCGCTGGCGAACGTGAGCCTACGCATCGAGCCCGGTGAACGGCTGGCGCTCGTTGGGCCGACCGGTGCAGGGAAGAGCACGCTGGCGAAGTTGCTCTCGCGTCTCTACGACCCCACCGACGGGTTCGTCACCTTCGGCGAGATCGACCTGCGTGTGGCGTCGCTCGCATCGTTGCGTGAGCGGGTGGTGGTGGTGCCGCAAGAGGGGTTCCTCTTCGGTGGCACGGTGCTCGACAACATTCGGGTGGCTCGCTCCGACGCCACCGATGCCGAGGTGGCGGCGGCGCTCGACGCCATCGGCGTACTCGAGCGCTTCGAAGAGCTACCCGAGGGGTTGCACACCGAGGTCCGCGAGCGCGGGTCGCGGCTCAGCGCCGGCGAGCGCCAACTGGTATCGCTGGCGCGCGCCGCGCTGGTAGACCCTGCAGTGCTGGTGCTCGACGAAGCCACCAGCAACCTCGACCCGGGCACCGAGGCCATCGTCGAGCGGGCACTCGAGTTCCTCATGAGTGGGCGCACCGTGATCGTGGTGGCGCATCGGCTCAGCACCGTGCGCCGCGCCGACCGCATCGCCGTGGTCGATCATGCGCGCCTCGTGGAATACGGCACGCACGACGAGTTGATGGCCTTGGGTGGCCGCTACGCGGCGCTCACCGACGCCTGGCTGAAGGCCCAGCCGGTCGCCCCGCCGAACGGCCACCAGGGCGGCCGGGTTGGCGGCTCGAGCGAGCCGGGCGAGCCCCACCCGATGAGTTGACGGCGATACCGGCCCACTCGGCGGTGACCCCTGCGCGCTGCAGCAGCGAACGCACCTCGGCCACCTGGTCGGGTGAAGCGATGGTGATGACGGTGCCGGCCGAACCAGCGCGGGCCGTACGACCCGAGCGGTGTGTATAGGCCTTGTGCTCGATGGGCGGGTCGGCGTGCAGCACCAAGGGCACATCGTCGACGTGGATGCCACGGGCAGCGATGTCGGTGGCCACGAGAGCGGTTGCCGTGCCGTTCGAGAAGGCGGCGAGGTTGCGCTCGCGGGCGTTCTGCGACAGGTTGCCGTGCAAATCGACAGCACCGATGCCCATGGCCGTGAGCTTGGCAGCCAACTGGCGAGCGCGGTGCTTGGTGCGGGTGAACACCACCACACGGCCTTGCCGGGCGAAGCCGGCCACGGTGTTGATGCGTTCGGCGTCGTCGATCACGAGCACGCGGTGGTCGAGCAGTACGGGTGCTTCCACCTCGGCGGCATGCGACACGGGGTCGTTCATGTAGCGGCCCACGAGCGCATCGACACCGCCGGCCAGGGTGGCCGAAAAGAGCATGCGTTGCCCGTGCTGCGGGGTGGCGTCGAGGATGCGCTTCACCGTGGGGAGAAAGCCTTGGTCGGCCATGTGGTCGGCTTCGTCGAGCACGCAGATCTCGATTCGATCGAGGCTCACGTCGCGGGCCTGCATGTGGTCGAGCAAGCGGCCGGGGCAGGCCACCACGATTTCCACGCCTCGCTCGAATGCAGCTCGTTGCGGGCCATGCCCGACACCACCGAACACAGCGACCGTGCTGAGGCCGCAGGCGCGGGCCAAGGGATCGATCACCGAGGCAACCTGGTTGGCCAGTTCACGGGTGGGCACCAGCACGAGGGCACGCGGACGGCCCGGGGTGGGGCGCATCGGGGTTGCGGCGAGGCGGGCCACGAGGGGAAGCGCGAAGGCGAGGGTCTTGCCCGAGCCGGTGCGGCCTTGGCCGAGCACATCGCGGCCCTGTAACGAGTCGGGCAACGTGACGCTCTGGATGGCGAACGGCTCGGTGAGCCCTTGCGCGGCGAGCACCTGGGCGAGCACGGTCGGCACACCGAGGGCGACGAACGCCTCGGCAGGTGCCACATGCTTCCACTCGATCTGCGGCGCTGCAGGCGTGGATGCGGGCTGAGTCGAACGGGGTCGTTGATCGCGGCGTTGGCCAGAACGCTGGCCCGCAGGTTGCCCTGACTTCTTCGCGGATGACTGGCCGGGCTTGGCGGACGATTGACCTGGCCGCGCCGGGCGCGACGGGGGAGTGCCCGCTCGGGTGCCGCCCCGTGAGGGCGCGGCAGACGAACGGTTCGATTGGGGGGCGGGCATGACAAATCCTCTTCCAGCCTGCCGCGAGGGTGTCGGGAACCGACTCGAACGGCGGGGGCGGCAGCAGCCCGGCTCTGCAACAACCCTATCTGGTGGGGTGTCAGATGGCACGGAGGGTGAGTGCTGATTGACGGGGTGTGCCCAACGACCCACAGATAGTCTCGATGGTTGCTGTGAGCAACCATCCCTTCCGACCCCTCCGCCATCGATCGGTGCGCCTGCTGTGGACCGCAGCGGTGGTGTCCGATATCGGCACGTGGGTGCAGCTCATCGTGGTGGGCAGTCTGGTGGCATCCGACACTCGCTCCGCCGTGCAAACAGCTCTGGTGGCCATCGCCACCTTCGCCCCGCAGGGTCTTGCTTCGCCCATCGGCGGCCTGCTCGCCGACCGGTTCGATCGACGCACCGTGTTCGGTGTGGCCCTCATGGTGCAGGCCACGGTGACCGGTGTGCTGGCCGTGGTGCTCGGTTCGGGTGTGCGCACACCCGCGGTGCTGGCCGCGCTCATCCTGGTTGCCTCGGCAGCCGGTGCTGTGGGCGCCCCCGCCTACTCGGCGATGTTGCCCGATCTGGTGCCGGCCGACGAACTGATGGCCATGGTGTCGTTGGGTGTGTATTCGTGGAACGCGGGGCGCATCATCGGCCCGTTGCTCGGTTCGCTACTGGCCCTCACCATCGGCGCACCGTGGACGGTTGCGTTCAATGCGGCCACGTTCATCGTGTTGGCATCGGCGGTGTGGCTGGTGAAGCAGCACTTCATTCCCCCCGGCGACGATGGGTCGATCGTCGAACGGTTCGTGGGTGGCTGGCAGGCACTGCGTCACACCAAGGGGTGCTGGTACGTGGTGTCAACGTTGATGCTCTACAACATCACCATCGTGCCGTTCATGGGGCTCATGCCCATCTACGCCCGCGCCGTGTTCGACGGCGGCACGTCGTTGGCTGGTGCGTTCAGTGCGGCGCAAGGTATCGGCGCCATCGTGGGCGGTGTGGCGGTCACCATGCTGGCGCGCACGCGTCGGCGCTCGACGTTGCTTCCGGGTGTGCTGTTCTCGGTGACGTTGCTCTTGCTCGGGTTCGCGCTCGCACCCAGTCGCCTGGCAGCGCTCCTCATCATCGTGCCTCTCGGCGGTGCCGCTGCGGCAACGTTCGTCACGGTCACCGCCATCGTGCAGCGCGATGCGCCACCGGCGAGCCGTGGCCGCGTGATGGCCATGACCCAAGCGTGCCAGGGGTCGGCATATGGCGTCGGCCTGTTACTGGTGGGCATCATCGGCGACGCCGCCTCGTTGCGGTGGGCGTTCGGCCTCGGTGCGGTGGCGATGATGGCAGTGATGCTGGTCATGGCTCGCGTACGAAGCGATTGGCGAACCGTCATCGACGGGCGCGAGTTCGACAACCTCGAATCGCCGCTCGCCGTCGCACACTGAGCCGTTCCTGGCTAGGTTGAATCGATGCCCCGCGAACGCATTTACACCAAGGCCGGCGACGACGGTACGACCGGACTGTTCTACGGCGGGCGGGTGCCGAAGGATTCGACGCTGCCCACCGCATACGGCACGGTCGATGAGGCCCAGGCGGTGCTCGGCCTGGCCCGCGCTCACGCTGCGCTCGGCAGTCGTGTGGAAACCATCCTGGTGCCCATCCTGCGCGACCTCTGGGTGCTCATGGCCGAATTGGCCACGCTGCCCGAGAACCGACACAAGCTGCAGCCCGGTCTGAGCGCCGTGACGGCCGACATGGTCACCGCCTTGGAAACCACCATCGATTCGCTCGACGAAGAGTTCACCCACCCCACCGAGTTCGTGGTGCCCGGCGGCAACGTGGTGTCGGCCTGGCTCGACCTGGCCCGCACGGTGGTGCGCAGGGCCGAGCGCTTGTCGATCGTTGCCGCTGAAGCCCCCAGCCTCGTGGTGCCGTATTTGAACCGCCTGAGCGACCTGCTGTGGACCATGGCGCGTTGGAACGAAGGAACCAGCCTCGCAGCACGCGACGTGTGACACCGCTCTGGCAGACTTGTCAGCCATGAACGTGAACGTCGAAGTCGTCAGGTCAACCCCACGCGCTGCCGAGGCCGTGGGCATCCCCGTGGCCACCACGGGTCCAGTGCCCCGCCAGGTGGGTCTCAGCCGTGCCGCGCTCGCTGCGCATGGCTTCGAGGGCAAAGAGGGCCAGGTGCTCGTGGTGCCCGCCAGCGACGGGCCCACGGTGGTGGCGGTGGGCATCGGTGCCCCGGGCGACATCCGTGCCAACGGCCTGCGCAACGTCGCTGCGGCATTCGTGCGTGCGGCCGGTAAGCGTGCGGTGCTGGCCACCTCGTTGGCCGATGTCGATGGTGTCGATGCCAAGACTGCTGCGCAGGTGGTCGTCGAAGGTGCCCTGTTGGCGGCGTACAAGTACATCGGCTTGAAGACCGACACCTCGGGTGCATCCACCCTCACCGCGCTCAGCCTGGTGGTGGGCGACAAGCATGCCAAGGCTGCTGCAGCAGGTGCCGAGCGCGGCAGCGTCACCGCCGGTGCAGCCTGGTTGGCTCGCGACCTGGCCAACACGCCGCCCGCGTATCTCACGGCACGCAAGATGGCCGACAAGGCTGTCGAGGTGGCCAACGCCAGCGGTATCGGCGTCGAGGTGTTCAACCGCGACCAGCTCGACGCCATGGGCTGCGGCGGCATGATCGGCGTGAACAAGGGCAGTGTCGAACCGCCGCGCATGGTGCGCCTCACCTACACACCGAAGAACCCCTCGGGTCACCTGGTGTTGGTGGGCAAGGGTGTCATGTACGACTCGGGCGGTATCAGCCTGAAGCCCAGCGACGCCATGCACGCCAAGATGAAGATGGACATGAGCGGTGCTGCAGCCGTGCTGGCCACCATGGGTGCGTTGAAGGCGTTGAAATGCAAGGCGCAGGTCACCGGCTACCTCATGTGCACCGACAACATGCCATCGGGCAGCGCGCTGAAGCTCGGCGATGTGCTCACGTTCCGCAACGGCAAGACCGCAGAGATTCACAACACCGATGCCGAGGGTCGCCTCGTGTTGGCCGATGGCCTGTCGCTCGGTGTGGAGGCCAAGCCCGACGCCATCATCGACATCGCCACGCTCACCGGCGCCTGCGTTGCCGCGCTCGGCCCGAAGATGGCCGGTGTGCTCGGCAACAATCAGCCGTTCATCGACCAGGTGAAGGCGGCATCCGATCGCACCGACGAGAAGCTGTGGCAACTGCCGTTGGCTCGCGAGTACCGCAAGCTGCTCGACTCGAACGTGGCCGATATGCGCAACATCGGTGGTCCCTACGGCGGCGCCATCACCGCCGCGCTGTTCCTCGCCGAGTTCGTGGGCGATACCCCGTGGGCGCATCTCGACATCGCCGGCCCCATGGACGTCGACTCCGACGATGGCTGGAACTCGCGTGGCGCCACCGGCTACGGCACCCGCCTGCTCATCGACCTCGCCACTCAGTTCTCGGCGCGCTGACGGCGTAGGCGGCGCACCCGCCTGATCACCACCAGCATCCCCACCGCGGCGATGCCCAGCAGCACCAGCACGATGGTGCCTGAGTTGTGCTGAATCCGAGCCACGATCGGGCTGAGCGTGGTGGTGGTTGTGACGCTGCTCAACACGTCGCGACCTTATCCAGCCATCTCTGTGCGCATGTGGGCAAGGGCGGCGTTCATCACGGAGATGGCCAGGTTGGGGTTCACGCCTAACCCGAGCAGTTGCCGTTCGATCACATCGGGGTCGTCGCCCACCGTCACCATCGCGTCGGCCAGCACGCGAGCGCGGGTGTGGTCGCGCGCGTCGGTGTTGGCGGGTTGCCTGCTCCACGCGGCGTGGGCGTGGCGAAGGTAGTCGGGCATGCGCTGCAAGTGGCGGGTGGCTACGGGCGGGATGCGTCGGCGAACGGCCAACCCACCGGCGATGGGCTGCGCCACGCCGAACAACACACAGCGTTGCATCGCCCGACTGAACGGGTTGTTGCTACCGGGGATGAACCCGAGGCCCAGTGCCTTCGCCGTTTCGGCGAGGTCGAGTTCGTAGCCGCCCGGGTACTGGTCGAGGCCGAGCGCCATGCGTCGCAACAGCCAGGTGGCGGTGGGGCCGAGCACGTTCAGCCAGAACAACTCCACGTAGGTGGACCGAGGGTCGAAGCCGATGGGGTCGACCACGTCGTCGTGCCACGGCACGATCACCAGGGTCGGTTCGCTGAG
>JBAXQV010000010.1:0-31083 GCA_037131575.1 Actinomycetota bacterium
GGACGGTTCAGCACGCAAATGGATCGGCATACCCCCCTCACCGTATCCGAGTCGGATGGGCTACTTCACGAAGCGGGAGGTGGTGTTGTCGGCCAGCACCTTGCCACCGGTTTGGCAGGTGGGGCAGTAGGCCACGGTGTAGCCGCTGTAGGTGACCGACGCGATGGTGCTGCCGCAGGTGGTACAGGGTTGGCCCACCCGGCCATGCACCGCACCGGGGCGATCGGCCGACGAGCTCATGTCGGTGCGGGTGCGTTCGTAGGCCAGCGCGTCTTCGATACAGCCGTGGATCGCTTCGTGTACGGCGGCGGTGCCCGCGGGCCCGAGCTTGCCGGTGGATGCGAACGGCGACACACGGGCGCGGTGGCACACCTCATTGGCCAGCATGCGGCCGATACCGGCGATGAGCCGTTGATCGCGCAGGAAGGTGTGCAGGCGCATCGAGTGGGCGGCGAATGCCGCGGCGAGGCCATCGGTGTCGAGGGCCAGCGCATCGGGGCCAAGGCGGTCGAGCGGAGCTTGGGTCAGCGCGTCGCCTTCCACGCACCACACCCCCGCTTTGCGCTCGCGGCCCGCTTCGGTGAGCAGCAATGCCCGGCTGTCGGCGAAGACGAAGCGTGCCTGCCCGTTGCGCGGTTTGGCCGACTGCTTGTCGTCGACCACCAAACGCCCACCTTGCATGAGGTGCACCACGAACGTGATGGGCGAAGGGGTGCCGGGCGCTGGTGCGACGGCGAACTGCAGCAGGAGATACTTCCCGGCTCGCCCCACCGAGGTGAGTGACGCGCCGTACGCCCGCTCGGGTAGCGGCACAGCGGTCTTCAGGGCGGTGAAGGTGATGGGTACGAACCGCTCGAGCACCGCACCGGCGAATGCTGCGGAGAGCCGTTCGGCGTGGGCCTGTACCTCGGGTAGTTCAGGCACGGCTGGTGGCCTCAGCGGTAGTCGGTGCGCTCGCGCACGGCGTTGAATACGGGCGACAGGGCACCGAACAGCGGTTGCGCCTCGAGCATCTTGGCCTGATCGCCGGTGAGGCGGATACGCCCGGTGATGAACGCTTCCTGGGCATTGAGCGCGCCAGTGGCCACGCCTACGGCAGTGTCCCAGTCTTGTTCCATGCGCACATCTTCGGGAAAGGCGCCGCCAGCGCCGAAGCTCACGCCATGGTCGGGGTCGGACTGCAGGTGGTAGATCACATCGCCCTCGGGGCCGGCAGTGACCACCTGGGTGACACCGATGATGTGTTCACGCCCTGCCGCAGCCACGGCGGGCCGCGCGGCCACCTCGGTCATCAGTGCGTCGAGCCATTCCAAGCTGAGATATCGAACCACAGCCGCCTAGTCTGCCTGATCATGCAGACAATCGGTCGTGGAACCAAGGTGTTCGATGCTTCGCCGGTGCGCGGGCGCTTCCTGGCGATCGAATCACCCGACGATGTACTGGCCCTCATGGACACCGGTGCCGAGGGTGTGGTGGGCCTGGTGCGCGATGCCGGAGCCACCTTCCTCGCGCCGATCTACCACGAACTCGCGGCGGTCATCTGTACTGGTGGCACACCGCGCAGCCATATCGGCATCGTGAGTCGCGAGTTCCAGGTGCCCTGCATCATGGGCACCGTGTTCGATGGGCCCGAACCGGCCAATGGCAGCGAGGTCGAGGTCGACTGCAGCGGTGAACAAGGGGTCGTCCGTGGCTGACAGAGATTCGAGCCAATACCACGAACTGCGCCGCCAATACGTCGACGGTTGGCTGGCGTACCACTCGAACATTTCGCGGCAACTCACCGAAGAACGCACATCGCTCGAGAGCAAGCTCATCCCGGTGAGCGCATACATCGTCGTGGCGTGCATCGAGGCACTGCTGCGCTATCCCGACATCATGCGCCGCATCGACGAAGTGATGGCGGCCGACGAGATCGGCCGCCGGGCGCGCCGGCCCGGGTGCCGAGTGAACACCGTGCATCTGTGGAGCATCGCCAACCTGCCGCTCGTGGGGCGCAAGGTGTTCGAACTCGTCGAACCGGTGAAAGCCAACGATGTGTCCGATCTCGCCACCATCGCCGATTTCTGGGAACGTGCCGCCACAGCGTTCCGTGGTGACGGCACCCGGCAGGCGTGGGACACCGGCACGGTCACCCCATACCCCGGCGATGTGATCGACACCCTGCTGGCGGGCACCGTTGCGCCCAGCGACGATGAGCGGGCGCGCATCAAGCGCTTCAACGCCACCTTGGTGAGCTACCTGTTCCTGCTCTACTTCGACACACGCGTGGGCACGGGCGACACGGGCCCGTACGAGCTGCCCGATGGTCGGGTGCTGTTGGTGCGCGACTACTACCAGATGGCCCACAGCGACTTCGCGTGGAGCGAGGTGGCGGCCGCCGTGCCGTACCAGAACCTCACGGCTGCGCTGGTGCTCGAAGGTGTGAGCATCGACCGCATCACCGACTTCGGCACCAGTAACACCACGCCCGAGGACTACCTCGACCACCTCGTGGGGTTCGGGTTGTACACCACCGATGGCGGTGGGCTCACCCCGGTTTCGCTCGACGAACTCGACGGCATCGTGGCTGCGGTGCGCAAGGCGCAATCGGCGCACTACCGGGCTATCGCCGCCATGACCCGCGACGAGAAGATCCGCTGCGGTGCATACGTGTACTTCAGCTTCCTGCGGCCCTTCGCCCAAGAGGCCGGTATCGCCGACGAATTCGATTGGGCCGTGCCTCGCGACATCGATCCGATGCTGTATCAGATGGTGTCGATGATGGAAGGCGACAACGGGGGCGTCACCGACGAGGGGCCCTACTACTCGCCGCTTCCGTGAACGAACTGCGCGGCCGGTGGAGCCCCGCCGATGAAGCACGCCACGCCGATGCTGCGGTGGAGGCATGGTGGTGGTGGGGGAGTGGCGTGCTGGAAGCGAGTGATGGTTCGCAGCGAACGGCCGGGGTGTACGTGGGGCTCGAGTTGCGGGGCCAGCGTTTCGACTACTGGGCGGGCTTGGTGCGTGAAGGTGAGCCGTATCTATACATCGAGGAACTCGACGGTGTGGGCCTGCGCGCCGGACTCGAGCTGAAGCCACCCGAGATGTGGGCGGGGCACGACTGCGATGTGCCGTTCACCCAGTGGAGCCTTGGCAACGAGGCGCACGGGGTGTTGCTCGACGACCCCGATGAAGCGTGTCGGCGGGCCATGGGCGACCTCGCCCCCGTGACCTTCGATGTCGAGTGGTACGCCACCGCGCCGGCTGGCGAACTGTCGCCGCGCCCAGCCCCGGGCGTGCACGGGTACTGCCAGCGTGGCGAGGTGGATGTGCAGATCGAACTCACCGAGGGATGGTGCCGCTTCACCGGGCCGGCCGAGCGGGTGCACCAGTGGGGTGCGGCCTACCTGCCATCATCGATGGCGATGCCCGTTCCCCTCCACGGTCTCGCCGCCCCGTACCGCCGCCACGACGGCACCGCTGTGGGGCAGGTGCTCACTCACGCGCCCGGTGGCGACCCCCGATGGTGGGTTGCGGTGTTACCCCGATGAGCGCCGAACGCGACATCCTCGCCGAGTTCGAGGCCGACAAGAAGCGCCCCCGGTACCCCGATGTGGTGGTGGCCATGGGCATGGTGGTGGAAGACGCCACCACCAAGTTCTGCGGCGATGTGGTGGCCATCACGGCCGAGGCGGTCACGCTGCGCGACCGCAAGGGCGCCACCCGCCTGTTCCGCTACAAGCCCGGTGGCTTCCTGGTGCACGGCAAACCGGTCACGTTGGTGCGAGCGGCCCCTACGTCGGCCACTACGAACCCTCGCGTCACCAACAGTGGCTCCATCGCCAGCCCCGGCGGGCAGCGCGCCACCACTGCCAAGGCGAGCCGCATCTGGGTGGAAGGCCGTCACGATGCCGAACTGCTCGAACACGTGTGGGGCGATGACCTGCGCGAACTGGGCATCGTGGTGGAACCGATGCACGGCATCGACGACCTCGTGACTCTCGTCGGTGAGTTCGCTCCGGCGCCGCATCGCCGGCTCGGCGTGCTGGTCGACCATCTGGTGGATGGGTCGAAAGAACAGCGCCTCGCCACCGATGTGGGTCGTCGCTACTCCGACGTGCTGATCACCGGCCACCCGTTCGTGGATGTGTGGGAAGGGGTGCGCCCCAAGGTGCTGGGCATCGACGCCTGGCCGCAGGTGCCCCGCGGCCAACCCTGGAAAGACGGGGTGTGCGCCGCGCTGGGGGTCGACCCCGCACGGTTCTGGCCGCAACTGCGGAACCGGGTGCACTCATTCGCCGACCTCCGGCCCGAGTTGGTGGGCGCTGTGGAACGTCTCATCGACTTCGTCGCACCACCCGGCGACTGACGCACCGGGTTGTCCCGCGAGGCGAAGCGCCTCGAGCGGGGTTCAGTGCTGGTCGGTGGCGGCCGCTTTCCGGTGACGCCGGAACTCCATGATGACGGGCAACAGCGACACCGCAACGATGGCCACGGCAGCGAGTTCGATGTTGTTCTTCACGAAGTCGACCTGCCCCATGAAGTAGCCGAGGGTGGTGATGCCCACCGCCCAGATGAACCCGCCAACGATGTTGAACACCACGAAGGTGCGGTACTTCATATCGGCCACACCCGCCACGATGGGTGTGAACGTGCGCACCACCGGCACGAACCGGGCGAGCACGATGGCCACCGGCCCGCGCTGCTGGAAGAACGTGTTGGCACGGGCCACGTTCTTCGGGTTGAAGAACTTGCTCTCGGGGCGGTCGAATAACGACGGCCCCACTTTGCGCCCGAACCAGAACCCCACCTGGTCGCCGATCACTGCGGCGAGGAACGCCACACCAGCAGTGATCGGCAACGCGGGCAGAACATGCTTGCCGGCTTCCGACGACAAGAACCCGGCGATGAACAGCAGCGAATCGCCGGGCAGGAAGAACCCGATGAGCAGCCCGCTCTCGGCGAAGACGATGAGTGCCAGGATGGCGAGGCCGCCACGCGACAACCAGTCTTCGACGTTGAACAGAGCGAGCATGTGCTGCGTCGGTCAGTTCGACGCAGAGATCGTGCTCGACTGACGAGCCGAGTAGATGATCGATGCCATCAGCATCACCAAGGCAGCTGCGGCGATCGAGAAGCGGGCGCCGTCGTTGTCCTTGAGCGAGATGATCGCCGGGAGGATCAGCAACGACACCAGGTTCATCACCTTGATGAGCGGGTTGAGCGCTGGGCCGGCGGTGTCCTTGAACGGGTCACCCACGGTGTCGGCGATGACCGCTGCACGGTACGGGTCGCTGCCCTTGCCGCCGTGGTTGCCGTCCTCGATGTACTTCTTGGCGTTGTCCCAGGCACCACCGGCATTGCTCAGGTAGTTCGCCATGAGCTGTCCGACGAGGATGACGGCGGCCAGGAATCCGCCCAGCGCACGCCAGTCGATGCCGAAGCCCACGATGACCGGGGTGAGCACTGCCAGCAGCGCCGGGGTGGTGAGTTCACGCAGCGAAGCAGCGGTGCAGATGTCGATGACCGGGCCGTAGTCGGGGTCCTTCTCGCCACGCATGATCTTGCCGTCGGCGAACTGCTTGCGCACTTCCTGCACCACCACGCCAGCGGTGCGGCCTACGGCGCGAATGGCCAACGACGAGAACAGGAACGGTACGGCGCCACCGATGAGGAGACCGATGAAGATCTTCGGATCGGCGACGTTGATCTGCAGGATGGTCTGGTCGAAGATGCCACGAGGCGTCTGGAGGAGCTTGTCGATGGTTTCCTTCGACAGCAACTCGCCAGCAGCCGTCTCGATGAACGAGGCGAACAGGGCCACTGCTGCGATGACAGCCGAACCGATGGCGAAGCCCTTGGTGACGGCCTTGGTGGTGTTACCCACCGCGTCGAGGCTGACCATGATGCGCTCCGGCTCGCCGTGGAACTCGCCCGACATCTCGGCGATTCCGGCAGCGTTGTCGCTGACGGGGCCGAAGGTGTCTTCCGACACGATGATGCCGGTTGTGGCGAGCATGCCCATGCCCGTGAGGGCGACGATGTAGAAGGAGAACTGCAGGTTGCCGCCGCCGAGCACGAGGGCAACGCCGAGTGCGATCGCAATCGCGACGACGGCGTACACGGCGCTCTCCATACCGCTGGCGGTGCCGGAGAGGATGGCGGTCGCCGGCCCCGTCTCGGCGCTCTGGGCGATCTCCTTGACCGGTGCGTGGTGGGTGGCGGTGTAGTACTCGGTGAGGCGGCTGATGAGCTGAGCCAGAATTAGGCCGATGGCCACGGCGCCGAAGCACTTCCAACCGACGCTGCCCTTGTCGTTACCGACATATGTCAACGCAACCACCAGGGTGCCGATGAGGGTGAGCGAACCGGCAACGAGGAAGCCCTTGTTGATCGGCTTCAGGGCGTTGGTCTCGCCCGGCTTGGCCTTCACGAAGAAGATGCCGATGATCGAGCCGATCACGCCGATGGCCCGAGCGGCCAACGGGAACATGAGGCCGAGGACCCACTTCGACGGATCGTCCGGGAAGATCGACTTGAACGCAGCGACGCCCAGGATGATGGAGGCGACGAGGGTGACCTCGTAGCTCTCGAACAGGTCGGCCGCCATACCGGCGCAGTCGCCGACGTTGTCGCCCACGTTGTCGGCGATGGTCGCCGGGTTGCGGGGGTCGTCTTCGGGGATGCCAGCTTCGACCTTGCCCACCAGGTCGGCGCCCACGTCGGCCGCCTTGGTGAAGATGCCGCCGCCGACGCGTAGGAACAGCGCAAGCAGCGATCCACCGAAGCCGAAGCCGATGAGGATGACCGAGCAGGTGTTCTGGAACACCATGATGATCAGCGATGCGCCGAGCAGGCCGAGGCCGACGGTGAACATGCCGGCCACGCCGCCGGTGCGGAACGCCACGTCGAGTGCCTTGGGCATGCTGTTGGTGAGCGCTGCAGCGGCGGTGCGGACGTTGCCACGGGTGGCGAGCGTCATGCCGATGTAGCCGGTGAAGCCCGAAGCCAGACAGCCGAGGATGAACGCCAGCGTTCGGTACAGGCCAACCTGACCGAAGCTCAGTGCGGTGGATCCGTCGGGCTTGGAAATCGCCTTCGATGTCACGAAGACGATGATCGCCAACGGAATCAGGATGACCGCGATCGTCTTGAACTGACGCTTCAGGTACGCCCAAGCTCCGACCTGGATCGCCTTGGCGATCTCTTTCATCTTGGGCGAGCCTTCGTCTTGGGCCATGACTGACTTGGCAAGGAAGAGGCCCACGCCGATGGCGACAAGCGCTGCAGCGACCGACATGAGCAGTACTGCCCACTCACCGCCCTTGAGTGCGAACTGCTGGTAGCCGCCTTCGGCTATAAGAATTGCTGTCACCGGTGATCTCCGGGTTGTCTCGGGCACGTACGACATCGGACGCGCTGGGTTGCAAACGACGCGAGTGTAGGGACTTTCTGGTGTGACCGACGAAACGTTCGCGCACCTTGCGATGAAGTTCTCCTCCACCGACTCTCAGGAGTACGGTTCAACTCCGCGTCACCCGCCGTAAAGAAAGACCACTCGCACATGGCCCAGACCATCGCTCCGCCTCCGGCTCGCGGCCCCGTTACGGGCACTGCCATCCGTCCGAAGCGCACCAAGCCGTTCCTCCTCGACCTCTACAGCACGGCGGTGGGGAAGAAGTACGTCATGGCCATCACCGGTGTGGCCATGATCGGTTTTGTCGTCGCACACATGATCGGCAACCTGAAGATGTACCTCGGGGCTGCCGACCTGAACCACTACGCCGAGTTCTTGCGCGAACTGCTCTACCCCATTGCCCCCAAGGGCGTGGTGCTGTGGATCCTGCGCGGCGGGCTCATCGTGATGCTCGGCCTGCACCTGCACGCGGCGTACTCGCTCACCCAACTCAACCGCAAGGCCCGGCCGGTGAAATACCAGAGCGCCCGCGACTACCAGGTGGCCAACTTCGCCAGCCGCACCATGCGCTGGACCGGCATCATCGTGCTGTTGTTCATCATCTGGCACCTGCTCGACCTCACCTTCGGTGTGGTCAACACCGTCGGCACCAGCGGAACGTTCGCACATGCTGAGGTGTACGACAACGTGGTGCGCAGCTTCAACCGAGTGCCGGTGGCCATCTTCTACATCCTTGCCAACATCGCCCTCGGCATCCACCTGTTCCACGGCACCTGGAGCCTGTTCCAGTCGATCGGCTGGAGCAACCCCCGTTTCAATCGTTGGCGCCGTGGCTTGGCCATCGGCGTGGCCACCATCGTGGTGGTGGGCAACGTGTCGTTCCCTGTCGCTGTCCTCGCGGGCATCGTCGGCTGATCGGTCTAGGAGACAGACATGAGCATCGAGCTGAACAGCAAAGCACCCGCCGGCCCCGTGGCCGACAAGTGGGACACGTTCAAGAGCGACATGAAGTTGGTGAACCCCAACAACAAACGCAAGTTCAAGGTCATCGTGGTGGGCACCGGCCTGGCAGGTGCCTCGGCTGCTGCCACCCTGGCCGAACTCGGCTATCAGGTCGACGCGTTCACCTTCCACGACTCGCCTCGTCGTGCCCACTCCATTGCGGCACAGGGCGGTATCAACGCGGCGAAGAACTACAAGGGCGACGGCGACTCGGTGCATCGTCTCTTCTACGACACCATCAAGGGTGGCGACTTCCGCGCCCGTGAATCGAACGTGCACCGCCTCGCTCAGGTGAGCGTCGACATCATCGACCAGATGGTGGCCCAGGGTGTGCCGTTCGCTCGCGAGTACGGCGGCCTGCTCGACAACCGCAGCTTCGGCGGCGCCCAGGTGAGTCGTACGTTCTACGCCCGTGGCCAGACCGGGCAGCAGTTGTTGCTCGGCGCCTACCAGCAGCTCGCCCGGCAGATCGGCCTCGGCAACGTGCGCCTGTTCAACCGCACCGAACTGGTCGACGTGGTCACGGTCGACGGTCGCTGCGCCGGCATCGTGGTGCGCGATCTGCTCACCGGTGCCATCCAGTCGCATGCCGCACATGCCGTGGTGCTGGCCACCGGCGGTTACGGCAACGTGTTCTTCCTCTCCACCAACGCCATGGCGTGCAACGTCACCGCCGCGTGGCGTGCCCACCGGCGTGGGGCGTACTTCGCCAACCCGTGCTACACCCAGATCCACCCCACCTGCATTCCGCAGAGCGACGACACCCAGTCGAAGCTCACGCTCATGAGCGAATCGCTGCGCAACGACGGCCGAGTGTGGGTGCCCAACAACCCCGACGAAACCCGCTCGCCCGACCAGATTCCTGAGGCCGACCGCGACTACTACCTCGAGCGTCTGTACCCCAGCTTCGGCAACCTCGCCCCGCGCGACATCTCGTCGCGTGCAGCCAAGCGTGCCATCGACCAGGGCCGTGGCGTCGGGCCGCTGAAGAACGGTGTGTACCTCGACTTCTCGGCGGCCATCAGTCGCCTCGGCAAAGACGTCATCGAAGAGCGTTACGGCAACCTGTTCCAGATGTACGAACGCATCACCGGCGAGAACCCGTACGACGTGCCGATGCGCATGTACCCGGCCAGCCACTACACCATGGGCGGCCTGTGGGTCGACTACGAACTGATGACCACCATCCCCGGCCTGTACGCCGCCGGTGAAGCCAACTTCAGCGACCACGGCGCCAACCGCCTCGGTGCATCGGCGCTCATGCAGGGCCTCAGCGATGGTTACTTCGTGTTGCCGTACACCATTGGCAACTACCTCGCCCCGATGCTCAACAAGGCCACCCCCGGCACCGACCACCCGGCGTTCCAGGCTGCCGAGGCCGAGGCCCGCCAGCGGTTCCAGGGCTATCTCAACATCAAGGGCACCCGGTCGCCCGACTACTTCCACCGCGAACTCGGTCACATCATCTGGGACTACTGCGGTATGGAGCGCACCGAACAGGGCCTCGAGAAGGCACTGTCGGAACTGCCCGCCCTCTACGAAGAGTTCCAGAAAGACCTGCGCGTCACCGGCACCGGCGAGAGTGTGAACCAGACGCTCGAGAAGGCCGGTCGTGTCGACGACTTCTTCCAACTCGGCATGCTCATGTGCCGCGATGCGCTCGAGCGCAACGAAAGCTGCGGCGGTCACTTCCGGTCCGAGTACCAAGACGATGAGGGCGAGGCCAAGCGCGACGACGAGAACTTCGCTCATGTTGCCGCGTGGGAATGGACCGGCGACCCGATGCAGTCGATCCGCAACATCGAACCGCTCGAGTTCGACGCCGTTCATCTCGCCACGAGGAGTTACAAGTGAGCGCATCAACCCCCGCCGGCCATTCGCGTCACCTCAGCGACATCAAGCTGAAGATCTGGCGGCAAGACGGCCCCAACGAACAGGGTCGTTTCGAGAACTACCTCATCGACTCGATCAGCGATGAGGCCTCGTTCCTCGAGATGCTCGACGTGCTCAACGAAAAGCTCATCTCCGAGAACCGCGAGCCGGTGGTGTTCGACCACGACTGCCGTGAAGGCATCTGCGGTACGTGCTCGCTCATGATCGACGGCCAGGCTCACGGTCCGCAGCGCGGTACCGCAACGTGCCAGTTGCACATGCGCACGTTCTCGTCGGGTGCCCAAATCGTGGTCGAGCCGTGGCGTGCGTCGGCGTTCCCGCTCATCAAAGACCTCATGGTCGACCGGTCGGCGTTCGACCGCATCATCGAGTCGGGCGGCTTCATCACCGCCGAAACCGGTGGTGCACCCGACGGCAACCTCATCGCCGTGGCCAAGCCGGTGGCTGATTCGGCCATGGACTCGGCGGCCTGCATCGGCTGCGGTGCCTGCGTGGCGGCCTGCCCCAACGGTGCGGCCAACTTGTTCACTGCGGCCAAGGTGAGCCACCTCAACGTGCTGCCGCAGGGCCAAGCCGAACGCTTCAAGCGTGTCGAGGCCATGGTCGAGACCATGGACCAGTACTTCGGTTCGTGCACCAACCACGGCGAGTGCGAAGCCGCGTGTCCGAAGGAGATCTCCATCGACGTGATCGCCCTCATGAACACCGACTACCGCAAGGCCAAGGTGCACAACCGCAAACTCATCGCACGCATCTGAGCTGCCGCCCGTGCGGCTCGCTGAAGGTCAGCGGGTGATGGTGCTCAGGTAGCGGTTGGTGGCGGCGATGTCGCCACCGTCGAGGGTGAGATCGACCACGAGGTCGCCCGGAGCATCGGGCACCACGAAGCGAATGATGCCGACGCGAGCGCACTCGTCGGCATCTACATCGCCGCGCCACTGCCAGGTGTGTTCGCCGCCGGGCCAGCGCACGGTGGCGGTGCAGAGCGTGTTGGCCAGGGGCACATGGAGGTCGCTCACCACGTGCACGTCGAGCGCCACCGTGGCGCCCACGGTGAGTGTGGCGGCCGGGCGGTCGGCCACCACGATGACCGGGCGACACGCGTCGACCACCGTGTCGAAGGCCAGTTTGTGGTGGCGGCGGTGATCGGTGATGGCGGTGGAGACGAGCGGCGCAGCATCGGCCAGCGAACTCAGGCAGAACCCGCCGGTGGGCCGATACTTGAGCCGGCGCAGGTGCTCGATGAACCGGCCCAACAGTTCGGCCTGGTACTGCTGGGTGGCCTGGCTCCACGCAGCGAACGTGCTGTAGCGGTGCGGTGGCACATGGCGTTCCATGGCGGCGAGGTCGAGGCCGTATTCGCTGGCCAACTCGGCCCAGTTCAGGCGCGGCCAGTCGTCGGAGTCGATGAACTCGCACGGGTTGCTCACCGACTGCGACCCGAACTCGCTGACGAAGCTCACCATGCGCGGCAGGTTGGCGGTGAACTTGCCGAGGTCGTCGATGTCGCCAACGCCCCAACCGAGGCGCACATGGCTGTCGGTGCCCTCGAGCAGGGGCAGGTGCGGCGCCACACCGCTGTGGGCGATGACGGGCCGTGTTTCGTCGGCCTTCTCGAGCGCACGCTTCACCCAGCGGTCGAGGATGGTCTTGTTCCAGGTGGGCAATTGCTGGCCCACAGCGCCGCGTTCGGGCGTGTCGTGGGCACACCACAAGGCGATCGACGGATGGTGCCCCAGCACGTCGACGGCGCGGTGCGCCTGCTCCACGGCCTGGCGCCGCACTGAGCGGGCGTAGCCGTCTTGCAGGGGCAGGTCTTGCCAGATGAGCACACCGAGTTGGTCGGCTGCGTCGTACCACTCGGGCCGGGCGATGTGACCCTTCAGGCGGATGAGGTCGAGGCCGAGCTCACGGGCCAGGGCCACGTCGGCGGCGATGCTGGCGGGCGCTGCCGTGGCGAGGTCTTGGTGTGAGGGCCCGGCGTTCACGCCCTTCAGGAAGAGGCGTTCACCGTTCACCGACAGCACCCAGTCGTCGAAGGCCACTTCACGTAGTCCGGTGCGCACGGTGAAGGTGTCGCTGTAGGTGCCGTCGATCGACACCTGCACGGTCACGTCGGTGAGGTGCTGCTCGCCCAGGCTCCACGGCCACCACAGCCTCGGGTTGGCGATGTCGAGCGCCCAGGCGAACTCGTTCGAGCCGCGGGCCAGGGCGTGGTCTTGTTCGGCCACCACGATGCCGTCGACCAAGGTGGCCACCGTGGCGCGGCAGGCGCGGTCGCTATCGAGGCGGGCGGCCAGGCGCAGGTGGGCGCGGCTGGCGTTGGCATCGCGGCACAGCACGCGGCACCGGTCGATACGCACCGGCCCGGTGGTTTCCACGCCGACCGGGCGCCACAGCCCGCCTGGGTTCCACGACGGGGCGAAGGCGCCGCCCGTGGCAAAGGTGCCCTGGAACGCACCGGTGAGGGTGCGCTTGGCCCGAGGGTCGCCGGGGGTGGGGCACGACACTTCCACGGCCAACACATGGTCGGTGCCCAGCCGGGCGAGTGCAGTGACATCGAACGCGGTGGGTGAGAAGTAGCCCTCGGGGTCGCCGAGGTAGGCGCCGTCGAGCCACACGTCGGCCTGGTAGAACACACCGCCCATGACCACCCAGGTGCGCTCGCCCTCGGCGGGGATGGGCAGGTCGAAGCGGGTGCGATAGAGCAGCGGGCCGTTGCTCGTGGCGAACGCGGTGGTGTTGCGCCAGTGGCCGGGCACGGGAATGGGTGCCCATGCGGCATCGTCGTAGTCGATGCCCACCGCATTGCGCCGCAGTTCGTCGTCGGCCTGCTGTGCACGCCAGGTGCCGCTCAGATCCACCGCCGCAGCGTATCGGTACACCCGTCTGCGACAGGCACCCTCGCGATCGGCTGCGATAGGGTTCCGCCATGACGACGCTCTCGAACGACCCCTCCGGCAACGCGGCAGCCAACCTGCCCGGCACCCTCGGCGAGTTGCGAGCCGCCGGCTGGGAATCGCTGCCGGTGAAGGAAGAGATCAGGCGTAATGCCGTTACACGCATCGCCGCCGGTGAGCCCCTGTTCGAAGGTGTGATGGGCTATGAGCACACGGTCATGCCGCAGCTCGAGAACGCGCTGCTGGCCGGCCACGACGTGATCTTCCTCGGCGAGCGTGGCCAGGCCAAGACCCGTATGATCCGTTCGCTCACCGGCCTGCTCGACGAGTGGATGCCCATCGTGGCGGGCAGCGAGATCAACGACGACCCGTACCACCCGGTCAGCAAGCACGCTCGCGAACTGGTGGCCGACCAGGGCGACGCCACCCCCATCACGTGGGTGCACCGCGACGATCGGTTCGGCGAAAAGCTCGCCACCCCCGACACGTCAATCGCCGACCTCATCGGTGAAGTCGACCCCATCAAGGTGGCCGAGGGCCGCTACCTCAGCGATGAGCTCACCCTGCACTACGGCCTCGTGCCGCGCACCAACCGCGGCATCTTCGCCATCAATGAAATCCCCGACCTCGCCGAACGCATCCAGGTGGGTCTGCTCAACGTGCTCGAAGAGCGCGACGTGCAGGTGCGCGGCTACAAGATCCGCCTGCCCCTCGACATCATGTTGGTGGCCAGCGCCAACCCCGAGGACTACACCAACCGCGGTCGCATCATCACCCCGTTGAAAGACCGCTTCGGCAGCCAGATCCGCACGCACTACCCGCTCGACGCCGATACCGAAGTGGCCATCATGCGCCAAGAGGCTCGCCCCGCGTCGGTGGGCGGCATCACCGTGGAGGTGCCCGATTACCTCGAGCGCGTGGTGGCCACGTTCAGCCAGATGGCGCGCTCGAGCAACCAGGTGAACCAGCGCAGCGGCGTGAGTGTTCGCCTCAGCGTGAGCAACCTCGAAGTGCTCGGCGCGAATGCGTTGCGTCGTGGCCTGCGCGCCGGCGAAAAGAGCGTGGTGGCCCGTGTGTGCGACCTCGAGGCATTGGCCGCATCGTCGGGTGGCAAGATCGAGATCGAGTCGATCGAAGAGGGTCGCGACGGTGTGATCCTCGAGAACCTGGTGAAGGGCGCCGTGCTCACCGTGTACAAAGAGCGCGTCACCCCCGACCTCGTGCGCGACGTCATCGGTGCGTTCGAAGAAGGCATCGTGGCGCACACGGGCGAAGACGTCCCGTCGGTCGAGCAGTCGCGTCTCATCGAGCAGATTCCGGCCATGCGCGCTGCGGTAGCGGCACTCACCAAGGGCGATGAATCACCGGCCGCAGTGGCCGCTGCGGTGGAGTTCGTGCTCGAGGGGTTGCACCTGTCGAAGCGGCTCAACAAAGACGGCTCGCTGGCCGGCGCCACCTACCGCAGCCGGAGCTAGCCGACGCTGCTGCCGTGGCGCAGTTCAGCGCAGGGCGTTGGCAGCCGCCTGAGCATCGGTGAACGTGATGCGCTCGATCGGCAAACTCGAGGCGAACCGCTGTGTGGCGGCCAGTACATCGCTCACTGCTTCGGCGCGCGCATCGCGATCGGCGCCGATCGGTCGATAGGTGATGGCCATCGGCAGGTCGTTGGCTTGCTCCGCGGTGCGATGGAGCACGCCTTCGAGGTCGCCCACGCCGCTTCCGCTGAGGGCCAGGCCGAGTTGATTGCACGAACCGGCCATATCGGCCAGTTCCTTGTCGGCGCGGCCGGGAATGGTGACGATGCCGTCGGCCATGGCGCGCAGCCACGTACGCCACCGCAGTTGGTCGTCGCGCCGAGCCCAGTCGGCTGCCACCACATCGTCGGTGGGAATGTGCACGGTCTTCACATCGAGCGATGTGGCCACCGGGTGTGGGCCGTGCAGCAACCGCCAGGCATCGCGCCACGCAACCGTGAGCGTGGCCATGACCTCGCCCTGTTTACGGGCATCGCCCGGGGCGAGGCGTTGCATCATGGCGAACGGTGCCTCGAACGGCACCCAGCCATCCACATGGTCGCCGAAGGTATCGGCTGCGGCTTCCACCCAGCGCGGCCACCAGTGCCCGGCGGTGCGGTCGTCGGTGAACCCGCCCTCGTCGTCGAACCAACGCGGCACATCGGGCGAGAGCAACCCGAGCCACACCTTCATACCGGCCGCACGTGCCTCATCGGCCAGGGCACGTACGGCCTCGACCACACCGCCATCGAGTGCACCGGCCCGTGGCTGCGCTTCGAGCCAATTCACGGTGTAGCGCACGTGGGTGAACCCAGCGTCGCGGGCAGCGTCGAGGTCGTCGCGGAGCGCATCGGGCTGAACGCCGACGACTGCACCAACGGTGAGGCCGGGGGGAGAGGCTGCCTGGTTCAGCTGAACGGGGTGCGAGTCCACAACTCGCCAGTGTCGTTCAACGCGGTGGTTGCCGGTACGCCGCCGAGTTCGACCGTGTCGATGGAACCGGGGAAGCCGCGCAGTTCGACCGCACCATGTGGGGCAATGGTGACGCCTTCGGGAAGGCGCTCGAGCTGCATGGTGGGCAACAGCACTTCACTGTCGCCGGCGATGTCGCACAGACGTGAGGCCATGTTGACAGCCGAGCCGATGTAGTCGTCGCCCTCGAACAGCAGTGCATGGCCGGTGGCCAAACCCACGCGAAGAGTGAGTGGCGCGCACACCTCGGCCGAGCGGCGCTTCAATTCCACAGCGAACGAAATGGCGTTGGCTTGTTCGACCGACACCACCATGCAGCCATCACCGAGCCACTTGGCGATACGCACACCCCGTTCGCTGGCGGTCTCGCGGGCCAAGGCCCGGAACGCGCTGAGGATGCGCCCAGCGGCGTCGTCGCCGAACGCGGCGGTGTAGTTCGTGAAGCCGGTGAGGTCGGCGAAGGCGAAGGTGCGGGGAACACGCATGACAGGGCGAACTGTACCGCTCTTCCGGCGATTGGCATGTGTCTTTCCATCACGAACACAGATGCGCCGCCTCGCCGGCGATGATGGTCTCCCCGCCGCTGCACGGCGTTCACCGAACCACTATGGTTCGCGTATGGCAGCACGGTTCACGTACTCGCGGTGGGACGGCACGCAAAAGGGCTTCGACCTCGATGCCACAGCACTGTTCGACGAACTCACCGACGACCTGCTGTACCACGGCGATGTGAACAGCGCGCTCCGTCGGCTCATGCAAGAGGGCATGAAGGATCGCAACGGCGAGCGCATGCAGGGTTTGCGAGAGATGCTCGAGAAGTTGAGGCGCGAACGCCAAGAGCGGCTCGACAACTCCGACCTCGGTGGGGTGTACTCCGAAATCGCCGACGCGCTCGACGACATCATCGACGAAGAGCGTCATGCCATCGAGAACGCCACCAATGCCGCCGAGCAGAGCGGCGACGAGCGCCGGGCCCAAGCCGCACGCGATGCCGCGGCCGATCGCAACTTCCGACTCGACATGATGCCTAGCGACCTGGCTGGCAAGGTGCGCGAACTCTCGGCCTACGACTTCGAGTCGGGTGAGGCGGCGCAGCGGTTCGAAGAGTTGATGGACAAACTCCGCCAACAGCTGATGCAGCAGGCCGTCGACCAGATGAGCGGCGCGATGCAGAACATGTCGCCCGAAGACATGCAGCGCATGAAAGACATGCTGGCCAGCCTCAACGAGATGCTCGAACGGCAGGCCAATGGCGAAGATCCACAGTTCGAGCAGTTCATGGAGAAGTTCGGCGACTTCTTCCCCGAGAACCCCGAGACCCTGGAAGAACTGCTCGAGCAGATGGCCCAGCGCATGGCGGCCATGCAGGCGATGCTCAACTCGATGTCGCCCGAGCAGCGTGCTCAACTGCAGCAACTCAGTGACCAACTGCTCGACGACATGGACCTGCGCTGGCAGATGGATCAGCTCGGCCAGAACCTGCGCTCGATGTTCCCGCAGATGAACTGGAACCGCTCGTACGAGTTCGAGGGGCAAGACCCCATGGGCATGGCGCAGGCGATGCAGACCATGCAGGAACTCGGCGACCTCGACCAGCTCGAAAACCTGCTGCGCAATGCCACCAACCCGTCGCAGTTGGCCGAAGCCGATATGGACAAAGTGCGCGACCTGTTGGGCGACGACGCCGCCAAGTCGCTCGAGCGCCTCGCCGAACTCACCAAGATGCTGCAAGACGCCGGCTTGGTCGACAACAAGGAAGGTCGCCTCGAACTCACCCCCAAGGGGCTGCGCAAGATCGGCGCCAACGCGCTGCGCGATCTGTTCGACAAGCTCACCAAAGATGCCGGTGGCCAGCACCAGCTCAACCAGCTCGGTCAGGGCCACGAGCGCACCTACGACACCAAGCAGTACGAATACGGCGACCCGTTCAACATCGACCTGCAACGCACCATTCGCAACGCAGTGCGTCGGCAGGGCACCGGTACGCCGGTGCGGCTCGAGCCCGACGACTTCGAGATCGAGCGCACCGAACACCTCACGCGTTCCTCCACGGTGCTGCTCCTCGACTTGTCGATGAGCATGCCGATGCGAGACAACTTCCTGCCGGCCAAGAAGGTGGCCATGGCGTTGCACTCGCTCATCTCATCGCAGTTCCCGCGCGACTACTTGGGCCTCGTGGGCTTCGGCGAAACGGCGCGTGTCATCAGCGCCGAGCAGCTGCCCGAGGTGAGTTGGGATTTCGCCTACGGCACCAACATGCACCACGCCATGACCCTCGCCCGGCAGCTGCTCTCACGCCAGAGCGGCAACAAGCAGATCATCATGATCACCGACGGCGAACCGACGGCGCACATCATGAACGACGGGCAGGTGTTCTTCAACTACCCGCCGGTGGCCGAGACCATCGAGGCCACCTTGCGTGAGGCCATGCGCTGCACCCGCGACAACATTCGTATCAACACGTTCATGCTCGACGCCGACTACGGGCTGCGTTCGTTCATCGAGAAGCTCACCTCGATCAACCGCGGTCGGGCGTTCTTCACCAACCACGACAACCTCGGCGACTACGTGTTGGTCGACTTCATCGAGCACAAGAAGCAGCTCGCCCGTGGGCGTGGCGCTCGTCGCGCCGGCTGATCGGCCCCGAAAACCGGCACAGATGTCACTTCTTGTGGTCGACTATCCGAATTCTTGAGGGTGCGCTCTTGCATTTACCTGTGGAGTTCGTGAACAATGACACCGTTGTAATTACAACGGAGGTACTTATGGACGTCGCAAGCAGCACCAGCCCGGTGGACGAGCAAAAAAGTTGGCAAGATCAGGCGAACTGCCTGGGGGTCGATCCCGACCTGTTCTTCCCCGAACGAGGCGCGTCCACGCGCGAGGCCAAGGAGGTGTGCCGCGGTTGTGTGGTGCGCCTCGACTGCCTCGAGTACGCCCTCGCCAACGGTGAGAAGTTCGGCATCTGGGGCGGCCTGTCCGAGCGCGAGCGTCGCCGTCTGCGCCGCCAGCGCGCACTCGCCACTCGTCGCGTCACGGCCTAGTTTCGACCGCCACGCGAAGTTCCATCGCGCACACGCACTGCTAGGCTAAAAACATGCTCGCATTCCTCGATCCGCCCGAGATCATTCTCATCGTCGTCGTCGTGTTGGTGCTTTTCGGTGGCTCGCAGTTGCCGAAGCTCGCGAAGAACCTCGGCAAGGCCCAGCAGGAGTTCAAGTCCGGTCTCGCCGAAGGGCAGAAGGAAGCCGACAAGCCCGAGGCCAAGCCCGAAACCAAGTCTGAACCGAGCAGCTGAACCGCTGCCGGTAACGCACGCAGGGCACCATCGCCGTCGGGTTATCCGGCGGAGATGGTGCCCGGCGTCGCGTCTGTGGTGCTGTCGGTGACCCCGCGTACGGGGTCGCCGATGCTCAGCCGACGGCTACATCGTTGCGACGGCGCTTCAAAATACGCCGGCGCTCGCGTTCACTGCAGCCGCCCCACACACCGTGTTCGATGCGCTCGTCGAGCGCGTATTCGAGGCAGGTGGCGCTGACCGGGCAGTCGGCGCAGATCTTGCGGGCGCGGTCGACGCCGACGCCATCGCTGGGGAAGAACACGGCCGGTGGATAGTTGCGGCAGTTGCCTCCAGCCATCCACGCCGTGACCGAATCGGTATCGGTGGTGAGGGGGGTTTGGTTCCGTTGCATGGCGAGTCTCCTTTCGGCTGCCTTTCGCAGCCCGATGGTGCGCCCGCACGTTGGCCCAAGGGCCATTGCCGCGAACCACACCAACGCATCGTTCACGACATATGACGTCGCCAGCATCGGAATGGTTCCCGGGATTTGCTTCACTGTAACAGCGCTGTCGGTGTAGCGACACCAATCGGTCACCCCCGGTACACTTCGCGCCGCCATATTGAGCCGTACCCAGATCGAGGAATCATGACCGACACTGCAATCGAGGCACCCCGTGCACATGTTCGCATCACCTACCTCGGCCCGGTCGCGCCCCACTGGGACATCTACGGCGAGTACGGCGACCGCACCCTGCTCGACGAGTTCCGCGCACGCGCCACGGCTCGCCTGGTGCTGTTGCCCCACACCGACCCGCAGTTCCGTCGCAACCGCGAGCGCATCATGCGCGACGGCGAGCGCGAAGGCATCACTGTCGAGTGGGACCTCGGTCGTCCCGACGACGCACACTGACCGGCGCCTCGCGTGACCAGCCGACTGTTCAATCGTGAGCTGAGTTGGCTCGAATTCAACAACCGCGTCCTGTCGCTCGCCGACGAGGCAGGTATTCCGCTGCTCGAACGCGTGAAGTTCGCTGCCATCTGCTCGAACAACCTCGACGAGTTCTTCCAGGTTCGGGTGGCCGCACTGAAAGATCAGGTGGCTGCCGGGCTTCGTACTCCTGCAGTCGATGGCCTCACACCACGTCAGCAACTGGCAGCCATCAGCCAGTTCGTGGCCGACATGGTGAAGCGTCAAGAGGGCATGCTCATCAACACGCTGCTGCCCGAGATGCGCCGCAACGGTATCGATGTCGTCGACTGGGCCGACCTCGCCGTTGCCGATCGGCTCGAGTTGTCGGGTGAGTTCGAACGGCGCATCTTTCCGGTGCTCACGCCGTTGGCGGTCGACCCTGCGCACCCGTTCCCGTACATCTCGAACCTGGCACTCAGCCTGGCGGCCATGGTGTCCGATCCAGAAACTGGCGAGCGACGCTTTGCCCGGGTGAAGGTGCCCACCGTGTTCCCGCGTCTCATGCCGGTGGGCGATGGCAGCCGTTTCGTGCCGGTGGAGCAAGTGATCACCGCCCACATGCACATGCTGTTCTCCGGCATGGTGGTCGAGGAAACGGCAACCTTCCGCGTCACGCGCAACGCCGACCTCACGCTCGAAGAAGAAGAGGCCGACGATCTGCTCGCTGCCGTCGAACTCGAATTGCGTCGGCGCCGGTTCGGCCGAGCGGTACGGCTCGAGGTGCAAGTCGGTATGAGCGTTGAGATGGTCGACCTGCTCACGCGTGAACTCGACATCGAACCCGCCGATGTGTCGTTCCATGCCACCATGCTCGACCTCACCTGCCTGTTCCAGCTGGCGTCGCTCGAGCGAGCCGATTTGCGCGACACACCGTGGCCGCCCGTTACTGCCGGTCGCCTCGCTGCCGCTGAGGAATCGGGCCGAAGCATCTTCTCGGTCATCCGCGAACGTGCCCTGGTGGTGCACAACCCCTACGAAAGCTTTGCCAGCAGCACCGAGCGATTCATCGCTGAAGCGGCTGCCGACCCGAAGGTGCAGTCGATCAAGATGACGCTGTACCGAGCCGGCGGCGATAGCCCCATCGCCCGCAGCCTCATCGGCGCCGCCGAACGGGGTGTGCAGGTGGCTGTGCTGGTGGAGCTGAAAGCGCGTTTCGATGAGGCCACGAATGTGAGTTGGGCGAAAGAGCTTGAACGCGCTGGTGTGCACGTGGTGTACGGCCTGGTGGGGTTGAAGACGCACGCAAAATGCGTGCTGGTGGTGCGTAACGACGACGACGGGTTGCGGCGGTACTGCCATATCGGCACGGGCAACTACAACTCGAAGACGGCGAGGCTGTACGAAGACGTCGCGTACCTCACCTGCGACCCCGATGTGGGCGCCGACGTGACCCAACTGTTCAACCATCTCACCGGGTACAGCCGCACGCACCATTACCGCAGCCTGCTGGTGGCACCGAAAGAAATGCGTATGCAGTTGCTCGACCTCATCGACCACGAGTCGTCGTTCGGCGAGCAAGGCCACATCCGCGTCAAGCTCAACTCATTGGCCGACCCACTCGTCATCGACGCGTTGTACGAAGCCAGTCGCAAGGGCGTGCGCATCGAGCTGGTGGTGCGCGGAATCTGCTGCCTCGTGCCCGGTGTGGAGGGCCAGAGCGCCACCATCACGGTGCGGTCGCAACTCGGCCGGTATCTCGAGCATTCGCGCATCATCTGGTTCGCCCACGGCGAGCAGGCCGATGGCGACGACGGCGCTCGCCCGATGTATTTCATCGGTTCTGCCGACTGGATGCCACGCAACCTCGATCGGCGTATCGAGGTATTGGTGCCGGTGGCGCACCCCAAACATCGCGCCTGGCTCGACCGGGTGTTCGACACCATCCTCGCCGACGACTGCGTGCGATGGGAGCTCGATGCCGAGGGCGCATGGCATCGCCGCGGCCCGGAATGGTTCCCCGATGGCGATGCGCAGGGCCGTTTCTACCAGTGGGTCGCCGAAAGACAGCAGCGATAACCACTCTTGGTGGCAAGTCCCGCACTCTCAGCGAATGTTGGTCCGGAGTTGCCCGTTCGTTCATCTCTCGTTCGCCAAAGTTGGGTCATGGTGACACCTGGCGCGCATACGTTCACTCTCGGTCGTTCCCCCAACTACCAAGGAGAAACACGACGTGAACAGTCAGAAACGTGCCGCCATCGTTGCCGGTCTCGTTGCCTTCGGTCTCACTGCTGCTTCATGCAGTAGCTCGAGCTCGAGCAGCACCACGGCCCCTGCCACCACCACCGGCGATTCATCGGCCACCACCATGGCCCCCGAGACCTCGGCCTCGGCCACCACTGCAGCGCCGGCCAATCTGTCGGCCACGCTCAGCGCATCGGGCGCCACCTTCCCGAAGACCTTCTACGAAGAAGTCATCGCCGAATTCACCGCCGCCAACAAGGGCGTGAAGATGACCTACGGCGGCGGTGGCTCGGGTAAGGGTCGTCAAGACCTCGCCGACCAGATCGTCGATTGGGCCGGTACCGACGGCACCATCAAAGATGCCGACCTGTCGAAGTACAAGGGCGGCGACGTGCTGTATTTCCCCACGGTTGTGGCCCCCATCACCGTCAGCTACAACGCCCCCGGTGTCGACAAGCTGATGCTCAGCGCCGAGACCATCGCCAAGATCTTCCAGGTGCAGATCACCAAGTGGAACGACGCAGCCATCGCTGCCGAGAACCCCGGCGTCACCCTGCCCGACCAGGCCATCACCGTGGTGCACCGCAGCGATTCGTCGGGCACCACCGGCAACTTCACCAAGTTCCTCGAGAAGGCGGTCGGCAAGGACAATGGCGCCATCTGGACGCTGGGCACCGACTCCACCGTGCAGTGGCCCGCAGCGACCCAAGGCGCTGAGGGCAACGGCGGCGTGGCCAAGCTCATTCAGTCGACCAAGGGTGCTATCGGCTACGTCGACCTGTCCGACGCCACCGATGCGAAGCTCACCTTCGCGCAGGTGAAGAACAAGGCTGGCAAGTACATCGAGGCCAACCTCGACGGAGCATCGGCCGCTGCTGCCGGGGCGAAGATCGCCGACAACCTCACCTACAGCGCCATCTGGGCCGACGGTGACGCGGCGTACCCCATCACCGCCCAGACCTGGATCATCGCCTACAAGAACCAGACCGACAAGGCCAAGGCCGAGGCGCTGAAGGCGTTCCTCACCTACGTGCTCACCGACGGTCAGAAGATCGCCGGCACCGTCAATTTCGCACCGCTGCCCGCCGACCTGGCCAAGAAGGCTCTTGCCCAGGTCGACATGCTCGCTGTGAAGGCCTGATCATTCCCTGACGTAGTATCGAGGCGGCGGACGGAGGTCGTCCGCCGCCTCGGTGTATCTCCGAACTTCAAAGGTTCCCATGGCAACTCCGACGATCGATCACCCCGCAGTCGACACCGACGAACTTCGGCGCGACCTGCAAGGCTCCGGGTCGTGGGGCGACCGCGGCTTCACGTGGCTCGTCGTCGGCTCGGGCGCGTTCGTGCTGCTCGTTCTGGCGCTCATCACCGAAACGATGCTTCAGCGCAGTTTCAAGGTGTGGTCGCACCAGGGGTGGAGCTACTTCACGTCGCGAGTGTGGGATCCTCCCACGCAGCACTACGGCATTCTTGCGTTCATCTGGGGCACGTTCTACACAGCCGTCATCGGCCTGCTGGTGGCTGTGCCCATCAGCCTCGGCATCTCGCTGTTCATCACCCAGGTGGCCCCCGACTGGCTGAAGAAGACCATGGTGTACATCATCGACCTCGTCGCGGTCATCCCCTCGGTGGTCATCGGTCTGTGGGGTTTCTTGGTGCTGTCGCAGCACCTCGGCGGCCTCTACGGGTGGCTGTCGCGAACCTTCGACGGTTGGCCGATCCTCGGCCACATCTTCGGCCCCAACCCACAAACCCGCTCGTTCCTCACGGCAGGGCTCATCCTCGCCCTGATGATCACACCCATCATCGTGTCGGTGTCGCGTGAGGTCATCGACACCACCCCGCAGGGTGAGCGCGAAGCGGCGTTGGCGCTCGGTGCCACAAAGTGGGAAATGATCCGCGGGGCGGTCATCCCTCACTCGAAAGGTGGCCTGGTGGGCGCCATCATGCTCGGCCTCGGCCGGGCCATGGGTGAAACCATCGCTGTAGCGCTCACCATCGGCAGTTCACTCGGTGTCATTGCGTTCAACACGTTGACGTCCGGTAACTCGATGCCGGCCATGATCACCGCCGAATGGGGTGAGGCCGATGAACTGAAGAAGTCGGCGCTCATCGCCATGGCGCTCACCCTGTTCGTGATGACCATCATCGTCAACGTCATCGCCACGTCCGTGGTGCAACGGTCGCAACTCAAGAGCCGAGGGAAGGTATGAGCTCCACGCCTCCCCAGGTGAAGGCGCCGCTCACCGTGGCCGACCTGAAGTCGTCGGGTGGCTGGCGCTTCTTCAAGAGCAACCTCATGATGGTGCTGCTCGGCCTCGCCTTCGTGGTCGTCGTGGTGCCAGTAGGGTTCGTGCTCTACTCGGTCATCGAAAAGGGCATCGGCATCGTGGTGCGCGATCTTCCAAGTTGGTTCACCACCGACGTGCCCGTGAGGAGCCGGCAGCCGGGGCCGGGTATGAAGTCGGCCATCATCGGCACCGTTCTCATCACCACCGCCGCCTCTGTCATCGCCATCCCGCTCGGCGTGCTCGGCGCGATCTACCTCAACGAGTACGGGCGCACGTCGTCGTTCGCTCGAGTGGTGCGGTTCCTCGCCAACGTCATGACCGGTGTGCCGTCCATCGTGATGGGCTTGTTCATCTACATCATCGTCACGGTGTCGACCGGCCTGGTAGGTATCGCCGGCTCGCTGGCGCTCGCTGCGCTGATGCTGCCGATCGTGATTCGCTCGACTGAGGAAATGCTGCGCCTCGTGCCCGATCACCTGCGCGAGGCCAGCCTTGCGTTGGGCAGCACCAAGAGTCGCACCATTCTCACGGTGGTGTTGCCCTCGGCCGCCCCGGGCGTCGTGAGCGGTTGCTTGCTCGCCGTGGCCCGCGCCGCAGGCGAAACCGCACCGTTGCTGTTCACCATCGGTGCCGCAACGGCCACGAACTGGAACCTGTTCCACGGCGAAATGACCACGTTGTCGCGGCAGATCTTCGCCAATGCTCTTGCCACCACCTCAGGCCCGGTCGAGCGGGCGTGGGGCGCAGCGCTCACCTTGATGACGCTTACCTTCTTGTTCACCGTGATCGCGCGAGTGGTCACCGCTCTCAGCCAAAAGAGGCGATGATGTCGATGTCAGAGTCGTCCGGCCATTCGCCGGCCACCATCTCAGCGGAGGCAACCTCCCTGCCCGCGCAGACCGACGCCAGTACTGAACAGCCCAGCGCGCCGAGCACGTCGGTCTTCGAGCTGCGCGATCTCGAGGTGCACTATGGCGCCTTTCGCGCGGTACGCGATGTGAACATGACGTTGGGCAAGCATGAGATCACTGCGTTCATCGGCCCCTCAGGCTGCGGAAAGACCACTGTGCTGCGTTGTCTCAACCGCATGAACGATGTGGTCGCCTCAGCCCGCGTTGGTGGCAAGGTGCTGTACCACGGTGTCGACATCTACGACCCGGCAGTCTCGGTCACCGAAGTGCGCCATCGCATCGGCATGGTGTTCCAGCGCCCCAACCCGTTCCCGAAGAGCATCTACGAAAACGTGGCGTTCGGTCCGCGTATCAATGGTGTGCGGTCGAAGAGCGAACTCGACGACATCGTCGAGTCATCGCTGAAGGGTGCCGCGCTCTGGGAGGAAGTGAAGACCCGCCTGAAGAGTTCGGCGCTCGGAATGTCGGGCGGTCAGCAGCAGCGTCTGTGCATCGCACGGGCCATCGCTGTGGAGCCCGAGGTCATCCTCATGGACGAACCGTGTTCGGCGCTCGATCCCATCGCCACCGCTCGCGTCGAAGAACTGATGCAAGAGATCAAGTCGCGCTTCACCATCGTCATCGTCACGCACAACATGCAGCAAGCGCAGCGTGTGAGCGACAAGACGGCGTTCTTCACCGCCGAAGTGAACCCCGAGAGCGACCGTCGCACCGGCGTGCTGGTCGAGTTCGACACGGCCGAGAACATCTTCCGTAACCCCAAGGATGAACGGACCGAAGCCTACGTGACGGGTCGATTCGGCTGATGGAAGACCTCCGCCGCGCGTTTCATGCAGAACTCGACGACGCTCGTAACCATCTGGTGCGGCTCGCTGCCAGCCTCACCGAGGCGATCCCGCGGGCCACGGCGGTGCTCCTCGATGGCGACCTCGAAGGTGCCGATTACATCATTCGCGGCGACGACGAAATCGATGCCCGCTCCCTCGACATCGAAGATCGCTGCTATCGCTTGCTCGCCCTCCAAGCGCCGGTTGCCAGCGACTTGCGCCAGGTGGTGGGCCTGTTGCGCATGGTGGCCGACATCGAGCGCAGTGCCGACCTGTTGTGCAATATCTGCAAGGCAGCGCGTCGTATCTACGGGCACGAACTCGACCCGAAGTTGCGCGGGATCATCGGGCGTATGGGCGAGCAGGCCCAGCAGCTCTACGAGGCTGCCATCGAGTCGTTCGTGGAGAACGACGCCGCCAAGGCCGCCGCGATCGACGATATGGACTCGTACCTCGATGGGCTGCAGAAGCAGTTCGTGCAAGCCATCTTCGAGAGCCATGCAGGTGGGCGAATCGACCTGCAAGTGGCCGTGCAGCTTGCCGTGGTCGCTCGCTTCTACGAGCGCATCGGCGACCACGCCGTGAACATCGGCGAACGCGTGCGGTTTGTCATCACAGGGTGGAAGCCCGAGATGCGCGGTGCCACCTTGTACAACCTGCAGTCCGATGCCACCGGCGACCTCGCCCGGCCCACCGGCGCGCAGGGTGACGAACCCAGGAATTGATGGCTGCACCCATGGGCATCATCAGCCGTCGCCGCGACGATATCGAGGAAATGCCCAACGCCGAACTCGATGAACTGCGCCTCGAATTGGCGAGCGTGCGCCTCGAGCTAGCCCGCGCCCGTGGTGCGTTCGACAACCTGCCCATCGGCGTGGTGATGGCCGATTCCAGTGGCAGCATCATCGGGAAGAACCAGTCGGCACGCACGGTCACGAGCGGCGGCCACAGTGGTGTTTTGGTGGCTGAAGCAGTGGAGCGCCAGATCGAACAGGTGCTCCTGGGTCGGTCGGGGCGCACCGAGGTCGAGCTGTTCGGGCCGCCGAAGCGTGTGGTGCAGTTGCACTCCACTCGCCTCGCCGACGGCGGGGTGCTGGTATCCATCGAAGACATCAGCGAGCGGTCGCGGCTCGATGCCGTGCGTACCGACTTCGTGGCCAACATCAGCCACGAGTTGAAAACTCCCGTCGGCGCCATCGCAGTGCTCGCCGAAACGATCGTCGATGAAGACGATCTCGACGTCATCCACCATCTCGCCGATCGCCTGGTGGAAGAGGCACACCGTGCGGCTACGTCGATCGACGACCTCCTCGAGTTGTCGCGAATCGAACTCGGTGGCCAGGCAGTGCGCGACCGGGTGTCGGCGGCCAGCGTGCTGCGCGACAGCGTGGTGCGGTCGCTGGCTGCGGCCGAGCAGCGGCGCATTCGCCTCACCCTCGATGAGCCGAGCGGCGAGATCTGGGTGAAGGGCGATCGACGCCAACTGGTGTCGGCACTGAGCAACCTCATCGACAACGCCATCAAGTACAGCGAGGCCGAATCGGAGGTGAGGGTGAGCGCACCCGTGGCTGATAGTTCGGTGCACTTCACCGTGGCCGACTCGGGCATTGGCATTCCGACCCGCGATCTCAACCGCATCTTCGAACGCTTCTACCGCGTCGACCGAGCACGGAGCCGCGAAACTGGTGGCAGCGGGCTCGGTTTGGCTATCGTTCGCCACGTGGCGACCAACCACGAAGGTGAAGTGACTGTGTCGTCGGCCGAGGGCGAAGGCAGTGTGTTCACACTCAGTATCCCGGAGGCCAGATGACCACCCCCACTGTGTTGCTCGTCGAAGACGAGGAGAGCTTCATCGAAGCACTCCAGATCGGTCTGAAACGAGAGGGTTTCCGAGTGGAGGTGGCTCGCGACGGTTTCGAGGC
The DNA here is from genome assembly GCA_037131575.1 of Actinomycetota bacterium. Classification (GTDB taxonomy): domain Bacteria; phylum Actinomycetota; class Acidimicrobiia; order Acidimicrobiales; family Ilumatobacteraceae; genus VFMC01. The sequence goes on from JBAXQV010000010.1 coordinate 28,063, forward strand.
GCTCGAGCGATTCGACGTCGTACAACCCGACATCGTGTTGCTCGACGTGATGCTGCCCCGCATCAGCGGCATCGACGTGTGCCGGCAGCTGCGCAAGAAGTCGCAGGTGCCCATCATCATGGTCACCGCGAAGAGCGCCGAGATCGACACCGTGGTGGGCCTCGAGGTGGGTGCCGACGACTATGTGACCAAGCCCTACCGAGTACGTGAACTGGTGGCCCGCATGCGCGCTGTGTTGCGGCGCAACCAGCGCGATGAACCCGAGGTGGCTGCCATGAACCCCGGTTCCATCGCGGTGGGCGAAGTGGTGCTCGACCCGCAGGAACACCTCGTGTCGATTCGTGGTGAATCGTTGAGCCTGCCGTTGAAGGAGTTCGAGTTGCTGCACATCCTGCTGGCCAATGCCGGCCGTGTGCTGCCCCGCGAAACGCTCATCGACCGAGTGTGGGGCAGCGACTACGTGGGCGACACCAAGACGCTCGACGTACACATCAAGCGGCTGCGTGGCAAGGTGGAAGACGACCCCGCGAACCCCACACGTATCGTCACCATCCGCGGGCTCGGCTACAAATACGAGCGGGTGAAGACCAGCTGATGCTCGGGCGTCACCGTGTGGGGTGGCGCCTACGATGGTGAGGTGACCAACCCACCGGTGGTGTCGAAGTTCCGGCGGCTCGCCGGTACGCACGCGGCCATGGTTGCCGGCGAGACAGCGACGACGGTGGCACTGGCGGGTTCGGTGTTGTTCAGCCTCGACCCCGATGCGGCGCGCACGAAGGTGCTGCTGTACCTGGGTATCACCCTGGTGCCGTTCCTGTTCATCGCTCCGTTCATCGGGCCGGTCATCGATCGGGCGCCCGGTGGGCGGCGGTTCGTGGTTCAGGCGGTGGCATTGGCACGAGTGCCCCTGTCGTTGCTGATGGCCAGCCAGGTCGACAGCCTGCTGCTGTTCCCACTGGCGTTCGTGGCGCTGATCTTGCAGAAGACGTACGCCATTTCGCGCAGCGCGCTGGTGCCGTCGGTGGTGAGTAACGAGAGTGAACTGGTTGAGGCCAACTCGAAACTCAGCCTCATCGCCGGGTTGGTGGGCCTGGCGGCAGTGGGGCCGGCAGGGCTGTTGCAGAAGCTCATCGGGCCTGGAGCCACGCTGTGGTACGCCGCAGGCTTCTTCGCGCTTGCCTTCGTGGCGGCGCGGCGGTTGCCCAAGCAGGTGGTGGCCAGCGAGCCGGCGGGCGGTGGCGAGCGGGCCACCTTGCATGCGCGCAGTGTGGTGTTGGCGGCGTCGGCCATGTTGTTCCTGCGCGCGGCCGTGGGGTTCACGTTCTTCCATCTGTTCTTCTGGTATCGCCGCCAGGACGCGGGCCTGGTGTGGTTCGGGTTGGCCTTGGCAGCGGCCACGGTGATGACCATGGTGGCCAATGCTGTGGGGCCGATGGTGCGCAGTCTGGTGCGCGAGGAAACGATGATGTTGGGCGGGTTGCTGGTGGTGGTGGCCGCAGGGTTGGTGGCGGCGCTCGTTGGCGGCACGGTGAGTGGCATCGTGCTGTCGGGTGCGGTGAACTTCGGTGCGGCGATCGGCCGGCTGGCGTTCGAGTCGATCGTGCAACGCGATGCGCCTGAGGCGAATCGGGGGCGTGCGTTCGCCCAATTCGAGACGCGCTTTCAGGTGGGGTGGGTGTTGGCCGGTGTCGTGCCGGTGCTCATCACCATGCCCGATCGCGTGGGTTTCGTGTTCGTGATGGTGATCGCTGCGGCGGCCACGGTGCTGTACGCCGCGGGCAACCGGGCGATTCGGCGCGGGCGACGGCGTCGGCCGGTGCGGGCTTAGAGCTCGATACGGGCGAGCCACAGCCCGGGGGCGTCGAGCTCGGCAGGGGTCGGCAGGCCGTCGGGGGTGGTGAACAGCGCCAGTAGGCCGGTTTCGCCGGCCCGGTCGACCACGCCGGCCACGAAGCTCTTGCCGCGCTGCACCAGGGCCGGAGTCACCTGGAGACCGAGGAGGCGTTCGATGAACACGTCTTCACTGGTGGCTTCGATGCGGCGTCGGCGAACTGCTTCAGCGATGCGCAGGGCGTCGCCGCCGATGGTGCGTACGGCGACGGTGTCGACCATGTAGTCGACGTAGCCCACGATGGCGGCGGTGGCAGCGTCGAGCACAGGGGCCATGGCGATCTGTTCGGGGGAGCGCACGGCGCCGAGCAGTACCTCGGGGTCGCCGAGGGCGCGTTGTATGGCCTGCATGGGGTCGCCGTCATCGACATCGAGGGTGGCGAGTTTGTCGGCCACACCGGCGGGGTCGGGCTGGAAGGCACCGACATGGCGTTGCACCAGTGAGGTGATGGCCTTGCGGGCAGGGGCCTGTGAGAACACGGCATGGCCGATGAGTTCTTGGGCCAGCACCCACAGGCGCATTTCGTCGACCGGCAGGCTCCAATTGGCGGCGAAGGCGTCGATGGAGCCGGGCAGCAGCATGAGGGTGGTTGACTCGCGCGGGATGGGCAGGTCGTACTGTCCGAAGGCGCGAGTGGCAAGGCGGCCCACCATCGAGCCGAGGGCCATGCCCATCATCGACGGGCCGAGCATCTGGCTCATGCCGGCGAGCATGGCGAACATTGGGTCGTCGGGCGTGTCGAGGCCTGGGGCGCCGGCGCTGCCCTGGCGGCCGAGGGATACGGCGAGTTCATTGAACAGCGGACGGTAGGCCTCGAGGGTGCGTTGGGCCCAGACGCCGGGGGTGGTGAACTCGAGCGTCGCCGGGGGCGCTTCGAGGCCGGTGACATCGCGGACGTGCATCTCGGCGATAGGGGCGAGGTTGGTGAAAGCAATGCGCACCGCTGGGTCGATGTTCGGTTCGCTGGTTCCACCCGATGAGGAGATGGCGGCGAACTGCCGCGCCGCATCCCAGTTGAGCGGGCCTTGCCCGGCCAGCGCCTTGGCGAGATCGCCGAACATGGGCAGGTTGGCGAACGGGTTGTCGGCCGGTTCGGAGCCATCGTCAGCAGCCATGGGTGCATGCTACGG
>JBAXQV010000011.1:0-31041 GCA_037131575.1 Actinomycetota bacterium
GCGCAGTAGTGTCGGCCCCGGGGAGCGCTCTGCACCGAGCGCGCAGGAGGGGGAATGCAGTCATGGCATGGGACTTCGAGACCGAGCCCGAGTTCGAGGCAAAGTTGGCCTGGATGCGCACGTTCGTGCGCGACGAGATCATCCCGCTCGAGACGCTCGCTCATGTGTGGCGCACCCCCGAAGGCCGCGCTCGTTTTCTGCAGATCGTGGCTCCGCTGAAAGAGGAAGTGAAGCGCCAGGGCTTGTGGGCGGCCCACCTGCCGCCCGACATGGGTGGGCTCGGCTTCGGCCAGGTGAAGCTCGGCCTGATGCACGAGATCCTCGGCCAGTGCGGCTACGCGCCGAGCATCTTCGGTAACAACGCACCCGACAGCGGCAACGCCGAACTCATCGCCGTGGGTGGCACCGATGCGCAGAAGGCGCAGTGGATGCAGCCGTTGCTGGCCGGTGAACTGCGCAGTTGTTTCTCGATGACCGAACCGGGTGCCGGTGCCGACCCCACACTGCTCAGCACCGAAGCGGTGCGCGATGGCGACGAGTGGGTCATCAACGGGCACAAGTGGTTCTCGTCGAACGCGTCGATCGCCGACTTCCTCATCGTGATGGTGAAGACCGGCGACTACGAGATGCCGTACAAGAACTATTCGATGATCATCGTGCCCACCAACACTCCGGGCGTGAACATCCTGCGCGATGTGCCCACCATGGGCGAACCCGACCATCGCACCGGCGAACCCGGTGGCCACGCCGAGATCATCTACGACAACGTGCGTGTGCCGTTCGACAACATCGTGGGCGGTGAGGCCGGTGTCGGCCAGGGCTTCGCGCTGGCGCAGAAGCGGCTCGGGCCCGGGCGCATCCACCACGCCATGCGCTGGCTCGGGCAGAGCCAACGTGCCTTCGACCTGCTGTGCGAGCGGGCCCTCACTCGCTACACCCATGGTTCGCTCTTGGCCGAGAAGCAGATGGTGCAGGACTGGATCGCCGAAAGCTACGCCGAGATGCAGGCGGCCCGATTGCTCACCCTGCAGGCTGCGTGGAAGATGGATCAGTTGCACGCTGCGGGTAAGCACTACAGCGATGCCCGCATCGAGATCGGCGTCATCAAGTTCTGGGGCGCGAAGGTGCTCTACAACGTCATCGACCGCGCCATCCAGATCCACGGCTCACTCGGCTACACCACCGACCTGCCGCTCGAGAGCATGTACCGCGCTGCTCGCGCCGCACGCATCTACGACGGCCCCGACGAGGTGCACAAGGTCACCGTGGCCCGACAGGTGCTGAAGCGCTACCGACCGAGTGAGCCATCGATCGAGCACGTGCCCACGCGCCGCGCGGCAGCGATCGAGAAGTTCGCCGATTCACTCGACGGGCTCGCCGTCAACACCTGAGGTGTGTCAGCTGAGGGTGCGTTCGTTGCGTGTCGCAAAGAGGTCGGCGCCGATGGGTTCGCCGAGCAGGTAGCCCTGCACCATGTCGCAGCCCAACAACCGCAGGCGATGCAGTTGATCGGCTGAGGTGACCCATTCGGCCACCACCTGCATGTCGAGTGCATGGGCGAGTTGGATGATCGAGCGAACGATGGGGTCGTCGTCGTTGGTGGCCCCGAGGCTGCGTGCCACGGTGCCATCGAGCTTCAGCACATTGGCTTCGCATTCGCGCAGCGCGGTGAGCGACGACACGCCGACGCCGAAGTCGTCGAGTGCGAGTTGCACACCGAAGCGCCGCAACGCCTGCAGCGCACGCACCGTGGCGCGTGTGGAGTCGTTGATGGTGGCTTCGGTGAAGTCCATGGTGAGCTGCGACGGCATCAAGTCGGTGGCGCGCACGATCGACAGCACTCGCTCGACGAAGGTGTCTTCCTGCAGTTGGCGGGTCGACACGTTGATGTGCACCGAGAACGAGCGGTCGACCAAACCTGCCGCGGCCCACACCTGGGTGTCGTGGCAGGCCTGGCTGATGACCCAATCGCCGATGGGCACGATGGCACCCGATTCGTTGGCGAGGTGCAGGAACTGAGCCGGCATCAACCGGCCGCGGGTTGGGTGGTCCCAGCGCAGCAGTGCTTCAGCGCCCACCGCACGGCCGGTGCTGGTGGAGATGATGGGCTGATAGGCGAGTCGCAGTTGATTGTTCGACAAGGCGCGCTCGAGCTCGGCGGCGAGTTGACGCTGCTCGCTGTTCTCGGCTCGCATTGCGTCGGTGTACAACTCGACGCGCGAGCGGCCTTTGCGCTTCGCGCTGTACATGGCTGCATCGGCATGACGCAGCAGGTTGAGCGCCGCATCGCTGCCGGTCTGCCCGTCGAGCAGTTGACCGTTGCTGAGCGCCACACCGATGCTCACCGTGAGGTCCACCTCGACCCCGCGGATCATCATCTTGCCGCTCAAGGCCTGGCGCACACGTTCAGCGAGATCGAGTGCGGCATGCTCTTCGATGGCGCCATTGCACAGCACCACGAATTCGTCGCCACCGATGCGAGCGATCACATCGGAGGGCCGAGTGGCGTGCATCACGCGCTGCGCCACCTGAGCCAACAGGGCATCGCCCACGTCGTGGCCGGCGTTGTCGTTCACGTCCTTCAACTTGTCGAGGTCGAGGAACAACAGCGCCACTTGCCCACGGGTGCCGCGTACGCGCTCGAGTTCGTCGGCGGTGTTGCGCAACAGCAGAACGCGGTTGGGAAGGCCCGTGAGCGCGTCGTGAGTGGCCTGATGCAACAACTCACTTTGCATCTGGTTACGAGCGGTGACGTCGCGGATGACGCCACCCCAGTATTCGATGACGCCCTGGGCGTCGCGGTGGATGACGAGGTCGACGTCGAGGAGATGCTCGAACGAATCGGGCCCGCGGAAGCTCACCTCACCGGTCCATTGCACGGTGGCCGACGAGGTGACCAATTCACGGGGGAGTTGGTCGCGGATGGTCTGCAGCAGCGAGCGCACCGAGGGGTCGCGTACGAGGTCGACCTCGTCGGTGATGCCGAACAGTGCGTGGGCGGCCGCATTGGAGAACACGGGCGCACCGTTGCGGTCGAGGATGAGGACGGCATCGGACGACGGCTCGACCACGCCGAGTAGTCGGTCGAGCAGCACGCGGCGGCTGATCGAATCGGTGTCGTCGTCGGCCACGCCGGCGTAGCCCACCACGCGCCCGGTGGTGTCGCGCTCGCCAGCAGCTTTCACTTTCACCCAGCGCAGGCGGCCATCGCGATGCCACACGCGAAACTCGATGGAGATGTCGGTGTCGGCCTCTACCGCGGCGCGCCATGCCGCCTCGGCAGAGGCGCGGTCGGCAGGATGTGCATTGGCCCACGGCGTGGTGCGGGTGGTGGGCGATTCTCCAGCCAACGCAAGCGCGCGAAAGGCTGGGTTGGCCGCCAAGAGGCGACCATCGCGGTCGGTTTGGAACAACGCGACCGGCAGCGAAGGCAGCGTGAGGTCGATGATGGTTTCCCGTCTCGAGTGGCGAACACGCCGTACCGCATCCTACGAAGCGGCGGTTCTGGTTACCGACTGTAGACCCCGGAGACACTCAACGATGACAGCGCTGCTGCCTCGACGAATGTGAGCAAGTCGACGCCCGCCACGCCGTCGGCCAACTCGGTCGGTTGTGTCAAGAAGTATACCGTGAATTGGTAACGGTGTGTCGACCCCGAGGGTGGGCACGGCCCGGCGTACCCCTGCGTGTCGCTGCTGTTGGTGGCCACGACGGCGAATTCGGGCACCATGCCGGCATCGAGCGAGGTGGCCGAGGCATCGATACCGCTCACGGCCCAGTGCACGAAGTCGGGCTTGTCGAGGTCGAGGACCGTGACAGCGATTTCGACGGTTCCCTCGGGGGCCGTCGTCCACGACAGCGGAGGCGACTGGTTGGCGCCGTCGCACGTGTATTTCGTCGGAATGGCCTCACCGTTGGCCCACGGTGCAGTGAGCGTGCCCACAGTATTCGCTGGTTCGGTGGAGGCTGGTTCGGTGGAGGCTGGTTCGGTGGTGGGTGCCTCGGTGGTGGGCGTTGCCGTGGTGACCGGAGGCGGTGTCGATACCGATTCGGTCTGGTTGGGGCGGGCCGGCCGCAGGGTGCGCCCATCGTCGTTGCAGGCAGCCACCACCAGCGCGGCGGTGAGAACGAACGATGCTGCGACCCGGCGATGCATGTGGCGATACTACGACTCGGCGATGCCCGCAACGGGGCAGGTGAAGCGCTGGTGGGTTCGGTAACCTGCAACTCGTGGCTGAACCATCCCTGTGCGTCCTCACCGTGCATGCCCATCCCGACGATGAGGCATCGAAGGGTGCACCCACGTTGGCCATGTACGCCCAGCGTGGTGTGCGCACCGTGCTGGTGTGCTGTACCGGTGGCGAAGAGGGCGACCTGCAGAACCCCGGGCTGCGCGAACCCGGGCAACCATTCCACGGGCTCACCCCCGAACAAGACAAGGTGCTGCTCGCCGAATTGCGGCCCGACGAACTGCGGCGGTCGGCCGAAGTGATTGGTTTCCATGCGGTCGAGATGCTCGGCTACCGCGATTCGGGCATGGCCGAATCGTCGGCCAACGCCCACCCCGAGTCGTTCCACACGGCGGCGCTCGACGAGGCCGTGGGCCGCTTGGTGGCCATCATCCGGCGCGAGCGCCCGCAGGTCATCCTCACCTATGGCGACGACCAAAAGGGCTACCCGCATCCCGACCACTTGAAGGTGCACGACATCTCGGTGGTGGCGTGGGAACGCGCTGGCGACCCCTCGTGGTACGCCCATCTCGGTGAACCGTGGCAGCCCTCGAAGCTGTACTACTCGGCGTGGTCGAAGGCGCGGCTCATCGCCGTGCACGAAGGCATGCTTCGCCTGCGCGGTGAGTCGCCGTTCGATCAGGCGTGGCTCGACCGGCCGGGAGCCGACGAGCGCATCACCACCAAGCTCGACATCGGTGCCTACCTCTGGGCGCGTAGCGGCGCGTTGCGGGCCCATGCCACCCAGGTCGACCCCACCGAAGCGTGGTGGTTCGGGCTCGACGACGAACAACTCGCCGAGGTGTACCCCTACGAAGACTGGATCCTTGCCCGATCGCTCGTGGGTACGCCGGCAGAAGGCGAGTACGAGGTCGACATGTTCGCCGGTATCGACGGGGTGCACTGGCATGCGGGCGCCGGCCTGAACACGGGGGAGAGCGCATGAGCACGGTGCAGTACCGCGTGGCGTTCGGGAAGAACGATGAAGCTGTCGAGGGCCCCGACGATGCCGACATGGTCATCACCGTGCCCGCCGCCGATGCCGCGGGCGACCCATCGGTGGCGTTCATGCGCGGCAAGTTGAAGTCGACCGGGCCTACTGGTCCGTTGTTCGATGTGTTGCGGTCGGGTGAAGCGGCGGCCGTGCTCAGCCGGCTCGCATCGCGTCCCTGAGTGCGCGGTACCCGATCAGCGTTGCGCCGCTGTCGGCGAGGAGCTGACGGAACGTGGGGTCGGTGGTGACCAACTCCAAGTCGTCGACCCACGCATCGGCGTCGGGTGTGAGCGCACGAAGTTCGGGTGTGTCGATGGCCGGCTGCACATGGATCTCGGTGACGCCGGGCTGTAACCCGCGCAGGGCCTGATACACGCGCTCGCGGCTGCCGTGGCGCCAATCGTGGTCGAAGTGATCGGGGAACAACACGCCCTCATCGCTGGCGAGTTGCCGGAACGGGAACCCTGCGTCGGCGGCAGCGATGGTGGACGGCAGGCGGATGGGCAGCGCGAACTCGTACGCCAGGTCGAGGTAGACGTCGAAGAACTCGGGGCGCAGGGTGATGGCGGTGAGGTGTGGCGCCAGGTGCGTGACGTCGATGCCCCAGGCAATGGCGCGCTCGATCTGGGCCCGGCATTCGCGGCGCACTTCGGCAGGGTCGGCGTGTTCCCAGAGGTCGGTGATGTTGCGCGGGAACCCGCCCTCGCCCGACAACAGCGACGGGGCATGGGTGATGGGGCCCCAGCGGTACTGGTCGTGCTCGCAGTTGAGGGTGATGTGCACCCCGATGTCGTCGCCCTGGCGGTAGCCGGCCACGGCATGCCGGGCCCAGGGGGCGGGCACCATGATGGAGGCACACGTGGCCACGCCTTCGTGCAACGCCCGATACACGCCCTCGTTCGAGGCATGACACGAACCGAGGTCGTCGCACGAGATGATCACGAGCCGCGCATCAGCGGCGTGCCCGAGGCGTTCGGCGAGGGTGCTCATCGCTGGCAACGCTACCCGGCGCACGCCTTCCAGAGGCCTACTTTGGCAGCGCGTGCTGCACGTTGCGCTGCCTTCAATTCGTCGACGTGGGCCACGTTGGGCGGGTGGGTGAGCAAGGTGGCATAGCCCTTGGCCACCAGGTCGACGTTCACGAATAGGCCGTCGCTCGAGCGGTAGATGTAGCCCAGCAATCGGCCGTAGTCGTCGCGAGGTTCGATGTCGCGCACCACCAGAATCTTGGTGCCCTTGGGGAGCAGGCTCTTGGTGTAGGCCGAGGCCTCGGGGCCGAAGCAGTCGACTGGGCTGTTCGGCTTCACCGTTTCGGGTGTGTTCATACCGAGGAAGCGCACTCGCTCATCGGTGCTCCCGAAGCGGGCGACGATGGTGTCGCCGTCGACCACGCGCACCACCTCCGCGTTCGAGTCGCCGACGGCACCGGCCGTGACGACGCTCGAAGCGCTGGGCGATGACGTGTTCGACGTACAGGCAGCCAGGAGCGTGGCTGCGACGCACAGGACTAGTGCTCTGCGCATCAGTTCTGTTTATCGCCGCGGAGGCGGGCTCAGACGCTCAGATGCGCTCGATGATGGTGCCGGTACCCAAACCGCCACCGCAGCACATCGACACCAGGCCGTACTTGCCACCCGTGCGCTCGAGTTCGTAGAGGGCCTTGGTGAGCAAGAAGGCGCCGGTGCCGCCAAGCGGGTGACCGAGGGCGATGGCGCCACCGTTGGGGTTGGTCTTGGCGGGGTCGGCGCCAACTTCCTTCAGCCATGCCAACACCACCGAGGCAAACGCTTCGTTGATCTCGAAGGTGTCGATGTCGTCGATGCTCAGGCCGGTGCGGGCGAGCAACTTCTGGGTGGCATCGATGGGGCCGGTGAGCATGAGCACCGGGTCGACGCCCACGAGGCAGGTGTCGACGATGCGGGCCCGCGGGGTGAGGCCAAGTTCGGCGGCACGCTCTTCGGTCATCATCATGACCGCGGCTGCGCCGTCGCTGATCTGGCTGGCGTTACCGGCCGTGTGCACGCCGTTCTCGCGGGCCACGGGCTTCAGGGTGGCGAGCTTCTCGAGTGTGGTCTCGCGGATCCCCTCATCGCGGGCGACGGTGTGGGAGGTGCCGGTGGGCTTGCCCTCGGCATCGACATCGGGTGCCTCGACGGTGATGTACTGGCCGTCGAAGCGACCCTCGGCCCATGCCTGGGCGGCGCGCTGCTGGCTCGAGTAGCCGAAGGCATCGGTGTCTTCGCGGGTGATGCCCCACTTGTCGGCGATGCGCTCGGCACCCTCGAACTGCGAGGTCATTTCGTACTGCTCGAAGTAGGTCCGCGGGATGGGCACGCCGAGGCCGAGGTTCTTGTTGCCGTTCGAGCCGATGGGAATACGGCTCATCACTTCCACACCGCAGGCGATGGCGATGTCGACCACGCCACTGCCCACCAGAGCGGTGGCAAGGTTGGTGGCCTGCTGGCTGCTGCCGCACTGGGTGTCGACGGTGGTGGCAGCCACGCTGAGGGGCAGGCCGGCTGCCAACCATGCGGTACGCGAGATGTTGAACGCCTGCTCGCCCACCTGGCTCACGCAGCCGCCCACCACTTGGCCCACCAATGCCGGGTCGATGCCGGTGCGCTCGATGATGGCCTTCTGGACGGCGCCGAGCACTTCGGCCGGGTGGAGGGTGGACAGGCCACCGCCACGCTTCCCGATGGGCGTGCGGACGGCGTCGACGATCACGATGTTGGTCATACGGAAATCCTAGGGTGAGCAGCGTGTCGAACTTCACTCCTGCTCATCAACCGGGCGACGACGTCGCTGGTCATCGTTACATCCACGTCATCGGTGCATCGGTGTTCGTGAGCGATCGCGTCGAGATCGACGGCGCTTCCCTGCACTTCTTGGGCATGCATGGCTATGAGGCGGTGTGGGCGGTCGACGTGCCGCAGGGCGAAGATCCGTCGTACGGCGCAGCGGTCGACCTGTTCTCGTACTTCGGCCGTAGTACCGAGGTGGAGTGGGCGATCGCCGGACGTGCCGTGCAGATCGCCGAGTGGGCTCGTACCCACCGCTTCTGCGGGCGCTGCGGCACGCCCACTGAACTGTCGGCCACCGATCGTTCGATGAAGTGCCCCGCCTGTGGGCTCATGGCCTACCCGCGTCTGGCGCCGGCCATGATCACGCTGGTCACTCGCGGCGAGGGCGACGAGCAGGAAGCATTGCTGGCTCGTGGTGTGCAGTTCAGGGCGCCGATGTATTCGTGCCTGGCAGGCTTCGTAGAACCGGGCGAATCGCTCGAGCAGGCCGTGGTGCGCGAGGTGCGCGAAGAGGTGGGCATCGAGGTGGGCAACGTGCGCTACTGGGGGAGCCAGCCATGGCCGTTCCCGCACAGCCTGATGATCGGTTTCCAGGCCGAGTGGGTATCGGGCGACATCGTGTGCGACCCAGCCGAGATCCTCGATGCGCAGTGGTATCGGCGCGATTCGCTGCCCAACATCCCGCCACGCATCTCCATTGCGCGCAAACTCATCGACGCCTGGCTCGCTGGCGACGCGTGACCATCGGGCGTGGCGATAGGTGCCGCGCCTGTATCGCTGAAAAGCATTGTCGCACGGGAGGTTCGGTGTTGCCTGCGTGACCGAACGTATGTACGATCAAGCGTATGAATGAGCTGATCACCGGGGGTGCCGACGACATCGTGTCGCTTGCCGACCTGGTGGCGGCACACCATGCGGTCGAGCGGCACCACATCCGCGTTGCCTACGCCGCGGCACGGTTGGCTGCGCAGGGCGAATGGGCGGTCGAGGGCTGGCTGTCGGCTGCTCCGTGGCTGGCTCACCACCTCGGGCTCACCCGGCTCGAGGCCAACCGGTTGCTGCGCGAGGGTCGCTTTCTCCACCGCTACGACGTGGCGCGTGAGGCCGTGCTTGCCGGAACGTTGTCGAGGGCGCAGCTTGCGGTGCTGCGCCTCGCCGTCACCACCGATACGGCCGAGGTGTTCCTCGAGCATCAGCAGTGGCTCGTGCCCGTGCTGGCGCCACTCGACATCGTGAACACCGCTCGTGCGGTGAACGAATGGCGAGAGCGGGCCGAGGCAGTGTCGAGCGGTGCGGCACCCACCGTGCGCGACAACGAGTGGGCCATGTCGAAGTTGGCCGACGGTTCGTCGGTGGGCCGGTTTGCTTTCGATGCGGCCATCACCGAAGCCATCGAACGCGCCCTGCAAACAGCGCACACCTGGGATGGCCCTGGCGACACGCGCACGCCCGGCACTCGCCAGGCCGATGCGGTCAGCAACGTATTCACGTTTTTCAACAAGAACAGCGACTCCAACGGCACCCCGCGGCACCGCCCGCATCTCGACCTCCACCAAGAAGTCAGCGCTCTCGGCGAGTTCGGCCCGGTGGTCACCGACGCAGGGCGCATCTTGCCCGCCTGGGCAGCCGACTTGAACCTCTGCGATTGCGTCGTGCACCGCGCCATCCGTGCCGAGTCGGTATTGCTCGACTACGGCCGGGCCACACGCAGTGTGCCGAACATTCTGTTCAAGGCCCTTGCGGCTCGCGACGGAGGCTGCCGGGCACCGGGCTGCACCCGCAAGAAGGCATGGTGCGATGCGCATCACATCGTCTGGTGGCGCAAGCACGGAGACACGAAGCTCGACAACCTCATCTTGCTGTGCGCCCATCACCATCGGCTCATCCATCGCGATGGCTGGGAGGTGCGCCTCGAGGCCGATGGTACGGCCGTGTTCACGCTGCCCGATGGCCGCACCCTCAGCAGTTCACCTCGCGGCCACCCTCGACAACGCGCCGCCTGACGGCGCGAGCGGTCAGGCTTGAGGGGCGAGGTGCTCTGCGAACCAGTCGAGGATGATTTCTGCGCGCATCACACGATGCAGCGGCGAACCGCTGCGCGTGAGTTCATGGCTCTCACCGGGGAACCGGTAAAAGGTGACGTCGCGCCCGAGCAGGCGCAACGCCATGAACAGCTCTTCCGCTTGGTTGATGGGGCAGCGGAGGTCGTTCTCGCTGTGGATGAGCAGCATCGGCACGTGGATGTCGCGTGCGAACCGCACCGGGGAAATAGCCGCGTACTCGTCGGGAGCATCGAGGTGGCTCGAGCCGAATTCGGTGCGGAACACCGAGCCGATATCGCTCGACCATTCCTCGCTGAGCATGTTGTTGACGGCGCGCTCGCTGCAGATGCCGCGGAAGCGATTGCCGTGACGGCCTGCCAACCAGGTGGCCATGAACCCGCCGTAGCTGCCGCCGAGCATGCCCACCCGCGCCGGGTCGCAGAACGAATAGTTGGCCAGCACATGGTCGAGCACGGCCAAAACATCGTCGACATCGACGCCGCCCCAACCGGAGCCGGGGGCCACATGATGCGTGGGCCCGAGGATGGCTTGCCCCCAGGTCTGCTCACGACCCGAGGAACCACGCGGGTTGCTCATGATCACCACGAACCCGGCCGCTGCTTGGATCTGGGCCTCGTCGAACAGTGTTTCGCCGTACTGCGTGTGTGGGCCACCGTGCACGTTCAGCAACACCGGATACCGCTGGGCAGGGTCGAAGCCTGCGGGGCGCATCACCCATGCGTCCACCTGCGCGGTGCCATCGGTGGTGGGCACACTGATGCGCTCCCAAGTTTGGGGTTCGGCCGCGGCCCGGAATCGCTGGGCGAAATCGGTGAGCGCCACGAGCGCACCATCACGCAACACGTACACATCGTTGACTGCGTCGACGGCTCCGATGGTGAGCGCCACGGTGCCGCCTGCGGCATCGAAGCCCTTCACGGTGATGGGGCCCGAGGTGATGCGCTCGGGCGTGCTGCCATCGGTGTGAACACGCATGAGGTGGGTCTCGCCGGAGTCTTCCGCAACCGCCAGCATGGTGGTGTCTGTTTCCCACAGCGGGGCACGGTGGCCACTCGTGGTTTCGAAGGTGCGATCGAGCGCGGTCGACACCCACCGATGTGCGCCACCGGTGACGGCGACCACCCCGACATGAGCGTTTTGGGGTGATGTGCTCGGGTCGTCGACACCGATGAATGCCACCAGGCTGCCATCGGGCGACACGGAGACGTCGTTGTACTGCCCAGTTTGGGCGGTGAGTGCGGTGACGGTGCCGTGCAGGTCGACGAGGTAGAGGTCTTGGGCGAAGTCGAGGTCCCAGGTGGCGTGTCGTTGCGCGGAGGTGACCAATGCCGATGAATCGGGCAACCAGGCAACACCACCATGCTGGAACTCGCCCGGTGTGAGATTGTGCGGAACGTCCGACCCATCGACGCGCACGACATAGACATGTTTCGGACGGTCGAACACCCATCCTTTGTCATCGAGGCGGGTGAAAAATCGCTCGATCTTGCGTGGTGATTGCCAGCGCTCATCTTTGGCTTCGTACCGTTCGTGGCGGGTTCGGCTGGTGAATGCAATGTGGCTGCCATCGGGGCTGAACACCACATCGTCGATACCGTCGGGCATGGTGGCGATAGTGCGGGCCTCGCCGGGCCCGGCGATGGGAAGCAGCTGCAATGCCGTGTCGCTCTCGCCGCTCTTGGTGGTGTATGCCAGGGTGCCGCCGTCGGGGCTCCATACCGGCTGACCATCGTGTTCACCCGTGGTGAGCGCGTGTGGCGCTTCGCTACCGTCGGCTCGGGCAAGCCATACCTGTGATCGGGTCTCGTTCGCTTCAATGTCGATGTGTGACACCGTGAAAGCGATGGTGACGCCGTCGGGAGACACAACAGGTGACCCTGGTTGTACCAAGGCGCTGAGGATGCGCTCTGCCACCTGTCGATGCTTCATCCGCCACAACCGTACTGCGCTGCACTGCGCACGCCATGATCCTCACTGCCCGATGCAGTGGGTCCCCAATGAAAAAAGGGTAGCCGATCGAACGATACAGTTCATCGGATGGTCACCTCGATGGGCTTTTCCGTTCATGTCGATGCACTTGTTCGCGACGGGGCGGCCTTCGCCGATGCAGCCGAAGCAGCCGGCCTCACGGCGCCGGTGACATCGTGCCCCGGCTGGGTGATGGCCGATCTGGTGGGCCACCTCACCTGGGTGCATGAACTGTTCGCCACCGTGGTTGCCGACCGAGTCACGACACTCGAACGCCGCCCATCGGCCGGTCGCGTCGCCGACGATGTGCTCATCGCCACGTACCGCGCCGGCCTCGATGCGCTGGTGGCTGCACTACGGGCCACGCCGCCCGACACCGAGGTGTGGACGTTCACCAGCGATCACTCGGTTCGCTGGGTCGCCCGGCGGATGGCGCACGAAACAGCGGTGCATCGTTGGGACGCCGAACAAGCCGCCGGCATCGACCACGGCATCGACGCCACGCTGGCCAGCGATGGTATCGACGAATACCTCACCTGGTTCGTGCACAAGCCGGCCGAGGGTGCTGCTCCGGTGGGTGGTTCAGTGCATATCCACTGCGGCGATGTGCCCGGTGAGTGGACGCTCAGGCCGGCGGCCGATGGAGCCGGTTTCGATGTCGTTCGCGAACACGCCAAGGGCGACTGCGCGCTGCGCGGCCCGGCCAACGATCTGTTGCTGGCGCTGTGGCGCCGATTGCCGATCGATGCGATCGACGTGGTGGGCGACACGGCGGTGGCCGAGCGCTTCATCAACGCTTCGGCCACGCGCTGAACTACTCGGCGATGCCCACCGGGGCGTCGTCGATGATCTGATCGAGATATTCGCTGAGGCCGTAGCCGGTGCGCCCGGCGAACTCGCCCGACTCGACAGTCCACTTGGTCATGCCCTCGCTGATGCGGGTCATCAACCAGTTGCCATCGGGGTCTTGCCGGCGGTTGCGCAACGGAATGAGATCGATGACCTCACCGGTGAACTTCCACTCCTTGCCCGAGCGACTCGAGCGCAGCAACCCGGTGATGCGGTCGTGGTAGGCGTCGTCGCCGCGGGTGTCGGTGCTGATGCTCACGTCGTCGCAGTAATGCATCTGGCCGTTCTCCCACACGAACCCACCGCGGGTACCGGGGCCGTCCTTCTTGGCCACACGACTGGCCATGAAGCCGAAGTTGGCGTCGACGTTGGCAGTGAGCCAGCGGTAGTACCACGGTGCCTGCCAGTAGCGCGGGCCCCATGAATGGTCGCGCAGGCCGTGCCCGTTGATCTCCCATTCGCGATCGCCCACCCTGATGGTGCCGTGCGCCTGGACCAGCTGTTCGTAGTGGCCCTTGGCGAACTCTTCGCCGGGAGCCTCGTGGGGTGTATCTGGTTCGCCGCCGAACATGCTCGGCCTGCCCTGCCCGGTGAAGGTGATGTGCACCTCGCACTCGGCGTAGGGGTTGTTGGTGAAGGCATCCTTGGGGTTGGCCATCTGTTCGGGTTCGTCGAGCAACACCACCTTGCCGGTGTAATCGATCTTCAGTTCCTCGAACGGGGTGACCATGGTCCAGGTGAGGCCGCCGGCGTCGAAGCGATCGTTGTTGTCGATGGTGGGCCGCTTGTACATGAAGCCGACACTGCGGCCCGGTGCGCCATCGGCCGGAGGCAGATACAGGCACACCGTCATCTCGGCGTAGCCCTCATTGGCGCGGTTACCGATACGGAACCAACCGCCCACCTGTTGGTCGGGGTCGAAGCAGTTGATGTACATGCTCTCGTTGAAGTTCGGCTCGGGGCCGAGTTCGTGCATGTACTCGTCGGACGGATCAAGGCGTACTCCCATGTGCACGACCCTAACGCGTCACCACAACACCAATTGCTCCCAGGTGGTGGCGATATCGCTCACCAATCGCCACATCAGTCGACCGCGTCTGCCGGGTCGTTGCACCTCCACCAACTCGGGGCGCAGGTTCCGTGCAGCGCCGTCGGGGTCGTAGAGCAGAATGCTGCCGTCGGGCGACACTCCGGCAACCTTGCCTTCCACCCAGCGGCCGATGCCCTGGCGGCGAAAGCGCGCCGGTTCACCGGCGCGCAGCCCGAGGGCAGCAAGGTCGACCGTTGCGGTCACGGCGTCAGTGGTTACCCGTCATGCGCGCCTGGAGTTTGCGCATGCCGCCGAGCCAGCGGTCGTAATCGCCGGTCTTGCGCTGCATGAACGTGAGCACTTCGGGGTGGGGGAGGATGAGGAACGTCTCGGCCTCGATGACACCCAGGGCCACCTCGGCCACCTCGGCCGGCTCGAGGACGCGGCCCGATGCCCGCACCGCATCGGTGCCCGCCGTGTCGCCCGAATTGAGCAGGTTGGTGTTCACACCCTGTGGGCACAGGCAGCTCACACGCACACCCTGGTCGCCATAGGTGATGCTCAGCCATTCGGTGAAGGCCACGGCAGCGTGCTTGGTCATCGAGTACGGCGCCGAGCCGATCTGGCTGAGCAACCCGGCCGCCGATGCCGTGGAGCAGAAGTAGCCCTCGCCGCGCGCCAACCAACCGGGCAGGAGATGCTTTGCCGCCCACCGATGCGCGTGGGTGTTGATGTTGAATGCTGCTTCCCACATCTCTTCCGGGGTGTCGAGCAACGCACCGCCACCGATACCGGCATTGGCGAAGAACAGATCGATCACACCGAAGGTTGCCTCGGCGGCGGCGATGAGGGCCACGTTGCCGGCCTCGCTCGCAACATCGGCCTGCACGCCCAACGCCGAGCCCGGGCGAATGGCATTGAGCGATGCAGCAACCGCCTGGGCGCCGTCGCCGTTGATATCGGCCACCACCACATTCGCACCGGCTCGATGGAAGCGCTCGGCCAGTGCTGCACCGATTCCACCAGCCGCGCCTGTGACGACCGCATGTCGTTGATCGAGGTTCATGTACCGATGGTAAGCCGTGGCGGTACCATGCCGGTAACGGAACCCTTCGGACCGATATGGTCTTGATGTCCGAGGTGGTCCAGTCTGGGCCACCGTCGATGAGCTAGGAGCATTCGATGACCGAAACCAACGAAGCCGTCATCCACGAGGCGCTCACGGTCATCGACAAAGCGTTGGCGCAGATGATGCAGCGTGAACTCGTGTCCACCGGTGAAGTCACCGACGTGCTGCTCGACGTGCGCACCTTGCTCACGGCGCCAGCACACGCCAGCCACTGATCGCCGCTCAGGCGTCGAGTAGGTCGTCGAAGGCGCGCACGAGTGCGCGTTGCAACGTATCGGGGTGCTCCACCGCGGCGCGGTCGATGTTCACGCCCATGTCGAGGCTGCCGTTGTAGCTGAGCAGAGTGAGGTTGAACGCCACGCCACCGAGCGGACCGAGCGGATAATTCTCCAGAATCTGCGCCCCGGCGAGGAACAGCGGCAGCGGTGCACCGCGCACATTCGAGGTGGCGAAGTCGACCGTTTGCGCCTGCTGGCGGGCGAGGCGTGTGACCAGCGATGTGGGCAGCGCTGTGGCCACCGCAGCGATGGTCTCGAGCGATGCCGTGGCCGAACCACCTTTGGCCTGGTCGGCGGAGGCCTGGATGCGTTGGAAGCGCTCGCTCACGGTCATCTCGCCGGTGGGCACCATGAGCTTCACCAGTGAGAATGCGTTGGCCCCTGACTCCTCGGTTCGCGTGCTCACGGCCATGCTGGCGCGCAACGATTCGACCGGGGCATCGTGCTCGCGGTGATAGCGCGACGCGGCCTCAGCAGCAGCGGTCATGAACGCCGTGTTCAAGGTGCCGCCGAGGTGCTTGGCCGCCTCGCGGGTGGGGTCGAACGGAACGCGCAATACCTCGATCTGGCGACGCAGCGAGCGCTTGGTCCACAGCGGTGAATGCGCCTGCTCGGTGTCGCCGAGCTGGTTCATGAGGCTGCGGATGGTGTCGGCTGCTGCCGAACTGGCGTCGGGGATACCTGTGGGGTCGGCGAGTAGATCGCGAACTTGACGGATCATGCCCACGGGAAGGCGCAGGCTGCCCATCACCATGTCGCGCAGTACCTCGGGTGATGTGGGGGCGCTCGGGTGTGCGGCGGAGGCTTCGATGGTTGCGGCATCGACGGGCGGAGGTTCGGGCGCGTCGCGTGCGAAGTCGAGGAACTCGAGGCTGAGGCGCACACCGCCTTCACCATCGGTGATCGTGTGGTGCAATTTCTGGATGAGGGCCGACTTGCCACCCCGCAGGCCATCGACCACCACGAACTGCCACAGCGGCCGGGTGCGATCGAACGGGTCGCAGGCCACCAAATTGGCGTAGTCGAGCAACTGGCGTAGCGAACCCGGCTTGGGCAGGGCCACATGACGCACGTGGTAGCGGATGTCGAAGTCGGGGTCGTCGACCCAGATGGGGGCCGAGAAGTTGATGGCACTCGATTGCACCCGTTGGCGGAGCCGTTCCACGAGCAGGGTGGCGCGTTCCATACGGCGTAGCAGTCGCGCGAAGTCGGGCTTGGTGTCGAGCAAGGTGATGTTGGCGAACGAACTCGACAGATAGGGGTCTTTTTCGAGACGCCACATCAGCCCTTCGGCGTCGCTCATCCGGCGATCGAAATGGGGAAGTTCGCTCACCGGGCCAGGTTACCGATGGCGAAGACCACCTGGGCCAGCAGCAACCCGACCACCACACCACCGAGTACATCGGAGGGGTGATGGATGCGCACATAGGCCCTGCTGAGGGCGACGATGCACGCCATGGTGATCCAGAGTGGCGCCCACGCCCAACCCACCCAGTAGATGAGCAGACTGGCTGCGAAGAACGCGGCTGAGGCGTGGCCACTGGGAAAGCTCGATGTGCGTGGTTTGCGTACCGGAGTGCGTGCGTCGCCTGTTTCGGTGGGCCGGGCGCGCCGGAACAGGCGCTTGATGCCCTGGTTCACGATGAGGCTCTCGACGCCGAGCAATGCGCTGAACCACAACGCGCCGAGCAGGTGGTGGGCGATGAATACCGCCACCAGCACACCGGTGATATGCCAGATGACACTGAAGTCGCCGACGATGGAGGCGGCCTGGAACACCCGATCGGGCACCCGCCTGCCGCGTACACGTTCGAGCGCCGCATCGACCGAGCGATCGAACGTGTTGCTCATCGGCTGCTCGTGAGACCAAACGCAACCGGTGCTTCTGCGGCAGCGTTGGCCGGGTTGCCGCCGAAGGCCGGGCACCACGGCTTGAACGCGCACGAATTGCACAGTGGCCCCTGGCGTGGCTGGAAGTTGTCGGTTTCGCAGGCCCTGGCGACGGCCTTCCACACGGCGGTGGTGCGGGTGGTGATGAACCTGATCGACTCTGCCGACGGTGTGGCAGTGATGACGTCGCCGGTGCGGAGGTACATGAGCCGCACACCCGCCGGCCGTTTGCCGAGCACCGATTCGCAGA
Organism: Actinomycetota bacterium; assembly: GCA_037131575.1. Taxonomy (GTDB): domain Bacteria; phylum Actinomycetota; class Acidimicrobiia; order Acidimicrobiales; family Ilumatobacteraceae; genus VFMC01. The sequence continues at coordinate 17,485 of JBAXQV010000011.1, forward strand.
GGAACGAATAGATGTGCACGCCGCCCATCTTCGACTGCTCGTACTTGGGGCCGGGCGGCCGACCGGTCTTGTAGTCGGTGATGACCAACTCACCCGCCTCGTCGAACTCGAGCCGGTCGATGATGCCGCGCACGGTGAGTTCGCCCACGGGTGCTTCGAGGCGCAGTTCGAGCCCCACATCGCGCACTGTGGTGGGGTCTTCCATACGCAGGTACCCGTCCATGAGTGAACGGCCGTCGGTGAAGAACGCCTGGTGGGCAGCAGCATCGAGCCCGAGCAGGGTGAAATCGGGGTGGACCTCGTATTCGGCACGCGCCTGGGCGAATGCTGTGTCGATGGCTGCGCCAGTGCGTTGTTCAGCCGGATACGTGAACAGCACCTCGAGCACTCGGTGCACGAATGAGCCCTTCGTGGCGTGAATGCTGGGTGGCTCGGCGATGCGTTCGATACTGGCGAAGCGGAATGCCATGGGGCAGCTGGTGAACGCCTCTACCCGGCTCGGCGACAGACTGGTGGGAACGGGGTAGGGCACGAGGGCAGTCTAGAGATGGGGTGCGCGCCGGTTCAGCGGTTACCCAGGTAATCGGCGATCACGCCAGCCACCACATCGGGGTGGGTCATCGGGCCGAAGTGATCGAGATCGTCGAGTTGTAGGTACTGCCCATTGGGAAGCCGCTCGGCGATGGCCTGGGCGATGCTCGACGGTTGCATCTGTTGCACGTGTCCGCTCACCACCAGCACCGGGGTGTCGATGCTGGTGAGCGCATCCCACGTATCGTGCGCGCCACCGGTTTCGAAGGTCTCGGCTTCGGTGTCGGGCAGGCATTTCAGATGCACCTGGCCATCGGCATCTTCGGCGAAACCATGGCGCACATATGCGTCGAGTGCTGCCGGTGTGAACGACCCGAGCGGTGGTTTGGCTGCGAAGTTCTCGATGGCGGCCGCGTAACTGGGGAACACTGCGCGTCGCCGGCGAGCACCCATCGACAATGGGCTGGGTGTGCCATCGGGGCGAATGCCGGTGGGTGGGAACACGATGGGTTCGAACACCACCAACGCCGAGAACAGTGCGGGGTTGCGATGCGCGGCCATGAGCAAGCACGCACCACCCATCGAGTGCCCGAACGCCACGATGGGCGAGTCGAGCGTCGATGCCATGGCCACGGCATCGTCGCCGTAACGAGCCCACACCACGGGGCCGGCCGGGCGAGGTGTGTCGCCATGCCCGCGGTAGTCGAAGCTCACCGAGTGGAAACGATCGGCCAACGCGTCGGCTACAGGGATGTAGCAGCGGCCGTGGAAACCGGTGGCATGACTCACCAGCAGTGTGGGGCCCACACCGCCAAGGTCGTGCACAGCGAGTTCGACATCGTCCGACGACACCACGCGCATTCGTTCAGTCGGTCCGCTTCTTCTGGCGACGGCGCCACCACATGGTGCCGAGTCGGTCGATGAGCACACCCACCAGAATCGATAGTAGGATGGTCCAGCGCACGGTCCACGTGGGGCTCACCACCCAGAACGTCACCTTTACGCGGTGGTTGTTCTGGAAGAAGAAGATGACGGCCAGCAGTGCCACCACGCCCAGCACGATGAGCGTGACGTTGGGGCCGCGGGCCGGTTTGGGGGCACCCGGATGCTGCTCGGCCGAAATGGTCGGGTCGTCATTCGACTCGTGGTGCGGTTGCATGCTCATCGCCGGGTGATCGTACTACTTGGGTTCGCGAGGTAACTGCAGCAGTCGTTCGCCGATGATGTTGCGCTGCACCTGGCTGGTGCCACCGGCGATGCGGCCTCCGGGCGCCGACAGCATGCCGAAGGCATCGGGGCCTTCGAGCATGGCATCGGCACCGGCGAGGTCGCCACGCAGCATCGCCGAGTCGAACATCATCTCGGTGATTCCCAACTTCATGAGCGATGCGGCGGTGGACGCAATGGGGCCCTGACGTTGCGCCATGGCCTTGAACGCCGTGCCCCGGCTGAGCAGTGTGGCGAGCTGTTGGCGAGCAGTGGCATCGAGTTCGCGGCCCTCGGCGAGGCGGGCCATGCTTTCCAGACGTCGTTCGAGACTGATGACGCTGGTACCGATGTGTCCACGCTCGCTGGTGAGCACCGCCATGCCCACGCCCCAACCGCCGTGCAGGGGACCGAGCAGATGCTCGGCCGGTAGTTCGACATCGGTGAAGAACACCTCGTCGAATTCGCTCTCACCCGTCATCTGCTGCAGGGGCCGCACCTCGATACCGGGCAGGTCCATCGGGCACAGGAAAAACGAAATGCCTTCGTGCTTGGGGGCGGCGGGGTTGGTGCGCGCCATGAGGATGCCCCAGTCGCTGCAACGCCCGCCACTGCACCACACCTTCTGCCCGTTCACGATGAACCGGTCGCCGTCGCGTTCGGCGCGCGTGGTGAGCCCACCCAGGTCGCTACCGGCGCCGGGTTCGCTGAACAGCTGGCACCAGACGCGGTCGGCCTGCACGGTTGCGGCGAGGTGCTGTGCCTTCTGCTCGGGTGTGCCGAAGCGTTGGATGGCGCCACCGGCGAGCACGAGGCCCACCATGTTGAGCACCGGCGGCACACCGGCGATGGCTGCCTCGAGCATCCACACCGAGTTGTGCTCGGGGCTGAGGCCCCGGCCGCCGTACTCGACCGGCCAATGGACACCGCCGAAGCCTGCGGCGTGGATGCGTCGCTGCCAAGCGATGCCTGCCTCGACGAGGTCGGGTGGGCAGATGGCGCCGTAATCGCGCGGGGCGTGCTGGCGGTTGGCCGCCAGCCATTCGTGGGCCTGATGCTGGAACTCGTCGACAGAAAGGTCGCTCACCGTGGCGACCCTAGTTGGCCGGTGTGCGCTATTCAGATGCGAGCGGCACTGGTGAGCCGTTCGAAACGCAGGGCACATTGGCCATCGTCATTGCGCACCACACGACCGAACGTCGGTGCTGCATCGTCGTCGATACCCACCACTTCGAGGCGGGTCCACGGTTTCCACGGTGCCCCTTCGAAGGCCATGCCGGAACGCGAGAGGTCGACGGCCGACACTTCATACCAATCGCCGACACCTGCCTCACGAACGAAGAGTTGCCGTGAACCAACCGGGAGACGCGATTCGCTGCGCCGGTTGAAGCGGGCGCCCTGGTGCACGGTGAAGAACGCCCAGCCGCTGCGTCGGTCGCGGTGCAATGCGCCATGGATACGCCAGGCACCGGTCTCTGTGCCGAGCGTGAGATAGGCCTTCCCACGGGGCAGTATTCCATTGTCGTCGATCTCGAGCACACGCCCGAGTTCGCGTCGAGCCAGAGCCTCGCACTCCACACCTTCGCTCGACACTCGAACCGTGGTGGGCACAGGGAACAACTGGGCAACATCGTCGATCGACAGGTTGAGACCAGAGAACCCCGCAGCCATGGGCGCTTACCGTACGGCCTGGCGATTCAGCGCCAAAGCCCCGTCACATGATGTGAGGAGAACTTGACGATTCCGTGACGTGCCGTGCGCGGCCCGCCACGCAGCGTGGAACTAGCGCAGCTTCTCGAAGAAGAGAGCGGTCTCCTCGGCGAGGTTGTTGGGCACCGCGTAGTCGGCCTGGTCGGTGATGGTGGCCCAGTTGTCGCGCACGTCTTCGAGCGACAGGGCGGGGTTGGTGTAACCCTGCGTCTCGCCGATGAACACGTGCGCCACACGGCCGCCGCCCACGCTGAAGGTCTGGCCACTCACCGGGCAGTCGTCGTGGGCGAGGAACGCCACCAACGGCGACACCAGGCCCGGGTCGAGCTTGTCGCCGAGCGCGCCCATGAGGTTCTCGGTCATGCGCGTGAGCGCCAGTGGGGCGATGGTGTTGGCCTTGATGTTGTACTTCGCGCCCTCCACGGCCAGCACGCGGGTGAAGCCGACGAGGCCCATCTTCGCTGCGCCGTAGTTGGTCTGGCCGAAGTTGCCGAAGATGCCTGCGGCCGATGAGGTGGAAACGATGCGGCCGTAGCCCTGATCGCGCATGCGCACCCAGGCCGGCTGGGTGACGTGGAAGGCGCCCTTGAGGTGCACGTCGAACACCGGGTTCATGAGGTCGGGCTCCATGTTGTGGAACGACTTGTCGCGCAGGATGCCCGCGTTGTTGATGACGATGTCGATGCGGCCGTAGGCGTCGATGGCGGTCTGCACGATCTCGGCACCACCTTCGGGGGTGGCCACGCTGCTGGTGTTGGCAACGGCTTCACCGCCGAGTGCCTTGATCTCGTCGACCACTCGCTCGGCAGCACCCTTGTCGCTCCCGCTGCCGTCGACCGCGCCACCGAGGTCGTTGATGACCACGAGTGCGCCGCGGGAAGCCAGCAGCAGTGCGTGCTGACGGCCCAGGCCGCCGCCTGCGCCAGTGATGATTGCTACTTTGCCGTCGAAACCAAGATCAGTCATGGCTGCGAGGATATCTAGTCGTTGGCGTGGAGCGCCTCGTTGAGCCCGCCCCAACCACCCGACCGGGCGACCAGTTCCACAGCGCCGGTTTGGCTGTTGCGGCGGAACAGCGCGTTCGAGGTGCCACTGAGTTGACGTGCCTTCACCACCTCACCGGTGGGCAGCTTCACCAAGGTGCCGGCGGTGACGTACAGGCCCGCCTCGACGATGCAGTCGTCGCCCAGGCTGATGCCGATGCCCGACTCGGCGCCCAGCAGACAGCGCGCGCCGATGGTGATGCGCTCGGTGCCGCCGCCCGACAGCGTGCCCATGATCGACGCGCCACCGCCGATGTCGCTGCCGTCGCCCACGATGACGCCTTGGCTGATGCGGCCCTCCACCATCGATGCGCCGAGGGTGCCGGCGTTGAAGTTGCAGAACCCTTCTTGCATCACCGTGGTGCCGGCCGCGAGGTGGGCACCGAGGCGCACGCGGTTGGCATCGGCGATGCGCACCCCGGGCGGTGTGACGTAGTCGGTCATTCGTGGGAACTTGTCGAGGCCGTGCACATGCAGCTGTTCGCCGCGGCGCAGCAGTGCGAGGCGCACCGTGTCGACCTGGTCGGGTTGCACCGGCCCCACCGACGTGAATGCATTGTTGGGGAGTTGCCCGAATATGCCGTCGATGTTGATGACGCGCGGCAGCACCAATCGGTTCGAGAGCAGGTGTAGGCGCAGGTAGGCATCGATGGTCGACGTGGGCGCGTCGTCGGTGTCGATGGTGAGCACCACCACGTGGCGGGCATAACCGCGCACGTCGTGCTCGGCGCCGATCTCCGGCAGGAGGTCGTGCCAGGCTCGGTCGGGCAGTTCGCCCAGGCCCACGAAGGGGAACCAGGCGTCGAGGGCGACGCCTTCGGAGGTAACGGTGGAGAGGCCGACGCCCCAGGCAGTGGTCATGATGTGGATCCTTTCGTCACAGCACTTCGGGGCGCAGGGTGGGGAACAAGATGACTTCCTTGATCGACGTGGCGCCACCCAGCAGCATCGCCACGCGGTCCATACCGATGCCCAGGCCACCCGTGGGAGGCAGGCCGTACTCGAGCGCGCGGAGGTAATCTTCGTCGATGGTGCCGGCTTCGTCGTCGCCAGCCTCCTTGGCCTTCTGCTCGTCTTCGAACCGCAGTCGCTGTTCGACGGGGTCGTTCAACTCGCTGTAGCCGTTGGCGTATTCGCGGCCACCGATGAACAACTCGAACCGTTCGGTGAGGAACGGGTCGTTGCGGTCGGTGCGGGCGAGTGGTGAGATCTCCACGGGGTGCCCGGTCACGAACGTTGGCCTGATGAGCGTGTGCTCGGCGGTGGCCTCGAACAGTTCCTCGATGATCTTGCCCGAACCCCATCGCGGAATCACCGACACGCCCTGTGCCTTGGCGATGGCCCGTAGGTGCTCGACCGGCTGCGATGGGTGCACGTCTTCGCCGATGGCTTCGGCGACGAGATCGATCATGCGCGCTCGCCGCCAGGGTTCGGCGAGGTCGACGGCCTCGACCACTTCGCCCGGGCCGTGCACGGTGACCATCGAGGAGCCGGTTGCCTCGATGGCTGCAGTGGTGATGAGCAGCTCGGTGATGTCGATCATTTCAGTGTGATCGGCATAGGCCTGGTAGAGCTCCATCATGGTGAACTCGGGGTTGTGACGGGTGCTGATGCCCTCGTTGCGGAACACTCGCCCGATCTCGTACACGCGCTCCATGCCGCCCACGATGAGCCGCTTCAGGTGCAGTTCGAGCGCGATGCGCAGGTACATGGTCATGTCGAGCGTGTTGTGATGGGTGACGAACGGCTTGGCGTGCGCACCGCCGGCTTCCACGTGCAGCACCGGTGTCTCCACCTCGATGAAATCGAGTCCGTGCAGGGTGCGGCGGAAGCTGGCGATGAGTTCGTGGCGGATCTCGAAGGTGCGGCGAGCCTCGGCGTTCACGATGAGGTCGGCGTAGCGCTGGCGGAACCGGGTGTCGGTATCGGTGAGCCCATGCCACTTGTCGGGCATCGGGCGCACGGCCTTCGACAGCAGTTCGAAGCGATCGACCTTCACGCTCAGCTCGCCCTTGCGGGTGGTCATGACCGTGCCTTCGGCGCCGACCCAGTCGCCCAGGTCGAGGTCGCCGAAGCCGGCGAACCCGTCATCGCCGATCACACCCTTCGACACGAAGAGCTGGATCTCGCTGCCACGGTCGCGCATGGTGGCGAAGATGAGCTTGCCCTGCTCGCGCAGCAACATCACGCGCCCCGCCACCGCCACGCGCACCTCGGTCTCGGTGCCCGGCTCGAGGTCGCCGTACTGGGCGCGCAGTTCGGCCAAGGTGTGCGAGCGGTCGAAACGGTACGGGTACGGGTTGGTGCCATCGGCCCGCAACTGCTCGATCTTGGCGATCCGCTTGGCCTTCTCGACCGTCAGGCCGCTCCCGGAGTCAGTGGTTTCGCTGGTGTCGGGGGTGTCTGCGCTCACAGTGGAAAGACGGTATCGGTTGAGGGGCTGAGGCGAGTGGTCAATTCGCTCCTGGTAGCGTCGGCCCGTGCCGAACTCCCGCGTTCTCGCCTCCCTCGCAGGCGCGGTTGCACTGCTGGCGGTGGTGGCCCACTCGGGGCGCCAAACGCCCGCGGTGGCCGACGCTGGGGTGGCAACGCAGGTGAACGGTGCCGCCAGCGGTGGGCGAGTGGCCACGCGTATCGCGCAACCCGCCGAGGTGGTGTCGGTGTCGGCCTACACCGTGCTGTCGCCAGCAATCATCGATCGTGTCGAACAGATGGGGCTCGCTCTCGACCGGCCCGTTGCCGAAGCTCGTGGCTTTTCCGCACGCCTGGCCGCAGTGTGGCGTGGTACCACCCCGGTGCAGGTGGCCGGGGGAGGCAGCGGGGTGTGGCAGTTCCCGATGAGCACATCGGCTCTGCCCGTGGAAGCAGCGGGCGCCATCATGGGGTACGACGTTTCGGCCACCCTGGCTCAGGGGTTGGTGGTGATGAGTACCACCAGTGCAGGGTTGCGTGGCGCACAGGTGGGTGATGCCATCGACCTCCTCGGCGCCAACAACAGTGTGCAGCGTTTCACCATCGGCCTCATCGCGCCCGATGCGAAGGTAGGCGGCACCGAGATCGTCATGTCACCCGACTCGGCCGATCGCATCGGTGCCACCTTGGTGACGCGTGTGTTGCTCTATGGGCAGTTCTCTCGCGACACCGTATTGGCAGCGCTACCGAGATACGGGTTGGTCGACTCGCAGGGGGTGCGGGTCTCGCGCTCGTGGGACCCCGCGAGCCCCGACTCCACCATCGGCCTGGCAGCCACCAAGGTTGCGTTGGGCGAGTTCTCGTTCCATATCAACAACAGCGACAGCCTCACCCTCGACCCCGCGTGGGTGGCGGCCAATGTGCAGTTCCGCGCGTACACCTCCATCGGCGTGCGTGCCTACTGCCATCAGCGCATCGTGAGCGATATCCAGGCGGCGCTCACCGAGGTCGCCGATGCTGGTTTGGCTGGATACATCGACCTGAAGAACACCAATACGCAGGGTGGGTGCTGGAACCCGCGCTATGTGCGCAGCGCAGCCAACATCGGTTCGGTGAGCCGACATGCGTGGGCGCAGGCGCTCGACATGAATACCGACGCCAACCCGCAGGGCGGTGTGCCGAAGATGGACTGCCGCATCGTGCGTATCTTCCGCAAGCACAACTTCGCGTGGGGTGGCAACTTCACCCTCAGCGACGGGATGCACTTCGAATGGGTGGGTGAACCGCGCAACACGGTGCAGTACCCATCGAAGTACTGCCCCAACCTGCCCGATGGTGGTATCGGTGCGGCCGGGCATACCCAAACCCCGACCGTTCGGGCCACGATGTTCGCTGACGATGGGTTCGGTGACGGGTAGCCTCGGCACCGTGTCGACTCGATTCGTAATCATTGGTGGCGGCCCGGCCGGGCACACCGCAGCAACGCACGCAGCACGCGTCGGCGCGCACGTCACGCTCATCGAACGCGACGTCGTGGGCGGCGCAGCGCATCTGTGGGATTGCATTCCGTCGAAGACCATGATCGCCACCGGTGGGGCCATGGCGTTCACCCGACGCTTGCACGGCATGGGCCTCGAACGGCACGAGTCGGAAGTCGACGTCGTTGCGCTCAAAGAACGCATCGCCAGCATCCAGCACCGTCTGCAGCACAACACCACGCAGTTGCTCACCAGCCAGGGTGTCGACCTGGTGCACGGTTCGGCACGGTTCCTCAGCCCGCACGAGATCGAGGTCACCACGGTCGACGGTGTTCGGGTGATCGAGGCCGACGCGGTACTCATCGGCACCGGCACCCGCCCGCGCATTCCCGAGTGGTGTCATCCCGATGGCGACCGCATCCTCACCACCCGCGACTGCTACCCGCCCAATGTGTTCCCCGACAAGATCACCGTGGTGGGCTCGGGCGTCACGGGTGTGGAGTTCGTGCACATGTTCTCGTCGTTCGGTTCCGACGTCACCCTGGTGGTGAGCCGGCAGCAGGTGCTCCCGGGCAAGGACGCCGAAGTGGCCGCAGTGCTCGAAGAAGACTTCCTGAAGCGCGGCGTGCAACTGCTGAAGGGCGCCCGCGCAGTATCGATCGAACGTGAGACCACCGATGCCGGCGATGAAGTGGTGGTGCGCACCGACGACGGGCGGGTGGTGCACTCCACCCATGCCGTGTTGGCAATCGGGTCGGTGCCCAACACCGACACGCTCGATCTCGCTGCTGCTGGTGTGGAAACCGACAAGGGTGGTTACGTCACCATCAACCGGCACTGCCAGAGCAACGTGAGCCACATCTACGCGGCAGGCGATGTGAGCGGCAAACTGCCGTTGGCGAGCGTGGCGAGCATGCAGGGTCGCAAGGTCGCCGAACACGTGATGGGCCTGCAGAAGGTGGCTCACCGGCACCTCGATTACGACAAGGCTGCCAGCGCCATCTTCACCGAACCCGAGATCGCCGACGTGGGCCTGGCCGAAGCCGATGCCTTCGCGATGGGTCGCAAGATCCGTGTCACCAAGGTGCCGTTCTCGGCCACCCCGAAGGCACTCATCAACAACGACTGGCGCGGGTTCGTGAAGATCGTCTCCGACCCCGCCACCGGTGTGGTGCTGGGTGGGTCGATCGTGGGCAGGCACGCGGCCGAACTGATCAGCGTCATCGCGCTGGCAGTAACGGCCAACCTGAAGGTCACCGACATCGTGGAGAGTCTGTTGGTGCACCCCGCACTCAGCGAGGCGCTGGCCGAAGCGGCCGAGTGATCAGGCGATCACCACCACCACATCGCCTGAACCCACGGTGTCGCCGGCCTTCACCTTCACTTCTTTCACGGTGCCTGCCTTGTCGGCGTTGATCTGGTTCTCCATCTTCATGGCTTCGAGCACCACCACGGCCTGACCGGCTTCAACGGTCTGGCCCACTTCAACGAGCACCTTCACGATGGTGCCCTGCATGGGCACTTCCACGTTGCCCGAACCCGCACCAGCGCCACCGGCGCCGCCACCTGCTGCGCGGGCAGGCTTCTTCGCCTTGGCGGGTGCACCGCCGGCCATGGCCACCATGGGGGTATCGGGCACCCACATCTTCACGTCGAAGCGCTTGCCGTTCACTTCCACCGTGGTGTTGCGCTGCACCAACGGGGCTGCATCGTCGTCGGCCGGCTTGGGAGCCTTCGGGGCTTCGATGTTCGACAGGTCGAGCACCTCTTCCACCCACTTGGTGGAGTGCTCCATGGCGGCGAAGTCGGGGTGGCGCAAGATGGCGAGGTCGGCCGGGATGGTGGTGGCCACACCTTCCACGACCATCTCCTCGAGCGCACGGATGGTGCGCGCGATGGCGGTGGGGCGGTCTTTACCCCACACGATCACCTTGCCGACGAGGTTGTCGTAGTACTGGCTGATTTCGTCGCCGCTCTCGTAGCCGCCGTCGAAGCGAACGCCGAAGCCATCGGGTGCGACCAGCTTGGTGATGGGGCCGGGGGAGGGCAGGAACTTGCCGCCAGCCGGGTTCTCGGCGTTGATACGCACCTCGATGGCGGCACCGTTGCGGCGGGCAGCAACTTCGGCCTGGGTCATCGGCAGACGCTCGCCCGAGGCGACACGGATCTGCCACTCGACGAGGTCGATACCGGTGATCACTTCGGTGACCGGATGCTCCACCTGCAAGCGGGTGTTCATCTCGAGGAAGAAGAACTCGCCGTCTTGGTAGATGAACTCCACCGTGCCGGCGTTGAAGTAGCCCACTGCCTTGGCTGCTTTGATGGCGGCTTCGCCCATGGCTTCTTCGATGCCGGGCCCGAGGTTGGCGGCGGGCGCCTCCTCGATGAGCTTTTGGTGCCGACGCTGCGCCGAGCAATCGCGGGTACTCACCCACACCACATCGCCGAACTTGTCGCCGACGATCTGCACTTCCACGTGGCGCGGCCAGGTGAGGTACTTCTCGACGTAGACCTCATCGCGGCCGAAGAACGCCTTGGCCTCGCGCTGGGCGCTCTCCATGGCTGCCTGCACCTCATCGGCCGAGCGCACCACCTTCATGCCGCGCCCGCCGCCACCGAAGGCGGCCTTGATGGCGATGGGCCAGCCGAAGTCGTTACCGAAGGAAAGGATCTCGTCGGCGGTGGTGACGAACTCGGTGGTGCCGGGCACGATGGGTGCGCCACCGCGCAGAGCGGCCTTACGCGAGCTCACCTTGTCGCCCATCTCATGGATGGCAGCGGGCGGTGGGCCGATGAAGGCGACTCCCATCTCGGTGATGGCCTCGGCGAAGTCGGCGTTCTCGGAGAAGAACCCGTAACCGGGGTGCACGCCATCGGCACCGCTGCGGCGGATGGCATCGAGGATGGCCTCGGTGTTGAGGTAACTCTCGGCAGCGGTTTGCCCGCCGAGCGCATAGGCCTCGTCGGCGAGACGGACATGGAGGGCATTTCGGTCGAGTTCGCTGTACACCGCCACGGTGGCGATACCCAGCTCTCGGGCCGCCCGAATGACACGGACAGCGATCTCTCCACGGTTGGCGATCAGGATCTTGCTCAGCACAATTGGCAATACTTGCCGAATGGAGCCTGTCACTGCCACCTGGCCGGGAAGCAACACCCCAATTGCCCACCTCACGCCGCCCGGCGGATGGCCTCCCGGTTGGCATGTTCAGGTGGTTCCCGAGACCGGTAGCACCAATGCCGACCTCCTCGCTGCGGCCGCTGGCGGGGCCCCCGATCGCAGTGTGCTGGCGGCCGCGCACCAAACCGCGGGGCGGGGCCGCCTCGACCGCAAATGGGATGCACCGCCCGGCGCGAACCTGCTCGTGTCGTTGTTGTTCCGCTCGGTGCCGGTGCATCCGCATGAGTTGACCCAGCGGGTGGCACTGGCCGCTGCCGAGGCTGCCGAACGCACCACGGGCATCAGGCCCACGCTGAAGTGGCCCAACGACCTGCTGGTGGGTGACGAGAAGTTGTCGGGAGTGCTGGCTCAGGCGGCCGCCGGGCTGGTGGTAGTGGGTATCGGTGTCAACGTGGGGTGGGCGCCAGAGGGTGCAGCCCGCCTAGGCGATGGCGTGCATCCGTTGCAGTTGCTCGCCGCGCTGCTCGAGGCGTACGACCGGCTGCCTGCCGACATCCACGAGCGCTACCGCGCCGCGCTGGCGACGCTCGGCAGTGAGGTGAAGGTAGAGCGGCCCGACGGTGTGGTGGAGGGGCGAGCGGTCGACGTGGGCCGCGATGGGCAGCTGGTGGTGCTCGACGATTGCGCCATCACCCATCGCATCGATACGGGTGACGTGGTGCACCTCCGCCCCAGACAACCCTGAAGTAACCTCGCACCTCGTGCCGGCCTCATCGCAACGACCACGGCGGCTGGTGCCGTTCGTCATGATCGTGGTGCTCATGGCTGCCGCGGGCCTGGGTGGCATTCTCATCGCCTCGCGTAGCACCATCGAATCGGTGCACCGCATCGAGAGCGTCGATGCGGCGCTCACCAGCGCGGTACAGCAGTCCACCGACAACTATCTGCTCGTCGGCTCCGACAGTCGAGCCAATAGCGACCCGAACTCACCCGACTACGGCGGTATCGGGAACGCATCGCAGGTCACCGGAAACCGCAGCGACACCATCATGGTGCTGCGCCACGATGCCACCACGGGTGCACTGTCGTTGTTGTCGATTCCGCGCGACCTGTGGGTCGACATTCCCGGCAAGGGCAAGAGCCGCATCAACTCGGCGTTCAACGATGGGCCGGCAGCCCTGGTGAAGACGGTGCAGGAGTCGGTGGGCATCCCCATTCAGCACTACGTGGAAGTCGACTTCTCGGGTTTCAAACAACTCGTCGATTCCATCGGCGGGGTGCAGATCTGTTTCGAAGTGCCCACCCGCGATCTCAACACCGGCCTCAACATCACTGAACCAGGCTGTTATCAGCTCGACGGCGTGCGGGCGTTGCAGTACGCGCGGAGCCGTCATTACCAGGAACTCCGCAACGGGAAGTGGCGCGAAGACGGCACCTCCGACATCGGGCGCACCAAGCGGCAACGCGAGTTCATCTCCACGGCGCTCAACACGGCGCTGGCGAAGGTGAAGGCCGACCCGTTCAAGGCAGGAAGCATCATCTCCAGCAGCGCCAGCGCAGTCGGCATCGACTCGGGGCTCGATCTGGTAGGTACCGTCAACGCCCTGCGGCCTGCCCTCGAGGGTGGGCTGAAGTCGTACGCACTGCCGGTGGTGGGCAAAACCATCGACGGTAAAGCAGTGCTGCTACTCGGCAAGGGCGCTGACGTGGTGATCGCCTATTTCAACGGCGCTGGCCCACCTCCCGCGGAAGGTTGAGCCGATCGGCCATACTGTGAGGCGTCTATGAAGGCTCTCATTCTCGCCGGCGGCGCCGGCACCCGGCTGCGGCCAATCACCCATACCAGCGCCAAACAACTGGTACCGGTGGCCAACAAACCCATTTTGTTCTATGGCATCGAGTCGATGGTGGCGGCAGGTATCACCGAAATCGGCGTCATCGTGGGCGACACCCGCGCCGAGGTGATGGCGGCACTCGGTGACGGTTCGCAATGGGGCGCGCAGATCACCTTCATTCCCCAGGACGCTCCGTTGGGGCTGGCGCACTGCGTACTCAT
>JBAXQV010000012.1:0-28719 GCA_037131575.1 Actinomycetota bacterium
CGTCCAACACAGGCCCACCCGATCCCGGCAAACCGCCCAGCACAGCCACGTCCACCACGGGACCACCCGATACTGGCGAACCACCCGACCCTGGATGGCGAACGCCCGCTGCCTGATGCTTGGTGCAGCACCTCGGACACGTCGCGGGGTGCGGCAGCGGCATGGAGTCAAGGTTTCAGCAAGAAGTTCACAGGAAGCGGTTTTCGTGGGTCACGTCGGCACTATCGGTGAGCAGAACGTCGAATAACCGTGAGTTACTTCGTGGGCTTCTCAAGTGATTATCGAGAAGGCCCGATGAAGATAATGCGGTGTCGCAAAGACGCTGCTGAAGCCCATCGAAAGCCTGCCGACACCTATGCCCCCCACATCCGTCACCACGCCACCAAGAGGCGCTCCGCGAGAAGGAGTTGATCGACCGCGCGACGCGGGGTTGGGTCTGGTGGAAATCGTGGCAGCGGTGACGCTGATGTCGATCGTGGTGGTTGGTGTGTTCCAGGCAGCCATCGTGAGTATTCGCTCCTCCACCTTCAGCGTGCGCAATGCACAGACGCTCACGGTGTTGCAGAACGCCGCCGACCGGTTGCACCGAGCCGACCTGGCGTGCGATAACAACGCCTACACCCAATACGTGCAAGCAGCGGCGTTGGCCGCCGGGTGGCCCGCTGGCCAAGCGTCGGTCTCCACAGATCACTTCATCGCTCCCACCAAACCCACGGTCGAAGGTTCGTGGGAGGCGGGCACCTGCGCAGGTACCGAGGTCACTGAACACCTCGTGCAACGTCTCACCATCACCGTCACGAGCCCGCAGGGTGGAATCACCCGTTCGATGCAGGTGGTGAAGGCCGATGTCTGAGCAACGCTCCAAGCGACAACGGCGCGATGCCGGCCTGTCGCTCGTGGAGGTGTTGGTGGCCACGTTGCTCACCGGTCTCCTGGTGGCTTCTTTGTCGGCTGCCGTGGTGGCAGTGCTCCGTCAACACCACAACAGCGGCGGCAGGTTCTTGAACGCGAGCTCCGAGCAGATGGCGAACACCTGGCTCAGCAGCGACTTGTCGTCAGCTCAGTCGGTGTCCGACGACCCTGCGGCGTTGCCATGCTCCCTGCCGTGCCCGTCGGGCGCCACCACGGGTGGGTCGAATGTCTTGCTGCTCGGTTGGAGTTCGATCGACTCGACTGGCGGTATGCCCATCACTGTCGACACCACCGTGTCGTATCGGTATCTGCTCGTGTCGGATCAGTACGTGCTGCAGCGTGTGCGCTGCATCAAACGTGGCAGTGGAGCGCTGAAGTGCGCGACAAGCACCGTGCTTCCCAGCGTGCCAGGGCCTCCCTCCGGCCAAGCGTTCGTTCCCGGCACCACTACGCCGACATGGGCGGTGGAGGTGTACATGCCACCCGCGCCGGTCAACGCCGATTCGGCACTGGTGAATCCGAACGGACAGATGTCGAACACCGCTCGGCGCGTGGTGGTCACGGTGAATGGCGGTGGCAGCGGCGCTGGTATGGGCGGCGGTTCGACCCGCTTCTCCATCAGCGCGGGCGGCACCCGGTTGTCGGTGCTCGATACCGCCGGTCTGCAAGGTGTGCCCACATTCAGTGCACCACCGAGTCGGTGCGGTGGCAACTTCGGCCTGGTGATCGACCGATCGGGCTCCATCGGCTGGGAGAACATGCAACAGGTGGTCGCTGGTGCCACGCAGCTGGTGAAGACCTTTGCCGGCACTCCGGTGAAGATCCAGGCAGTCTCCTTCGCCGGAAGCGGTCGCCAGATCGGTGGCGGCCACGCCCCGAAGTACTTCAACATGCTCGATCCCACCCAGGTGAATGACCTTCTCGGTCAGATTCAAGGTCTGTACTCGTACGGATCGACCAACTGGGAAGACGCCATGTTCCGGTTGTTCATGGACCCCGATACGGGTGCTGTGCAACCGCAGATTCCCGACACGGTGCTGTTCTTCACCGACGGTATTCCCAATGTGAGTCGCCTCGGTTTCCGAGCTGACGATGAGCTGGCACCCGTACCGCCACCCCTTACCGACTCCTTCCCCAGCGATTCCTGGTGGTTGGGCTGGACATCGTCGGTGGAAGATGCGTGGAGTCGCACCAACACCCTCATCAACCCCTTCCGCGGCACATCCACGAGGTTCATCGGTGTGGGCGTCGGCGCCGAGATCGGTGGCACCACCACATGGCGCACCCTCGGCAAGGGATACCACGAGCACTACCAACGCGGCTTCCACTTTGCGCAGTTCATCGGTGGTTGGTGGCAGCGCGTCGACAAAGCCACGTACGACGCAGCCCCCGCCCATGAACGGAAGAAGGACTACCAGGCCCCCTACGAGTTCTGGGAAGACAGCACCTACGACGACTGGATGCGCACCGCTTCCGATGGGCGCACCTACGAGCGTGTGTATGCACCGCCCTACGACGCCTACGAATGGGACACGAGCACGGTGAACAACTCGTGGGTGCTCGAGTCGCTGATCACCGGAAAGGAAGCCCCAGTGCCAGGCAACCTCGTGAACGGGGCGTACACGAATGCTGCGCAGGCCAACATGTACCTCCTTCCCGACTGGTCGGGTTTCGCCAAGGCCCTCCAGGCGGTGGCGCTCGCTCAGTGCGGTGGCACCTTGACCTTGCAGACCAAGGACGGTTCCACCCCTGTCGACGACACGTTCACGTACCAGAACTCGGCAGTCACCGACGCGGCAGGTGCCTCCGTGGACACGACGCTGAAGACCGTCACGACATCGAGCCAATACGGCTCTGGAACGTTCGATTTCACCGTCGGCGACGGTTCGTATGTGACGGTCGATGTCGTGCCGCAAGACCTCGCCAACCTCGCTGGATATCAGCAGGGCGGCTGGACATGCACTGCACGTGGCGAGTCGAAAGCCTTCTCCACCATCCCGATCGCGGGCTCGACTTGGGTGGGGGTACGGGTGCAGGTGAAGGCGAACGAAGCAGTGTCGTGCGTGAACAAGGTGAGAGCGCTGTGAGCTGCGACAAACCCGCCTGCAACACGACCCGTCGTCGAGTTCGACGCGATGAGGGCACGCCACGAGACAGCGGTTCAGCCTTGGTGCTCACCATGGTGTTGGTGGTGCTGTGCGCACTCGTCATCGTGCCCACGCTCGCCTACGGCCAGGCCGTGATCGCTCAATCGCAGGTGGTACGGGCGCGCGCTGCTCGGCTCGAAGCGGTGAAGGGCGGCTTGCGCGTGGCCCTCGCCGACCCCAAAGAGCTGTACACCACCTGCAACGATTCGTCCGCCGGCGTGGCACTTGCTGCACCGCTACTCGACCAGACTGTGGCGACGAGGTGCTACAAAATCTCTGAAGCGACAGCAACCGACAACGGCCGGTTCGGGGTGGCCACCGTTGCAGTGGCCTCGGCCCCACCGGCTGAGAGCGCCCTCAGCTACCCACTCTCAGGCCAAAGCCCCTCGAACCTTTGGGTCGCCGATACGGCCGACGGACAGGCTGCCAACAAGATCTGGCTGCCGATACTGCCGACGCTGCTGAAGACGCCTCGCTCGTCGACGCCGTACGCAATGCCGTCCAGTTACGGCGCCTGCCAGGTGTTCTTCCCAGGCAGCTACTCACAGCAGATCAATCTCACCAGTGCGACAAAGACCTACTTCGCGTCCGGTGTGTACTACTTCACCAAACCCGTGTACATCGCCGATGGCGCCCAAGTGGTGATCGGAGGTGGGGCGAAGGAAGGGTGTGCCAGCGACCAAGAGGCCGCGTTCGATGCCGTCGGTGCCCCGCAGTCGCATGGAATCACGGGCCTCGGCGCCACCTTCATCTTCGGAGCCGGCGGCCTCCTTCGCATCGCCTCTGGGAGCACCGGGTCGCCGCTCTCGGTGGTGTTCAACGAGCGGTATGTGCCCAGCACCGACGTGCTGACGCCATCGACTGCCTCGGTGTCGATCATGACGGTGAACGGGGCTCGCTCTGGCACTTCATTGATCGATCTCACGATGTTCGACAAGTTGTTCGTTCCTGCATCGCGTGCGCTCAACGGCAGCACCACCCAACTGGCCACAGACCAGGGCTACGAGCCATCGGACCAGAGGGACTACAGCGGAGGCCTGCCTGTGGTGAGTATCAATGTGAGTAAGGCATCGGCACTCTCGGTGGTGATTCCGGGCTACGTAGCTGTTCCCCAGGGAATGATCCAAGTGAACGTCGCCACGGGCCAGCAAGCGGGATCGGACATCGAGTTCCTCGGCGGGGCGCTGGCATCGCGAATCATGGTGTCGACCCAGCGGCCACAGACGTTCGTGTTCGATCTGCGCCATGCCGTATGCCAGAAGACATTTCGTATCGTCACCACGAGCACCGCCCCTGGTGCGAAGGTCACATCGACGGCAGTGGTGCAGGTGAACCAGAATGGTGCCTATGCCGTTAATCAGTGGTCGGTGGCGTAACCCGGCGTCGACGCTTCAGTCCACCGGTTGTTGACCATGTGTGGCCGTTTCGTCTCCACTGCTACACCGGCTCAACTCGCCGATTTCTTCGGCGCTACGGTCGACACCGACCCGCTGGGGCCGAGTTACAACGTGGCCCCCACCAACGATGTGTACGCCATCGTCGAGGCCGACGGTGTGCCAACCGTGCGCTCGTTCCAATGGGGGCTCGTGCCCATTTGGGCCAAAGACGCCAAGGTCGGTTCAAAGATGATCAACGCACGCGCCGAGACCTTGGCCGAGAAGCCTTCGTTCAAGTCGCTGTTCAAGTCGCGACGACTCATCGTGCCGATGGACGGGTTCTACGAGTGGCAAGCGATCGCCGGACACAAGACCAAGCAACCGATGTTCATCCACCGTTGCGACGGCGCACCGTTGGCGGTGGCGGGCCTCTGGACAGCGTGGAAAGACAAACAAGCTGGCCCCGACGCGCCGTGGCTGCACACCTGCACGGTCATCACCGCATCGGCCAACGCACTGATGGCGCCCATCCACGACCGAATGCCTGCCATTCTCGAACGAGAGCAGTGGAGCGAGTGGCTCGACGGCGATGAGCACGACCTGGCAGCACTGGGCGCACTGCTGGCCCCTGCACCCGCCGGCGTACTCGAGGCCTACCCGGTATCGACGGCCGTGAACGCCGTGCGCAACAAGGGCGCCGAACTGATCGAACAGGTACCACCTACCGAGGCGGATCAGCCCTCGAGCTGAGCGCGAATGGCTGCGGCGGCTCGTTCGAGTTCCGCGGGATTCACACTGCGGGCAGCGTTGGCGAAATCGAGTTGATGCATGCTCTCGGTGGGTACGAGATGAATGTGCGTGTGCGGCACCTCATACCCAGCGATGATCATGCCCACGCGCGGGCAAGCGAACGCCCGTTGCTGCGCTTTGCCGATGCGATGAGCAACCGCGAACAGATGAGCGGCGAGCGCCTCGGGCAGATCGACCCAGTGGTCGACTTCGGCTACGGGCACCACCAGTGCGTGGCCGGTGGCCAGGGGGTTGATCGAGAGGAACACGGCACACTGTTCGTCGCGGTACACGAAGGTGCCCGGCAATTCGCCAGCGATGATGCGGGTGAACACCGTCGGCATCAGACGAACCCACCTGATGCAGCGAACACATCGCCGTTGCAGTACGAACCTTCGGGGCCCGCCAGGAAGCGCACCAGTTCGGCAATCTCTTCAGCCACTGCCATACGGCCACGAGGAATCTGCATCACGATGCCGGCCATCGACATGGGGTCCATGGGCGCCAGCAGGGGAGTGTCGACCCAACCGGGGCACACCGCGTTCACGCGCACGCCGAAGGGTGCCACCTCTTGGCCGGTCGACTTGGTGAGGGCAATGATGCCCGCCTTGGCCGTGGCGTAGTGCAGGGCACCGGCGAGAGGGCGAAGCCCCAGCACCGAGGCAATGTTCACGATGGCACCCGAACGTGCCGGCGTCATGTGCCGCAGTGCGGCTCGTGTGCCGTAGAAGGCGCCGTAGAGATGCACCTTGATCATGCGATCCCAGTCGGCATCGGACAGATCGAGCGTGTACCCCGGAGGTGTCATCTCGTCGATACGGCCTTCCATCCGCTTCATCTGGTTGGCGATCATCACCTCAGTGCGCGCTGGGTCGGGTGCGGGGGCGATACCGGCATTGTTGATGAGGATGTCGAGCCTGCCCCAGCGCGCCACGGCGGCATCGACCGCATCATCGAAGGCCGCCGAATCGGTGACGTCGAAGACGGCAGTGTCGCCACCCACCTCATCGGCCACACCCTGGGCGGCGGAGAGGGTGAGGTCGTTCACCACGACCTTCGCGCCATCGGCCGCAAGCCGACGCGCGAATGCGGCGCCAAGGCCCGAGCCCGCCCCGGTGATGAAGGCCACCTGTCCTGTCAACGCGTTGTCTGTCATCGCGCTTCACCATCCTCTGTGAGTGGGCGAAACACACCCCTGCGCCGCCCGATGCGACCGCATTCGCCCCAAGTGGCGCTCATCGTAGGTGCTGGAGTCGTCGGCGTGTGGCTTGTACGCTTCGCCGCGTGAGTGATGCCTCGAACCCACCATCTCCGTCGGTGGCGAGCAATCGCATTCTCACCGCACCCAATGCGTTCACGCTGTTGCGTCTGTGCTGCCTGCCGCTGTTCCTGTGGTTGCTCTTCGGCCGCGACAACGTGGCGGGCGCGGGCTGGCTGCTGTTGGCGATCGGCCTCACCGACTGGGTCGACGGCTGGTTGGCCCGTCGCTTCAATCAGGTCAGCGAGTTCGGCAAGGTCTTCGACCCCATCGCCGACCGCATGCTGTTCTTCGTGTCGATCGGCGGCATCATCGCGAAGGGCATTCCTCCGCTGTGGTTCTTCATCGCGGTGCTCGTACGCGAAGGTGTCATCGGCATCACCGTGGTGGTGGCCACGGTGGCATTCAAGATGAAGCGCTTCGATGTCACCTACTGGGGCAAATTGGCCACCTTCTTGTTGATGGGCGCCATTCCTGCCTTCATGGTGGGCTCTACCGACTTCCCGATGCACACGTTCTTCCTGGTTCTGGCCTGGGCGGTAGGCATTCCCGGGCTTGTGCTGAGTTACTGGACAGCCATCGCCTACGTGCCCACCATCAGAGAGAGCCTCCAGGCTGGAAGGAATGGCACCACATGAAGGCAGTCATCATGGCCGGCGGCGAGGGAACTCGTCTCCGCCCGCTCACCTCGAACCAACCCAAGCCGATGTTGCCCATCGCCGATCGGCCGATGATGGAACACGTGGTGTCGTTGCTCCGCCAGCACGGTTTCACCGAGATCGTCATCACGGTGGCCTTCTTGGCAAATCACATCAAGACCTACTTCGGTGATGGCAGCGAGTTCGGAGTGTCGATCAGCTACGCCGACGAGCCCGTGCCATTGGGCACCGCAGGCAGTGTGGGCAACGCTCGCGAGTTTCTCGACGAGACCTTCTTGGTGATTTCGGGGGACGTGCTCACCGATATCGACCTCACCAAGGTGCTCGACTTCCACCGCGAACGAGGGGCCATGGCCACCATCGGGCTCACCGCCGTGGAGAACCCGCTCGAGTTCGGCATCGTCATCACACGGCCCGATGGCACCATCGAGCGCTTCCTCGAAAAGCCCACATGGGGCCAGGTTTTCAGCGACACCATCAACACCGGTATCTACGTTCTCGAACCGAGCATCTTCGACTTCATCCCCAGTGGTCGCAGCGTCGACTTTTCGGGTGAGGTGTTCCCGGCGTTACTCGAGGCCGGCAAGCCGCTCTACGGTGCGGTCGTCGAGGGCTACTGGGAAGATGTGGGCACCCTCGATGCGTATCTGTCGGCGCACCGCGACGTGCTCGACGGCAAGGTGGCGGCCGATGTCCCCGGTTTCCGTGTGAATGCAGGGGTGTGGCTGGGGGAGGGCGCCGAGGTGTCGCCCGATGCCGAGGTACACGCACCGTGCGTCATCGGTGCCGGTTGCATTGTCGAGGCCGGTTGTCGGCTCGGTGAGTACACGGTGCTCGGCTCGAACGTGCGCATGCTCGCCAATTCCGAAGTGGAACGCACCGTGGTGCACGACAACGTCTATGTGGGCTCGCGCTCGCGGTTGCGTGGCGCCATCGTGGGTCGCAGCACCAGCATTCGTACCAACGTGCGTATCGACGAAGGCGTGGTCATCGGCGACGAAGTGTTCGTGGGCTCCGATGCTGTCATCACCGGTGGGGTGAAGATCTTCCCGTTCAAGACCATCGAGGACGGCGCTGTGGTGAACAGCAGCATCGTGTGGGAGAGCAAGGGTGCGCGCACGCTGTTCGGCCGCGAGGGCGTGAAGGGTCTCGCCAACGTCGACGTCACCCCCGAACTCGCCGTTCGTGTGGCCATGGCGTACGGCACTGCGTTGCGCAAAGGAACCACGGTGGTCACCTCGCGCGACTCGAGCCGCGCTGCGCGAATGCTGAAACGGGCCATGATGGCGGGCCTCAATGCTGCCGGGGTCGACGTGCTCGACCTCGAGGTGGCCAGTGTGCCGGTCACACGGTTCCTGGTGCGATCACCACGTGCCTTCGGTGGCCTCACCATTCGCCTCGACCACGACGATCTCGACAAGGTGGTGGTGCGCTTCTTCGACACTGCTGGCACCGATATCACCGAAGATGCGCAACGCAAGATCGAGCGGCTCTTCCAGCGTGAAGACACCCGCCGCGCGTTGGCCGGTGAGGTGGGCGATATCCAGTTCCCGCCCCGCGCGCTCGAGGAGTACACCGTTGCGCTCGAGGCCACCGTCGAGGCAGCGGCCATTCGCGACCATGCCTTCAAGCTCGTGGTCGACTACTCGTACGGTGCCGCCAGCACGGTGATGCCCACGCTGCTCGGCAAACTCGGCGCCGATGTGCTGGCTGTGAACCCCTACGTGTCAACGGCAGGGCGAGTGGCGTTCGACACCGATTCGGCGCTTGCTCGCGTGGCAAGTTTGGTGCGTGCATCGGGCGCGCATCTCGGTGCGGTCATCGACGCCGATGGCGAGCGGTTGCGCCTGGTCGACGATCAGGGGCGCATCCTGTCGAACACCGAGGCATTGCTGGTGTTCGTCGAGTTGGTGAGCGACTATCTCCTCGGCGACTCCATCGCGTTGCCCGCCAACATCACCGAACGCGCCAACGACATTGCCGCGAAGCACTCGGTACGGGTGGTGCCCACCAAACTCTCCGCCGCAGCACTCATGGCCGCTGCCAGCCTTCCTGGTGTGGGCTTTGCCGCCGACGACAACGGCGGTTACATCCTCCCCGGCTTCCTTCCGGCGTTCGACGGGGCGGCAGCACTGCTGAAGATGCTCGACCTCCTGGCTCGGCGAGGCACGCCGCTGAGCGTCGTGGTCGACGGTTTGCCCGATGTGCACTTGGTGCACGAAACCGTGGTCACCCCGTGGGAGCAAAAGGGCATGATCATGCGCTCGCTCATGGAGATGGGCTCACGCAATGTCGAGCTCGTCGATGGTGTGAAGATCCGCTACGGCAATGGTTGGATGCTCGCGCTACCCGACCCCGAAGAGCCGGTCACGCACATCTGGGCTGAATCGACCACCGACAGCGAAGCAACCCAACTGGCCCACGAATATTCACGCCGCATTCGCCAGCTGCTGCGCTGACCTGCGCGCCATCAGCCCAAAGGCGACTAGCGTGTCATTCGTGGCTATTCCCGATGATCTGCGCTACACCACCGATCACGAATGGGTGCAGTTGCACGGCACACGGGCCCGCATCGGCATCACCGACTATGCCCAGCGTGCGCTCGGCGATGTGGTGTTCGTGGGTGTTCCCGCCACCGGGTTCACAGTTGCGGCAGGCGACACCGTCACCGAGATCGAGAGCACCAAGTCGGTGAGCGACCTCTATGCGCCGGTGTCGGGCAGTGTGGTGGCTGCGAATGAAACGCTCGCCGCCGACCCGCATGCGCTCAACACCGACCCCTACGGCAGTGGGTGGATCTGCGAGATCGAGATGAGCGACCCTGGCGAATGGAATACGCTGCTCGATGCCGGTGGATATCGCTCCATCGTCGAGGGCTAGAGTCGGGGTTCTCATGGCGTCCGTGTTCTGCAACCAGTGTGGCCACCGAAACCCGGGTGAGTCGGTGTTCTGTTCCTCCTGTGGGGGAGTGCTCGACCGTCCAGCCGATCACACCATCACGCTGGCCAAGATCGATCCGCTCCAAGATGCACCGGGGCCCAGCGACGATACGCAGGTACATCTCGGCGATCTCCCCGCAGGTTCCGCGTCGCTGGTGGTACGCAGCGGTTCACAAGCCGGGTCGACGTTCGCATTGCGCGGCGATCGGGTGCGGCTCGGCCGTCACCCCGATTCCGAGATCGCGCTCGACGACATCACCGTGTCGCGGCGGCATGCCGAAATCAGGTTCGACGGCGGCCAACACGTGCTGCACGACGACGGCTCGTTGAACGGCACATACGTGAATGCGCAACGGGTGGAATCGGCAGTGTTGGCTCAGGGCGACGAGATTCAGATCGGCAAATTCCGCTTGATCTATTTCGAGCGGGGGACCAACGGGTCGTGAGCGTGAGCGAACGCCCCTACCTGTCGATCGGCGAAGTACTCGGATTGCTCCTCGAGGAGTTTCCCGACGTCACGATCTCGAAGATCCGCTTCCTCGAGAGCCAAGGCCTCATCGAGCCCGAGCGCACGTCGTCGGGGTATCGCAAGTTCTACGACGGCGACATCGAGCGTCTACGCGTCATTCTGCGCGAGCAGAAAGACAACTACCTTCCGCTGCGGGTGATCCGTGATCGCCTCGAAACAGGTGAGATCGACGACTCAGGTGGTATCCCGATGCCCACCATCACCGAACTGCCCCGCGGCATCCGCAATGTGCCAGTGGCACCGCTCACTGGCCGTACTGCAGCATCCGATGACGATGCAGCCGGCGACGACCCTACGGGTACCATCAGCCTCGACGCTGCTGCAGTGGTCACCTCGCGCCACCCTGCGGCACAGAATCGCCCGTTGGCCGTGGTCGACACTGGGAGCCGTGCTGTTGAACGTTCCGCTTCGACACCCGTCCCCGCCACTCCGCGCGTGCTCCTGCGCAACGAGTTGTGCTCGCTCGCAGGTATCACAGCCCAGCAGCTCAGTGAACTCGAGAGCTACGGCATCGTCACCGGTCGAGGCTCCGGTTCGAACGCCACCTATACCGACGCCGACCTCGCCATCGTGAAAGCCGCCGCCGGGTTCTTGGCTCGAGGTATCGACACACGGCACCTTCGCGGTTGGAAACAGGCGGCAGAGCGCGAGGTAGGGCTGTTCGAACAGCGCATCATGCCGTTGCTCCGGCAACGCAACCCACAGGCACGCGCCGATGCACTGCAATTGCTCGACGAACTGGCCTCGCTCGGCGCCGACCTGCGCGCCAGCCTTGTTGCATCGATGCTCGAGGCTCGCCTCGACCAGTAGCCGCATCGCATTGCCGCGATGCACAGGGAGAGCCACTACCATCACGTCCGTGGTTCCGATGGACTTGATCGGTGTTCGGGTGGAGATGCCCGCGAATACCCCAGTTGTGGTGTTGCGCGAGCGTGAGGGCCGCCATCGGACATTGCCCATCGTCATCGGCACTCCCGAGGCATCGGCCATCCATGCCGCGCTGAGTGGGGTGGTGTCGCCCCGGCCGCTCACACACGATCTCGTGGTCACCATCATCGGCGACCTCGATGCCACGGTCGAGCAGGTGGCCATCACCACACTGCGCGATCACATCTTCTACGCCGAAGTGCATCTGCGCGTCGCCGAGGAGGTGCGCATCGTGTCGAGTCGGCCGTCCGATGCCATCGCCATCGCCGCCCGTGTGGGGTGCCCGATCGTTGCATCGGAAGCATTGTTGGCCGAAGCCGGGCAGGTGCCGCCAGCACCGAGCGACGATGCCGAGGCCATCATCGACGAGTTCCGCGACTTCCTCGACGACCTCAACCCCGACGACTTCCGCGGCGGTTGAGTCCGGTACCGTACTTCGCGCGGAAAGCGTTGTGTTTCGCGCGGAACGTGTTTGACAGCGCGCGCGGTCGTCGGTACAGTGCACATCGCAACCACATCGGCGTAGTTACGTCGTTGTCACTTCTCGGGAGCCTGCTCACGCCATGAACACCACGACACCGGCAGAGGGTTTCAGCGGCACCAAGGCGGCGAGCATCGTGGGCATCAGCTATCGCCAACTCGACTATTGGGCGCGCACCGATCTCATCCGCCCGTCAGTCAGTGATGCGGCCGGTAGTGGCAGCCGGCGGCTCTACTCGTACAACGATCTGCTCGAACTGCGCGTCATCAAGAGCCTGCTCGATGCCGGCATCAAGCTTGAATCGGTGCGTCAGGCGTTCACCTATCTGCGTAACAACGTGGGCACCGATATCGCCTCGGCACATTTGGTGATCAGCGGCAGCGATGTGGTGTTGTGCGACGGCGACCAGCTCATCGACGTGATGCGCCGAGCCGGCCAAGGAGTACTCAACGTGTTGCCCCTCGGTGGCGTGAAGCTCGACCTCGACGCGCAGTTGGTGGCGCTCGCACCTGAGCCTGCGGCAACCGTCGCGCCGTTGCGCGCCCACGGCTGAGCCGCGGGCTACCGCTTCGCAGCAGGTTTCTTCGTCGACGCCTGTTTCGTCGTGGCTTGTTTGGCGGGAGCGGTCTTGGTGGAGGGTCGTTTCGCCGGTGCGGGTTTGGCAGTAGGTCGCTTGGCTGGTGAAGGTTGGCTTGCCGGAGCCGCTGCCGGGGCGGGTTCGGGCTCGGGCTGGCGGTTCCCGCCGAATAAGTTTCCGAGCGACCGGATACCGAGCAAGCCACCGGCCGACTCGGCCAGTTGCCCCAGCGGTTGCAGCCGACGCACGAGTTCCGACAACAGGTCGACAACGGCGCCGAGGTCGCGGGGAAGCGCGTCGAGCGGAGATGCATCGAGCGTGTCGGCCAGGCGGCTCAGCGCGGGCGCAACGCGCTCGATGGGCGAGGTGAGTTGGGTGACCAACACATCGGCTGCCTGAATGGTGCGCGTGACCTGCGGCATCAGTGCCCGCACGGGTGGTTCCACATCGTCGAGCAGGCGATTCACCCGCGACGCAATGATGTTGAACTGCTCGAGCGTGGCGTTGAACTGAGCCAGCGAACCCAGCAGATCGTCGATGCCGCGTTGGAACTGCGATACCGACTTGGTGACGGTGCCCAGCGGATTCGATGCCATGAGCAATGTCAAGAGATCGCCCAACCCTGATCCTGCAGATTCAGCCATGGGGTGAACCGTAGTCGCACTCAGCGACGTTCGGCCTCCGCTACCCATTCGAACGATGGCTATGGTGCGCCCATGACCATCTCCGCGCTCGATGCCGCACGCTCGCTCACCGACCCCATCGGGGCGCTCGGGGGGATGTGGCTGTTACACCCCGACACCTTGGGGCCGTGCCGCGAGGCGGGGTATCCCAACGGCTACGCGTATTACATGACCGGCCGCGGCGGGGTGCTCGGCGATGTCGATGCCGATGTGGTGGTGTCGGCGTTTGCCTTCTTTGCCCCGAGCCTGGTGGGCAAGATGTGGACCGCTGGCACAGCAGTGGAGAGTGCCCGCGCCTCGGCGGCCCGCTATCGCGATGCGTGTGCAGCGTTCGGCCGCTCGCGCCTGGCAGGGTTCGACGGTGCCGAACGCCTAGCCGACCTCGCTGGGGTCGTGGTGAACGGCGTCGATTCTTCAGGGCTCGCCCTCTTCGCCGGATGGCGCGCCGAACCCTTGCCTGTCGATGCGCCAGCACGGGCGTATCAACTGCTGCACGTGCTGCGCGAACTGCGTGGCTCGCAGCACATCGTGGGGGTGGTGGCCAGCGGTCTGTCGCCCCGCGATGCCATCTTGGCCGGCCCGGGCGGTGCCGCACAGGCCGAGAAGTTCGGTTGGACGGCTCCGCTCACGCCGGTGCCCGATGCCACGCAGCGGCGCGCCAAGGCCGAGGCCATCACCGATGAGCTGAATGCGGCCGTGTTCGAAGTGCTCGACGGAAATGATCGCGCCGAACTCGTCTCGCTGGTGTTCGGCCTCGCCAAACACCTGGGTCTCGCCTGACCCATCGAGGCGCAGTGATGAGCGTCAGGCGTTGGTGAGGGGCGATTCGAGCCGACGGCGCACCGCAGTGCGGATCTGCTCGTCGAAGCTGCGGATGTGCCCTTCAACCAGCGTTGCCGCGAACTCGGAGTTGTTGTCTCGCAACGCATCGAGAATCTCCACGTGCTGTGTGACTGCCTCGCCCATGTCGTCGACATCGGCGAGGTACATGTGCCACAGGCGATCGCTCTGGGCGTACAACATGTCGAGAGTGTCGGTGAGGAAGCGATTGTCGGCAGCCTCCCACATCAGTTCATGGCACGACCGGTCGAGTTCGATCAGTTCGAATGCTTCGGTACCGGGGCGTCGCGCCCGGTCGAGCACCTCGGCCATACGGTCCCAATGCTCGGGCTTGGCGCGAGCACAGGCGAGGCGGGCGGCGAAGGGTTCGAGCATCGCTCGGGTTTCGTAGAGCAACGCCAATTCGCTCACGTCGATGCCCGACACATACATGCCGCGGCGAGGGATGACAGTGACGAATTGATCGCGAACCAGTCGCTGCAGCGCCTCGCGAATCGGGGTCCGTCCGAGGCCGAGCGACGCCTGTAGATCGTCTTCGCGGATCACAGCACCCGGGGCCAAGTCGAGCCGCACGATCATCTGACGGATCTCGTGATACGCCCGTTCGCTCAGTGAGACGGTCATCGGTGTCCTTGGCCTGGCAGGGGAGCGGCGGCTAGAGAACGGCCGCGCTGTCTGTGATATCGTGAAGATATATCAACAGGCGGCGGCCCACAAGACCGCCCCGATGCTGGGAGTAGAAGATGAGCGAAGGTTCCAGCCAGGTCGTCCCGACACACGCGAAAGTCGTGGTCATCGGCGCAGGCATCGTCGGCAACTGCTTGGTCGGCCACTTGAGCCGCCTCGGTTGGACCGACATGGTGCAGATCGACAAGGGTCCACTGCCCAACCCCGGTGGTTCCACCGGTCACGCGTCGAACTTCATCTTCCCCACCGATCACAACAAAGAGATGGCGTTCCTCACCATCGATAGCCAGAACCAGTACATCGAGCACGGCCTCAACGCCACGTGCGGTGGCATCGAGGTGGCCCGTGAACCGCAGCGCATGGAGGAGTTCAAGCGCCGCATGACGTCGGCCAAGGCATGGGGCATCGACGCCCGCCTGGTCACTCCGGCAGAGATCAAAGAGTTGGTTCCGTTCATCAACGAAGACATTCTGCTCGGCGGCTACTACACCCCCAGCGTGTCGTGCGTCGACTCGTTGGCCACCGGCACGCAGATGCGCGAAGAGGCGCAGAGCAAGGGTGCGCTGAAGGTGTTCGCCAACACCGAGGTGCTTGCGCTCGAAACCGAAGAGGTGCCCAACGGGTTGCCGCGTATCAAGGCCGTGGTCACCACCAAGGGCCGTATCGAGGCCGAGCACGTGGTCATCGCGTGTGGCGTGTGGAGCCCCCGCATCGCCGCAATGGCCGGCGCCAACATTCCGCTCACCCCGGCCGTGCACCAGATGGCCGACGTCGGCCCCATCGACATCTTGCAGGAGACCAACGCCGAGGTGGCATTCCCCATCATCCGCGACATGGACACGTTCTGCTACGAGCGTCAGTCGGCCGGCTCGATGGAAGTGGGCAGCTACGCCCACCGCGCCATCCTCATGCGCCCCGACGACATTCCCTCGAACGAGGAGTCGGCGCTCAGCCCCACCGAACTGCCACTCACCTACGACGATTTCGACCCGCAGCTCGAGCAGGCCATCGACCTCATGGAGATGCTCGGCGACGCCGAAATCCGCTACGCCATCAACGGCTTGCTGAGCCTCACGCCCGACGCCAACCCGGTGCTCGGCGAAACCGTCGAGGTGCGCAACCTCTGGAGCGCCGCGGCAGTGTGGATCAAGGAAGGCCCCGGTATCGCCCAGCTCGTGGCCGAGTGGATGACCTACGGGTACCCGCACATGTGCGACCCGCACGGCAGCGATATCAGCCGCTTCTACCCGCACGAAAAGACCGAGTGGCACATCAACGCTCGCTGCAACGAGCACTTCAACAAGACCTACGGCATCGTGCACCCGCGCGAGCAGTGGGCCAGCCAGCGCGGTATGCGCCGCAGCCCGTTCTACGCCCGTGAAGAGGCCCTCGGCGCCGTGTTCTTCGACGCCCGTGGCTGGGAGCGCCCGCAGTGGTACGAGAGCAACGCCAAGCTCATGGAGAAGTTCCCCGAGGCCTGCCAGCCCCGCACCCACGAGTGGGACGGTCGCTGGTGGAGCCCCATCACCAACGCCGAGCACCTGCAGATGCGCGAGAGCGTGGGCATGGTCGATCTCACCGCGTTCAACGAGTTCGACTTCGAGGGTCCCGGCGCCTGCGCATTCCTGAACTACATGTGCGTGAACAACGTCGACGTGCCCGTGGGCCGCAGTGTGTACACCCCGCTGCTCACCCCGCACGGTGGCTTCCGTGGCGACCTCACCATCCAGCGCCTCGGCGACGACCACTTCCGTGTCATCACCGGCGCCTTCGACGGTGGCCGCGACAACTACTGGTTCAACAAGTACCTCGAAGAGTTCAACGCCGCCGGTAACCCGGCGGTGAGCTTCACCGATCGTTCGCAGGGCATCTGCACCGTCGGCGTATGGGGCCCCAACGCAGCGGCCACGATGAGCAAGATCGTCACCGACCACACCACTGCGGCGTACGACCTCAGCCAGAGCAGCTTCCCCTACGGTGCCGTGAAGGACGTACTCATCGACGGTGTGCCCTGCACCATGTTCCGCATCAGTTATGTGGGCGAAGCAGGCTGGGAGATCTACACCCGCATGGAGCATGGCCTGAAGGTGTGGGACGCCATCGCCGCCGCTGGCCAGGAGTTCGACATCATCCCCGTGGGCATCGGCGTGTATGCCGTGACCGGCCGTATCGAGAAGGGCTACCGCCTCATGGGCGCCGAGCTCGAGAGCGAGTACAACCCGGTCGAGGCCGGCCTCGCCCGCCCGAAGGTGAAGAGCGCCGACTTCCTCGGCAAGGCCGCCTATCTGAAGGCCCGTGAGGAAGCCCCCGCCGCCATCATGTGCACCCTGTCGATGGACTCGAACCGTTGCGCCGACGGCTACGACCGGTTCCCCACGGGTGGCAACGAGCCCATCCTCACCCTCAGCGGCGAGCGCATCGTCGACAGCAAGGGCCGTGTCTCGCGTGTCACCACCGCCGGTGCCGGCCCCTCGGTGGGCAAGTACCTGCTGCTGGCCTACCTGCCGCCCGAGCACGCCGTGGAAGGCGCCAAGCTGCAGGTGATGTACATGAACGAGCTGTACCCGGTCACCGTCGAGCGGGCCAGCGCCACGCCGCTGTTCGATGCCGACGACAGCCGCATGAAGAGCTGACATGCGCGTCCTCGTGTGCGTGAAGCGCGTGCCAGCGCCGGGCGCGAAGATCAACATCACCGCCGACGGCCTCGCCGTCGACACAGCCTTCCTCGGGTTCACCACGAGCCCGCATGAGGAATGCGCCGTGGAAGAAGCCGTGCGACTCATCGAGCAGCACGGTGGCGAGTCGACCGTGCTCACGCTCGGCCCCGTCGAGGCCGACGAACAGTTGCGCTATGCGGCCAGCATCGGCACCAACAAGGCGGTGCTGTTGCCCACCGACGGCTCCGACTGGGACCCGCAGCGCACTGCTGCAGCCATCGCCGAGGCCATCACCACCATCGAGGCCGCCGACGGGCCGTTCGACATCATCCTGTTCGGCAACGAATCGGCCGATTCGGGTGGCTTCCAGGTGGGTGTGCGCGTGGCACGGTCGCTCGGGCGCCCCATCGTGAATGGCATCAAGGGAATCGACGTGGCCGACGGGGCGGTGCGCGCCAGGCGTGAAGCCGACGCCGGTGTCGAGGTGTACCAGCTGCCAATGCCCGTGGTGCTGGGCGTGAAGGAGGGCATCAACCTTCCTCGCTACCCAACGCTGAAGGGACGCCTCGCCTCGAAGAAGGTGGAGGTGGCCCAGATCGTGCCGGCGGGCGATAGCGGCGGTCAACGTCTGGTGAGCCTGCAGCCTCCGGCCGAACAGGCGAGCAGCCTGGTCATCCTCGGCAAGGGCCCGGAAGCGGCCTCAGCCGTGGTCGATGTGCTCGAGGAATTGGGGTTGTTGAAGTGAACGTTCTCGTCATCGCCGAACACGACCGGGGCACACTTGCCCCGGCAACCCTCGAAGCCCTCGCTGCCGCACGCCCGTTGGGCACGGTGCATGCCGTAACGGTTGGCGCCAACGCCGATGCGCTTGCGCCCACACTGGCCGCCCACGGCGCTGCCGTAGTGCATCAGGTGCATCACGACGTGCTCACCGACTACGGCCCCGAGGCATGGGGTGACGCTGTGGCGCAGCTGGTCGGTTCGCTCGGGGTCGATGTGGTCATGGCCTGCGGCACCGATCGCGGCAACGAGGTGGTGGCCCATGTCGCCGCCATCCTCGATGCCCCGTTCGTTGCCAACTGCCTCGAGGTGTCGCCCAGCGATGGGGCATGGGGCATCACACGCGTTCGGTGGGGTGGTTCACTGCTCGAACAGTGTCAGCTCACCGCGGCGTTGAAGGTGTTCACCGTGGCCCATCACGCGTTCGAAGCGAGCGAGGCACCTGCTGCCTCGTCGACGGCATCGTTCACCCCGTCGCTCGACGCATCGTTGGCTCGCACGGTGGTGACCGAGCGCGTGGAGCGCGCCGCCGGCGTCACCCTGGCCACCTCACCCGTGGTGGTGGGTGGCGGCCGCGGTGTGGGCTCGCCCGAGGGGTTCAAGCCGCTCGAAGAACTCGCCGGCTTGCTCGGCGGGGTGGTGGGCTGCTCACGTGCGGTCACCAACAATGGCTGGCGCAACCACACCGACCAAGTGGGCCAAACGGGTACTCGCATCGCCCCCGACCTGTACTTTGCGTGCGGTATCTCGGGCGCCATCCAACACTGGGTGGGCGCCATGGCGTCGAAGAAGATCCTCGCCATCAATATCGACCCCGAGGCGAACATGGTGTCGAAGGCCGACTATGCGGTCATCGGCGATCTGCACCAGGTGCTTCCCGCCATCAGCGCCGAGATCCGCCGTCGCCGCGGCTGAGGGTGATTGACTGACCGGGTGGAGGTGTCACCCGTTCCGAACGACGGCCGCTCGTCGCTGTACCTCGCCACCTGGGGCCTCTTCCTCAGCTTGGCCATGGTGTTGCTCGGCGGGGGAATGTTCTCCACGTTGCTCGGTGTGCGCTCGGAACTGGTGGGCTTGCCCACGGCCGTGAGCGGCACCATCAGCGCGGCGTACTATGCCGGGTTCCTGGTGGGGTCGCGCATCGCCCTGCGTGCCCTGCGCCAGGTAGGGCACATCAGGGTGTACGCAGCACTCGCGGCGGTGCTCAGCGCGGCCATCACCCTCATCGGTCTCACCAACACCCCCATTGCGTGGATCATCCTGCGCTTACTCACCGGGTTGTGCTTCGCCGGTATCTACGTGGTCGCCGAGAGTTGGCTCAACGGACTGGTGAACAACGAGGCCCGTGGCAGGCTGCTCGCCGTGTACGCCGTCATCGTGGCGGCCGCCTTCGGCGTAGGGCAGCTCTCGGTGTTCTCGCTGAATGCCCGCACGGTCACCGGCTTCGCCATCGCTGCTGTCATCACCTCACTCGCCGTGGTGCCGGTGTCGATGTCGGAGCAAGCAGCGGTGCCCGAGGTGGAAGAGCACGAGCACTTGTCGATGCGCGATCTGGCGCGCATCGTGCCCACCGGTATGGGCACCATCTTGCTCGTGGGTCTGGCCCACGGTGCGCTACTGGGCATGGGGGCGGTGTACGCCACCCGAGCCGGGCTCAGCGTGGGTCGCGTGGGCGTGTTCGTAGCCGCGATGCAACTCGGTGGCATGGTGTTCACCTGGCCAGTCTCGGCAGCGTCCGACGACATCGACCGGCGGGTGGTGGGTGTCGTGGCATGTCTCGGCGCCATCGCCGGATCGGCGCTGCTGCTGCTCGGCCCCGCCAAGAGCCCGATGGCAATTCTGCTCGTGTTCATCGTGGGTGGAATGAGCTACCCGCTGTACTCCATCGGTGGCGCATACACCAACGATTGGATCGAACCCGAGCACCTCACGGCGGCCGCCTCACAACTCGTCACGCTCTACGGCATCGGTGCCATGGCCGGGCCGTTCGTGGCATCGGTGTTCATGGACACCATGGGGGTACGCGGCTTCTACTGGGCCGCCATCGTGCTCCACGCGCTCATCGCCCTGTTCCTGGTGTATCGCATCAGGGCATGGCACGCGCCGCTCACCACGCGGCCGTGGAACGAAGTGTCGGTGCCTGCCCGAGCGTTCTTCATACCGGCCAACATCGTGTCGATGGGTGTGAGCCGGCGCCGCCGGTCGCGCGGCTAGCGCAACTTGGCGAGTTGCGCCGTCTGCCACTGGGCGGTGGCATCGACATTGTTGAACGTGAACAGGTGCAAACCCTCGATGTTCATGTCGTCGGCCACCTTGCTGAGCGGGGCGATGAGCTTGGTGGGGTCGTAGCCGCCGGGGGTGAAGAAGCGGCCCATGATGCCCTTGTTCTTCTTCACGTAGCGCACCGACGAACCGATACCGAGGCGCATGCTCATGGTGATGAGCTTGGTGCGATCGATCACACCCGGCACGCCGATGTGCACCGGCAGGTTGAACCCGGCTTTGCGCTCAGTGGCGAGCCACTGCTTGATCTGGTCGGCATCGAAACACATCTGTGTGCTGGCGAAACCGGGCACACCGGCTTCGGCCAGCAGGGCCTGCTTGGCATGAAGCGCTTCGTGGACGATGGTCGAGTCGAACATGGCGTGCCCGTCGGGGTACGAGGTGATGCCGATGCGCTGCAGGCCGTGGTCGTTGCCCAGGAAATCGCGCAACCACGCCACTGCACCTTCGTACGGGCCGGCGGGTTCGGGGGCGTCACCGGCCACCACGAAGATCTCCTGGATTCCTTTGGCCTTGCACCAGGCTGCCAGTTCGGCAACGTGCTCGGGCCCCGTGGTGAGGCGCGCCGAGAAGTGGGGCACGGCCATGTAGCCGAGGTCGAGCAACCGGGTGGTGAGTTCGAGCGTGGCGGCGAGGCCCTTGGCGGGCGAGCAGGTCACCGACACCGACGAACCCTGGGGCAGGAACTCGATCTGCCCTTCGAGGTTCTTCATGGGGATCACTTCGTAGCGGGCGTCGGCCACGAGGCGGCGCTGGGGCGAAAGATTGGTGTTGGTGTGGGTGATGGGTTGGCTCGACATGGGGTCCTCGGTGATGAAAAGCGGTGTGGGAACGGGAAATGATCAGGCGAATTCGTCGGGCAGTTCAGCCTTGCGACGAGCCACGAAGTCGAGCAATTCGGCATCGATAGCGTCGTCGAGAGGCGGCAGTTCGTACTCGGCGAGGCGGCTCTTCCAGAGCTTGTTGGCGCGCTGCGCGGCGTCGAGGCCACCCTCTTCGATCCACTGCTCGTAGCTGGCGTTGTCGGCGGTGTCGCTGCGGTAGAAGGCCGTCTCGAAGTTCACCAGCGTGTGGTTGGTGCCGAGGAAGTGCTGGCCCGGCTCGTTCTCGCGGAATGCCGACATGGCCAATGCGTTCTCGCTCAGGTCGAGACCCTTCACGAACGTGGCCATCATGCCGAGTTGGTCGTTGTCGAGCACGAACTTCTCGTACCCGATGGCGAGGCCGCCCTCGAGCCAACCGGCAGCGTGCAGTACGAAGTTCACGCCACCGTTCACGGTGGGCAGCAACGTGGCAGCGCTCTCGTAGGCGGCCTGTGCATCGGGCAGCTTCGATGCCGTGAGCGAACCACCCGAGCGGAACGGCACCCCGAGGCGACGGGCCAGCGCAGCCATGGTGTACAGCACCAAGGCAGGCTCTGGAGTGCCGAAGGTTGGAGCACCGGTTTGCATGCTCATCGACGATGCGAACGAACCGAGGATGACGGGGGCGCCTGGCCGAACGAGTTGGGTGAAGGTCATTCCCACCAGTGCCTCGGCAAGCGTCTGCGCGCACACTCCGGCAGAGGTGGAGGGGGCCATGGCGCCAGCGAGGATGAACGGTGTGATGATGCACGCCTGGTTGTTCTCGGCGTAGCACTGCGCGGCTGCCAACATGGTGCCGTCCCATACCAGCGGTGACGACGCGTTGATGAGGCTGGTCATGACCGTGCGGTCTTGCAGGTCGCCGCCGAAGGCGATGCGGGCCATGTCGACCGAATCTTGCGCACGCGAACCAGCGGTGACCGAACCCATGAACGGCTTGTCGCCGTACTTGATGTGGCTGTACACCATGTCGAGATGGCGCTTGCTCACCGGCACGTCGACCGGCTCGCACACCGTGCCACCAGAATGGTGCAACCACGGCGACATGTGCGCCAGCTTCACGAAGTTCTGGAAGTCGGCGATGGTGGCATAGCGCCGGCCGTGGTCGAGATCGTGCACGAACGGTGAGCCATAGTTCGGGGCGAACACGGTGTGGTTGCCACCGATCTGCACCGAGTTGATGGGGTTGCGCGCGTGCTGGGTGTAGATGGCAGGTGCGGTGGCCGTGACGATGCTGCGGCACAGCCCGCGCGGGAACCGCACGCGGGTGCCCACCACATCGGCACCGGCGGCGGCGAACAGCGGCAGCGCTTCGTCGTAGTCGCGGATCTCGACACCGATATCGGCGAGGATGATTTCCGCTGCCTCCTCGATGAGCGCCAACCCTTCATCGCTGACGATCTCGTAGGGCTTCATGCTGCGCGTGAGATAGGCAGCGCGCTCCACTGCATGCGATGCGCGCAACGCCTGACGCCCTGCGCGGCCACCCGAGCGACGTGCGGTGGTGGGTTCGGTCATGACATGCCCCCTGGTGCGATGGCGACGGCAACGTCGTCGTGCGGTGTTGTCTGGTCGGAAGAGTGAGACGCGTCGCCACGGCCTGGGCGACGGCGGCGGCCGGTGCGTTCGGTGGAACTGGCTGTGCGTTCGGGAAGGGCCACCACGGCGGCGAGATGTGTTGACGGCGCAACGCCGTTCGGGAACGCCATGGCCGCCACGAACAGCGGCTGGAACCGAGCTTCGGTGGCCGTTTCGATCTTCACCACACTGCGCACGGCCTGTTCCATCTCGCGCCGGGCAGCCAGCGACAACAATGCCCGCGCCGCACCCACACCGGCCGCGTTGCCCACCGAACGAACCTGTTCGACCGGGCAATCGGGTACCAGGCCGAGCACCAGCGCATAGAGCGGGTCGATGTGCGCACCGAAGGCACCGGCGAGGCGCACATCGTGTACACCGGGAATACCGGCGTGCTCGATGAGCAGGTCGATACCGGCGCGCAGTGCTGCCTTGGCGAGTTGGATGGCGCGCACATCGTTCTGGGTGATGCTGAGTGTGATGGCATCGGTGCGGTGCACCACATAACTGAAGGTGCGGCCCTGGGCCACCACGCGTGGTGTGCCCTCGACGAGGTGCCCCTGCACCACACCGTCGGTGTCGATGATGCCCGAGAGGTACATCTCACCGATCACTTCGATGATGCCCGAGCCGCAAATTCCGGAGATGTCGAGATGCGCCGTCGCCTCGGCGAACCCTGGCTCATCGCTCCACAGGTCGCTGCCGATGACCTTGAAGCGGGGTTCGAGGGTGGTGCGGTCGATGCGCACCCGTTCGATGGCCCCGGCCGTGGCGCGCTGGCCGCAGCTCAACTGCGCACCCTCGAACGCCGGGCCGGTGGGGCTCGATGCAGCGAACTGCCGAGTGGCGTCGCCGAGCACGATTTCGGCATTGGTGCCCACATCGACCACGAGTTGCATGGTGGCCGATCGGTGCGGGCCCTCGGCCAGGATGACCGCCGCGGTATCGGCACCCACATGGCCGGCGATACAGGGGCCCACATAGGCGCGGGCGTGGGGGAGCGGCAGGTCGAGTTCGCCCGCACCGAGCTGCACTGCTTCGGAGGTCGCCAAGGTGAACGGTGCCTGGCCCAATGGCGTGGGGTCGATGCCGAGCAACAGGTGGTGCATGATCGGGTTGCCCACCAACACGATCTCGAGCACACGGTCGAGCGGAATGGCCGCCTCGGCGGCGAGTTCGCGCACCAGCTCGGCCAACGTGCTGCGAACCGCTTCGGTGAGCTGCGCATCGCCACCGGGATTCATCATCACGTACGACACCCGGCTCATCAGGTCTTCACCGAAACGAATTTGCGGGTTCATGCGGCCCGCCGAGGCCAGCACCTCACCCGTGGCGAGATCGCACAAATGAGCGGCGATGGTGGTGGAGCCCACATCGACCGCAATACCGCCGAGACGCTCGACGAAGCCCGGCCAGATGGCCACTACACGGTCGGGGGCACCCGGTGTGTCGCTGCGGCGCACCGCCACGGTGGCGGCCCGGTCTTGCCCGGCGAACGCGGCGTACACGGCCCGTAGCGCTGCAGGTTCGAGCCGGTCGACGGTGCGTTGGTACACGGTGGCGAGCTGCTCGATCACCAAGTCGCTCATGCTCATCGCATCGCCGAGCACGCTCGGGGCAAGCTCGATGTAGGCCAGCGCCACGGCTGGGTCGAGCACCACATCATCGAGCGCCAAGGCCTTGCGCACCACCGGGCGGTGAACCTGGCTCTCGGGGGGCACATCGACCACCACATCGTGTTGCACCAAGGTGTGGCAGCCCAGCCGACGGTTCACCACCAGGCCCTTGCGTTCGTCGAAACGACGCTCCGACTCGGTGAGCGCGTTGAGCGAAGCATCGTCCACGTCGATGGCCCACTTGGCGAAATGGCCGTGCTCCACCGTCACCTGGCAGCGGCCGCAGATACCGCGCCCACCGCACACCGAGTCGAGGTCGACGCCGAGTTCACGCGCAGCAGCGAGCAGCGACGTACCTTCGGTCACCTCGCCGGCGAGGCCTGATGGAGTGAAGACGACGCGGGGCATGATGTGTTAGCCGCGAGCGCGGCGCCGCCCACCTTCGGCTCGGCCTTCGCGAGCGCCACCGGCAGCCGCTGGGTCGCGGTTGGCCTTGATCCAGGCATAGCAGTCGCGGTCGTTGCCCATGAGCACGTCGGCGGCCATGATGGCCGACTTCACCTCGGGGTGCAGCGGGTTCATGATGGCCGATGACATGCCGTTCGAGATGGCCATCGACAGGAAGGTGCCGGTGATGACATTGCGGTTGGGCAACCCGAAGCTCACGTTCGATGCGCCACACGTGGTGTTCACACCCAGTTCGGTCACGAGGCGCCGCAGCAGTGCGAACACCTGGCGGCCGGCCGTAGCCATCGCACCGATGGGCATCACCAACGGGTCGACGATGATGTCGCTGGCAGGGATGCCGTAGTCGGCGGCTCGATTGACGATGCGCTTGGCCACTTCGAAGCGCACGTTGGGGTCTTCGGAGATACCGGTTTCGTCGTTGCTGATTGCCACCACGGCGGCGCCGTACTTGGCCACCAACGGCAGCACGCGGTCCATCACTTCACCTTCGCCGGTGACCGAGTTCACGAGGGCCTTACCCTTGTACACCGACAGGCCCGCCTCGAGTGCCTCGATGATCGACGAGTCGATCGACAGCGGTACGTCGGTGATGGCCTGCACCAGTTGAATGGCTCGAGCCAACAGTGCAGGCTCGTCGGCCAAGGGGATACCGGCGTTCACGTCGAGCATCTGTGCACCGGCTTCCACCTGTGCCAGCGCGTCGGCCTCGACGCGGCTGAAGTCGCCTTCCTTCATCTCGGCGGCGAGCAGCTTGCGGCCGGTTGGGTTGATGCGCTCGCCGATCATCACGAACGGTCGGTCGTGACCGATCACGACCTCTTTCGTCGCGGAACTGATGATGGTGTCGGTCATGACGTGGCTTCCTGGTTCTCGTCGCGGGATGGTTGCAATGGGTCCCAGCCACCATTGGTGACCAGAGTGTTGAGGCGTTCGTTGGTGAACTCGCGCTCGATGGTTGCGGCGGTGGTGTCGACACATTCCACGAGGTCGCCCACCACGGCGTGCGTGGTCCGTCGCCATTCGCCCACGTACTCCTGGGCGGTCTTCTTCCCGGCCACCATGGCGGCCCGGTCGATGGCTTTCTGGAAACGGTGGGGGAGCATCACCTGGTGGCGCTCGCCGCCCACCTTGCCGTTGATCTGGGCGGGGATGTCGCGCCACATGATGATGACCAATTCGTTGGCATTGCGGGGCATCTCAGGCCGCCTTTCCGGTGGCACGAGGCCCGAGGCCGACCGACACGGCGTCGGCGAAGTAGCGGTGCCCAGTGGGGTGATGATGGAACTCGAGGCCGAGCATGTGGGCCGCACGCTGCCCGGCGGCAACCACCTCGGCATCGTCACGCTGCGACAGCAACACGACCCGGCGGTAGTTGCCGAAGTACATGTCGCGCAGTTGCGGGTGCTGGTGCAGCCCGAGGCCCTGCCATACCAGCGCCTCGAAGTGCAGTGCCAGGAAATCGGTGAGGTAGAACGTGCCCAGTTCGGCTTCGTGCAATGCGGCGAACGCCTCACCGCCAGCGAAGAACTCGTAGCAATGAGCACCCGGCAGGCGGGTGATGTGCG
This sequence comes from Actinomycetota bacterium, assembly GCA_037131575.1. Lineage (GTDB taxonomy): Bacteria > Actinomycetota > Acidimicrobiia > Acidimicrobiales > Ilumatobacteraceae > VFMC01. Next base: position 26,615 of record JBAXQV010000012.1, read on the forward strand.
GGTGTGCAGCGATGAAGGAGTCGAGCCCACCGCCGGTTCCGCAGTCGGCGTACCCCAGCAGCACGGGGCGTGCGCTCGTGTGGTCGAGTGCGCCATGGGCAGCGAGCACCTCGGTGACGGCCGCCACGATGCCCTCGGGGCGATTGTGCAGGTTGGCGGGCAGGTACTGCACGTCGATGGCATCGGCCAGACCCGCAGCTGCGAGCACCGTGCGCAGTTCGGCGACAAGCGCACCGCAGGCCACCACCAGCGGGGTGGTGCCCGCGTGATCGGTGGCCGCGGTTGGCATGGTGAAGGTCAGGCCGCCGGGCCCGGGGGCTCTGGTGAACGACGACGAGCCTGCACCAACGACTTGGCCGTTTCGGCGGCCACTGCGGCATCGCGGCAGTATGCGTCGGCGCCGATGGCGGCACCGAACTCTTCGTTCAACGGTGCACCGCCCACGAGCACGATGTACTGGTCGCGCAGACCGCGCTCGGTGAGGGTGTCGATGACCACCTTCATGTACGGCATGGTGGTGGTGAGCAGCGCCGACATGCCCAAGATGTCGGGCTTGTGCTCGTCGAGTGCGCTGATGAACTTGTCGGCATCGGTGTTGATACCGAGGTCGATCACTTCGAAACCGGCACCTTCGAGCATCATCGCCACGAGGTTCTTGCCGATGTCGTGGATGTCGCCCTTCACCGTGCCGATGACCACCTTGCCGACGGGCTCGGCACCGGTTTCGGCCAGCAGCGGGCGGAGGATCTCCATGCCCGACTTCATGGCGTTGGCCGACAGCAGCACTTCGGGGACGAACAAGATGCCGTCGCGGAAGTCGATGCCCACGATGCGCATCCCTTCCACCAGGGCGTCGTTGAGTACGCGATCGGGCGTCCAGCCACGGTCGAGCAGGATGTGCGTACCCTCCACGATCTCCGGCCCGAGGCCGTCGTAGAGGTCTTCATGCATCTGCGTCACGAGCTCGTCGTCGGGCAGCGTTGCAAGATCGAGATCGTCACCTGCGTCGGTCATGCTGTGGTCCTCATCGTTCGGTCACCGGCGAGAACCCCGGTGATCTGTTCCACGATACGGAAAGAGTCCGTATGGTGAAACGATAGCAGCAACAACCGTCCGGATAGAAGCCTTGCGTGCCCGGTTTTCGACGCCTCAGACGGCGTCGATGGCGGCGGGAAACGCCGCTGAGGCCATCAACGTTCGGCACCGCTCGAAACGCCCCGCGGCGTAGGCCCAGAAGTTGTCGACCGGGTTGTTGTTCACGTGCTGGATGACGCCCCACAGCGTCCACAGCAGGTCACACAGGGCCTTGTAGAGCACCACCCGGCCAGCCTGAGCAGCAGGCGGTTCACCACCGAAGTAGGCGCGCAGCAGCGCCGTCTCCTGTGCGGCGTCGAAGCCGCCTTCCACCGACAGGTCGGCGAGGTCCCACATCGGGTCGTTGTTGCCGGCGTACTCGTAGTCGATCACGTACATGCGTGCGCCCGTATCGAGGAAGTTTTCACACAGCGGGTCGCAATGCGATGGCACCAACGCCACCGGCCTCGCTTCCAACGCTCGGCGAGCGGCCACTGCCTGCTGCTCGGCTTCGGCATAGCCATCGGGCAGAATGGCGCCCTTGGCGGCCAGCAATGCCTTGTACTCGTCGATCATGGGAAACAGGCGGAAGTCGGTGGAAAAGGGTTCCGCAGTGCGGTGGAGCCGGGCGAATGCTTCACCGGCCCGGGCCACGGCGCCGAGATCGGTGAACCGTTCGGCGCTCATGGTGACCGCACCCTCGACGAAGCGGGTGACCATCAGGCCATCGGAGGGGTCGAAGAACACCAATTCGGCGTTCACCCCGGCAGTGGCGGCCGATCGTGCAGCCACCGCCTCAGCCTGTCGGTCGATGTATTCGCTCGTACCGCGCCCCGGAAGGCGCACCACGAAACGCCCCGTCTCAGTGGTGACGAGATGGTTCACGTTGGTGAGGCCCGCAAGCCGCGTGGCCGCATCGGGGTCGGCCGTGGCCAGCGCAGGTATTCGAGCAAGTGCAGCGGCTAGCTCGGACGATGCGTTCATGACCGCAGTTTCGCGCCCGCCGGGTCGTACAACGCGCCGTCGTGGCG
>JBAXQV010000013.1:0-28401 GCA_037131575.1 Actinomycetota bacterium
CCATGGTGCCAATATTCACGTGCGGCTTCGTACGCTCGAACTTCGCCTTGCTCATGTGCGTCTCCGTTGCTCGGGGATCAGTGGGTTGTCAAAGAACGTGGAGAGTGTAGCGGCACGCGAGGCGGTTCGGTCAACCTGCGTGCACGGACGAGCGGCGCGATGTGCCCGCGTGCACGTTTACAAAAAGTACAATCGAGCCATGCACCTCGCCACACGCCTTTCCAACCTGGGCACCGAGACGGCGTTTGCCGTCTCGCTCGCCGCCGCCGACTGGGCGTCGAAGGGGAACAGGGTGTTCCCCTTCCACCTCGGCGACATGAACCTGCCCACGCCGGCCAACGTGGTGGCGGCCATGGACAAGGCCATTGCCGATGGCAAGACCGGCTACTGCGCCGCAGCGGGTATCGCGCCGTTGCGCGACGCGCTCGCCGCCGATGTGGGTGCTCGTCGAGGCCTGCAGTACGGCCCGGGCAACGTGGTGGTGCAGCCCGGAGGCAAGCCGGTCATCGGCAAGTTCATCCAGTCGGTCATGGAGCCGGGCGATGAAGTGCTGTACCCCAACCCCGGTTACCCCATCTACGAGAGCCAGATCGAATACTTCGGCGGTACGGCAGTGCCCTACCGCTACATCGAAACGCCTACCGGGTTCGCGCTCGACCTCGAGTACCTCGCGTCGAAGATCACCCCACGCACCCGTGCGCTCATCTACAACGACCTGCAGAACCCACTGTCGGCCGAGAGCAGCGCCGCCGAGATGCAAGCAGTGGCCGACCTCGCCATCGCCAACAACCTGTGGGTGCTCAGCGATGAGGCCTACTTCGAGATGCGCTACTCGGGCACGAGCCAGAGCATCGCCAGCCTCCCCGGCATGCAAGATCGCACGGTCATCCTGTACACGTTCTCGAAAAAGTTCGCGATGACTGGCTGGCGGCTCGGTGCCGCCATCGGGCCCACCGCCATCGCCGAGATGATCGCCAAACTCAACACCAACGACGAGTCGTGCACGGCGCACTTCGTGCAGTGGGCCGGGGTGGAAGGCATCACCGGCGATCAGTCGGGGCCCGCTGAACTCGTGAACATCCTGCGGCCACGTCGTGATGCCGCAGTCGATGCGGTGAACGCCATTCCGGGCATGCACACGGCACGCCCCGACGCCACCTTCTATTTGTTCGTGAACGTCACCCAGGCCATGGCGAACAAGGGTTTCAGCGATGTGGGCGAGTTCGCCACCGCGGCACTGCACAACACGGGTGTGTCGTTCTGCACCCGTCGCCACTTCGGCCGCCCGCAGCCCGGTGAAGCCGAGCAGTACATCCGCCTCGCCTATTCAGGCATCTCGGCCTCCGACATCACCGAGGGCCTCGGCCTGCTACGTCAGTGGGTCGAGGCATGAGCACTGTGGTGGTCACCGGCCGGGTACCCCAGCCGGGTATCGACCTGCTGCACGCCGCCGGCCACCACGTGGTGGCGTGGGACGAACCCACACCCATCTCACGTGCCGAACTGTTACGGCGTGTCGCCGGCGCCGATGTGATCATGTCGTTGCTCACCGAACGCATCGACGCCGAATTGCTCGATGCCGCCGGCCCGCAGTTGCAGGCCGTCTGCAATGTGGCCGTGGGCTACAACAACATCGATGTGCCCGCCTGCCGCGAGCGCGGTGTCATCGCCACCAACACCCCCGGTGTGCTCACCGATGCCACGGCCGATATCGCCATGGCGCTCATCCTCATGGCAACCCGTCGCCTCGCCGAAGGCGAGCGCCTCATCCGCTCGGGTGAGCCGTGGCAGTGGGGCATGTTCATGATGCTCGGCACGAGTATCCAAGGCGCTCGGCTCGGCGTTGTGGGCATGGGCCAGATCGGCGCCGCCCTCGCTCGGCGCGCCAAGGCCTTCGGCATGTCCGTCGCGTACAGCAACCGCAAACCGTGCGATGCCGCACTGTCGACCGAACTCGATGCCACCTACCTTTCACTTGACGAGCTGCTGGCCACCAGCGACGTGGTGTCGCTGCACTGCCCCTACTCGCCCGACACCCATCACCTCATCAGCACACCGCAACTGCAGGCCATGAAGCGGTCGGCGTATCTCATCAACACCGCTCGTGGGCCCGTGGTCGACGAAGCCGCGTTGGTGCACGCGCTGGAGGCGGGCCACATCGCCGGCGCCGGCCTCGACGTGTTCGAGAAAGAACCCGAGGTGCACGCAGGGCTGCTCGGCCGCGACGATGTGGTGCTCATTCCCCACCTCGGTTCGGCCACGGTGGAAACACGCACTGCCATGGCCACGCTCGCAGCACGCAACGCTCTGGATGTGCTCGCAGGCAGCGGCCCGGTAACTCCTATTTCCTGAGCGCGACATCGCACTCAGCGGCACCCACTGCCTACGGGTGGTGGAACTCGGTGGCGTCGGCGAACAGGCGCGCCGTGTCGGCCGGGGTGTCGGCCGCCACCAGTGCGTCGACCCATCCGTGGAATCGCTGGCACGGACCTTCGTTGCGACCGAACAGGAACTCGGTCTTGGCACCCGTCTTCACCGCACGTTGGATGCGGTTGCCGGTGTAGTAGTCCTCATCGCGCACCACGTGCAGCAGGAAGTCCATCTGCTTGTCGATGAGCGAGTTCTGTTCGTCGTCGGGTTCGAACGTGGCGAGGAAGTTTTGGGTGGTCACCGATGTTTCCGGTGTGTCGCCGGGGAACAGCTGCGAGATCATGAACAACTTGCCACCGGCATCGAAACTGGCGATGGAGATGTGCGGGAAGATGGTCCAGATTCCGCCAGTGAGCTTGGTGATGGGCCACTCGTCTTCGGTGAGGCCGTCGAGCGCGTTCCACCGCTGATCGGGCTGCACATTGCGTTGGTGCGGCCCCCACGCATCGTTGATGGTCTTGTTGTTGTAGGTGGGCCCGAAGGTGTCTTTGTGCAGGATGGGCAGGTGGTAGAAGTCGAGGTAGCCGTCGTAGGCGAGCTTCCAGTTGGGGCCGTCGGCCTGCTGGCGCCCCACGAAGGTGCAGTTGGCCAGGTCGAGGTGTTCGAGCATTTCGCCGTACCCACAGAGGAACGCGTCGATGTCGAACTCCATACCGGGGGTGATGCCGCCGAAGATGATGCCGGCACGCTCGGCCACCGGCAACGCGGTGAGCCCGAGGCACGACATGTCGACCTCACCGAAGTTGGCCTTGTCGAGCATGCCCACCAGGTCGCCGCGCTGGTCGTAGGTCCAGGCGTGGTAGGGGCAGCTGAAACGACGCGCGACGCCCGTGCCCTCTTCCATCACGATGGCACCACGATGGCTGCACATGTTGACGAACGACCGCACTTCTCCGTCGTCGCCACGCACCAGCAGCACGGGTGTGCCCATCACGTCGAGCGCTTTGTAGCTATGGGCTTCGCCCAGCTCGCAACTGAACCCCAGCACCAACGGTACGCGGCGGAAGATGCGATCCATTTCGAGTTCCCAACGATCGACGTCGAAGTAGTTGCGCGCTGGGACTCGCTTCACCTCGGCATCGAGCGGCACGGTGCCCTCTTTGCTGTGGCGGATATTGCGTCGTGCAGCCTCAACCAGTTTTTCGCGGCTCATCGAACCCTCCGTACACGCCCGCTGGTAGCGGGGAAACCTCAGCGCAGCGCGCTGCTCCCGTCAGCGTACGACGACGAACCGGCACGAAGAGAGTCGGGTCGCCCCGATCACTCGCTGTGTGTGCGACCCGACCGGGCCGCTGTGAAGGTCATCAACCAGGTGCCTGGGCGTTGATGTCGCCAGGCACCTCCTGATAGTTGGCGAGGACCGTGCGCACGCTCACTTCGTCGACGGCCTGCAACAGGCGAGTAGCCGACGTGCCCGCGTCGAGCGTGTCGACCAACCACACATCGGCAGGGCCGCTGCATCCTTGCGTTCGGGCCACCACCACGAGATTGGTGCCGAGCCACCCAACCGGCATCACCGATCGACCGGGAAGCACCTGCCGGCCCTCAGCGAGGGTGTTCGACCACACGCGCATGGTGGCCGAACAGTCGCCCACCGCCACTGCCACACCAGCTGCTCCGACGGTGAGCTGGCTGAGCGTCTCGCCCTGCTCGCCACGTGCCAGGTTGGTCAACATCAGGCCCGGCAACTGCAGCGAATGCAACTCTTGGTAGGTGCCGTGATCGTGCACGAAGTACACGAAGTTGTCGGGCGATACGGCGATCGCGGTGATCTTCGTCGTGGGCTCGTTCAATGTGGCCAAGGTGCGCACGTTCTCGCCGCGGTTGCTGGCGATGAACAACCCGCGCACACCATCGTTGGCGGTTCCGGCGGCGATGATGTCCTTCCCCGCAAGGTGATACACCGCCACATCGGTATGGGCGAGAAAGCTCACATCACGGGTCTGCGTCGGGTCGGCCGAATTGCGCCACGTGAGCGAACCTGTAGCAGTGGACGGCGCGATGAGTGCTTTCCCAGTGGGGTACGACCACGACACCGAACCATCGCCCGGGTCGAAGCCACTGGGCCGAACTGCGTTACTGGCCACCACCTTGACCCCACCCACCAGCGCCCGCGTGCCATCGGGCGACCAGGCGATATCGGCCGATACCGCAGAACCGAGGGGGGCCACACACCGTGCGGTCGTCGCCCCAGGAACGAGTTCGAACAGCTTGCCGCCCTTGGTGAAGGTGACCGAGCCATCACCTGCCGGGGCACTGGTGAACGCGCACGACGCCTCGGTCGGCACGGTGGCCAACCCGCTCTCGGGTACCACCGTCAGCGGCGGTGCCGACCCGGTGGGGGTGGTGTCGGTGGTGTCAGCCGGGGCGGTGGTGTCGGTGGCCGCCAGCGTGGTGGATGCCATGGTGGTCGACGGCGCCGCGCTGGGTGCCGCACTAGTGCCCACGCTCGACACGGCCGAACGCGTGGTAGGAGCCGACGAACCGCTGCTCGAGCAAGCGGCGAGCACAAGACCCACCAGGCCCACAGCCAGCCACGGCCTGCGCGATCGCCTCGCCGCTCGCCTCGCCGATCGCCTCATGGCTGCACCTTAGCCCAGTCGCATACCCAACTGATCGAGTCTTGCACCGTGCCGACACCCACCCGCCGAACCTGCGTGGAAGACTCTTGTGGTCATGAGCCAGCCGCGTACACGTCAACGTCGAGGTGCCACCATGGTGTGCATCGTCCTGCTGACCGCTCTCGTACCGGTGACGCAGGCCGCTGCCGCCAACCCGCGCTATGTGTTCCCCTTCACCGGCAAGGCGGTGAGTTACGGCCGCACCCACAGCGGGTACCCGGCGGTCGATGTGTTCGGCTGCGGTGCACAGGTGGTGGCACCCACATCGGGCACGGTGCTCGACATCAGCACCGTCGACCGCTGGCAGCCCAAACCCAACGACCCGGCTACACGTGGCGGAAAGTTCGTGTCGATACTCGGTGACGATGGTGTGCGCTACTACTTCGCCCACCTCGCCTCGGTGGCGGTACTGCCCGGTGCGCGAGTTGTCGCCGGCGCGACGCTCGGGGTGATGGGCAAGACAGGCGATGCCCGCGCCACGGTGTGCCACACCCATATGGGTATCTCGTGGCCGTGCCCCGGTAAGGAATGGAAGGTGCGGCGCGGCGAAGTGTGGCCGCAGGCGTATCTCGACGCTTGGCGTCAGGGCACCCAACTCTCACCCGCAGCAGCGGTGACCTCCGCCAAAAAGGCCAATGCCACCGCCTGTTCCCAGGCGATGGCATTGGTGAAACCCTGACGGGTGCGGTTGATTATTCGCCGCGAACGCGCTTGACGATTTCAGCCGACACGGTGGCGGGCACTTCCTGGTACAGCGCGAACTGCATGGTGTAGGTGGCGCGACCCTGGGTGCGCGAGCGCAGGTCGGTGGAGTAGCCGAACATCTCCGACAGCGGCACCTGGGCACGCACCACCTGGTTGGTGCCCTGTGCTTCCATACCTTCGATGCGGCCACGACGGCTCGACAGGTCGCCCATGACGTCGCCCATGTAGCTCTCGGGGGTGACCACTTCGACCGACATGATCGGCTCGAGGATGACCGGCTTGGCCATTTCGGCAGCCTTCTTGAAGGCCATCTGGCCAGCAACCTTGAACGCCATTTCCGACGAGTCGACGTCGTGGTACTGACCGTCGACCAAGCTGGCCTTCACGTCGACCGTGGGGTACCCGGCGAGCACACCCGACTCGAGCGCGCTCTGCATGCCCTGGTTGGTTGGCTGGATGTATTCACGGGGAATACGACCACCGCTGATCTTGTCGACGAACTCGTAGCCCTTGCCCGGGTTCGGTTCGAGGGAGATCTTCACCACGGCGAACTGACCCGAACCACCGGTCTGCTTGATGTGGCGGTACTCGACCGAATCGACCGACTTGGTGATGGTTTCGCGGTAGGCCACCTGCGGCTTACCGACGGTGGCCACCACGCCGAACTCACGCATCATGCGGTCGACGAGGATTTCGAGGTGCAACTCGCCCATGCCCGAGATGACGGTCTGGCCGGTCTCTTCGTCGGTGCGCACGCGGAAGGTGGGGTCTTCGTCGGACAGCGACTTGAGGGCCTTGCCCAACTTGTCGGAGTCGTCCTTGGTCTTCGGCTCGATGGCCACGTGAATGACGGGCTCGGGGAAGATCATGCGCTCGAGGATGACCGGGTTGTTGCGGTCGCACAGCGTGTCGCCCGTGGTGGTTTCCTTGAAACCGAGACCGGCCACGATGTCGCCGGCCATGGCCACGTCGAGGTCTTCACGCTGGTTGGCGTGCATGAGCAAGATGCGGCCGAGGCGCTCTTTGCGCTCCTTGGTGGAGTTGTAGACCTCGTCGCCCTTGTTGATCTGGCCCGAGTACACGCGGAAGTAGGTGAGCTTGCCGAACGGGTCGGCCACGATCTTGAACGCCAGCGCTGCAAACGGCTCGGTTTCCGATGCCTTGCGCACCACGATTTCGTCTTCGTGGTTGGGCCGCACACCTTCGGTGGCCGGAATGTCGAGCGGGCTGGGCAGGAAGTCGACCACCGCGTCGAGCATGGGCTGCACGCCCTTGTTCTTGAAGGCCGAACCGCACAGGATGGGCACGAAGTCGAATGCCAGGGTGCCCTTACGGATGGCGCGCTTCACTTCGTCTTCGCTGAGCGCCTCGCCGCCGAGGTACTTCTCCATGAGTTCGTCGTCGCTGGTTGCGATGGTTTCGAGCAACAGTTCGCGGTACTCGTCGGCCTGTTCTTTCATGTCGGCCGGGATGTCGACTTCGTCCCATTTGGCGCCGAGTTCTTCGTCGAGCCAGATGAGGGCCTTCATCTTCACCAGGTCGATGAGGCCCACGAACGGCTTGGCGCTCTCGGGGCCGCCGGCACCGACGGGCAGGTGGAGGATGGCGGGCACGGCCTGGAGACGGCTCTTCACCATCTCGACGGTGCGATAGAAGTCGGCACCGATGCGGTCCATCTTGTTCACGAAGCACATGCGCGGGACGCGGTACTTGTTGGCCTGACGCCACACGGTTTCGGTTTGCGGCTCCACACCGGCCACCGAGTCGAACACGGTGACGGCGCCGTCGAGCACGCGCAGCGAGCGCTCGACTTCGATGGTGAAGTCGACGTGGCCGGGCGTGTCGATGATGTTGATGCGGTGGTTGTTCCAGATGCACGTGGTGGCCGCAGAGGTGATGGTGATACCACGCTCTTGCTCTTGGGCCATGTGGTCCATGGTGGCCGCACCGTCGTGCACTTCACCGATCTTGTAGCTCTTGCCGGTGTAGTAGAGGATGCGTTCGGTGGTGGTGGTCTTGCCAGCATCGATGTGAGCCATGATGCCGATGTTGCGGGTGCGCTCGAGCGGGTATTCGCGCTTGGCCATCTCGGGTTCTCGTTCCTCTACGTCTACGTCGGGGGTTGTGCCAGGCGCGCCAAGCGAGGCGGCCACAGGCACAAGGCGTAATCCTATCGGTCGAACAGTCCCGGTCGCACACGTTGACGGCGAGGACCCACCACTACCCGGGCAATGGTGGCCAGGGCCATTGCGAAAACGGCGACGAGGAAGACCTGCTCGCCCATCGAGGCGGGCGCGGCACCGGTACTGACTCCACTGGCAGCCGCCGCCGGCGAGGTGAGCGGCGGCGCCGTGGCGATGCACACACCGATCAGCACGGCAATGGCAGACATACGCACGGCGAGACGACGCGGCGACCCTGTTCCGACGGGCGTCCGCTCGGGCATGAGGCGGCCGCGTTGGGGAAGAGCAGGGTCGTCGACCGGTGAACCGGAGGCGTGCATCACCTCGCAGTACTCGTACAGGGCGTCCGACGACAAGAAGTCGAGGGTGGTGAACTCGAGACCACAGAGGTAGCCCTCGGGGGCCTCGCGGGTGCTGCGCACCACCGCCGACCCCACCACGCGGGCCGTGGTGCCGATGGGCGTGGGCAATTCGAAACCGAACGGCACCTCATCGCCGGCATACAGCGGTTCGGCGAAACCAGCGCCGTCGACCAGGGCTCCGGCGCCATAGGGGGTGAGGTCGAGAAACAACGCGCGGAAATCGTCGATGCGGCCCATCTGCGAGGCGCTGATACGAGTGGACCGGCGGAGCTGGGTGGAACCTGCAAGGCAACGCAGCACCTCGAGCATCATCACGATCGACCAGACGGTCACGGTGAGCAACACCGCCCGATCGGTGGGCGACATCACGGGCAGCCAGGCGGTGAAACGATCGGAAATCGCCACCACCGGAATGACCACGGCGAACAGGGCGAGCGCCACAATGATGGTGCGATTGGCGGTGACGGCCATGCGGCCACCGTGGCGGGGTACGCCATACCCGGCACCGATCGGTGTACGCCCGGGCCCGGCCAGGGCAGCCAGCGCCGCCCCCATGGTGCCCAGTGACCACCGTGACGGTTCGCCATAGGTGAGCCGGCCATCGGCCGCGGTGTGCACTGCTAGCACCTTCAACAGCGCGTACGGCAGCCAACAAGCTGCCAGTTCACCCAGACCGATCGACATGGGAAGGCGGCCCGCCACCAGACATGTAAGGAGGAGTGTCAAGAACGCGGCGCGGTACAGACCGGCCAGGGGGCGGCCGAGCGCAGCGAACAGCGCCATACGATCGCGCCAGCGCAAGCCACGGGCCCTGAGTGGCCCATCGCCGCTGCGCAAGGTTTCGAGCGCGCCAGCGGCATCGCGTCGCCGCATGGAACGCACCGCCATGGCAGCGTTGGGTGAACACGCCCACACCACCACGGGGCCGGTGGGTGCCACCACATGGAGGCCCGCCGCACGAAGGCGACCCGACAATTTCATCTCCACGCCGCGCCGCGAACCCCGAGGCACGCCCACATGGTCGACAGCCCAGCGGCGCAGCAGCGTGCCCGAGCCCTGAATGGTGGCGGCCGGGCTGGCCGAGGGAATCAACACCTCCCGATCGAAACGACGCTCGTGACGGCCGCGCAGATCGTGCTCAGCCGAATCGACCGAGCGGTTGTCGACCAGGCCCACCACGGCAGCGGTGTAGCCGTCGCCCGCCACGCGAGCCATCGCGGTGATGAACCCACTGGTGGGTACATCACCCGCATCGAGAATGGCCAAGTACGGTGCCGAACCCACCGTCAGTGCGGCGGTGAAACCAGCCGGATCGGTGCGTGGGTCGGCCGCCACGAGTGCGACCGAACGCTCATGCACCGCCTCCACCACATCGGGCCGGTCGGCGAACAACATGACGGTCACCGAGGCCACCCCTTCGGCGTGGCGGGCACCGGCAAGGCTGGCGAGCACTTGCGACAGTGCCTGCCCATCGACACGAATGATCACGTCGGCACGGGCACCCAACACCGGATGCGTGGCGTCGAGGCGTGTGTCGCGGCCGAGGGTGAGCAGAGATGCGCTCATCACCACCCAGGCCGCGATTTCGAGCGCGAGTGCTGGCCATGCCAACGCGGCGGGTACGCCACCGATGGTGCTGGCGGCGCGCCACACCAGGTAGGCGAGCCCTGCGGTGATTGCAGCCGCGCTCCACGTGCCGCGTCGATTCCTCATCGTCTTTGTATCGTCAGGTTGCCATCGCCGCGTGAGCGAAATCTTAGGCTTTGTTCGCATTGCTGCGGTACCGTCGAGCCATCGTGTCGTCGACCTCTGCACCTTCGGCGCTCTCGCCCCGCACCCGAATCGTTCGCCTCATGGTGTCGTGGGCAGCGGTGGGCGTGGGTGTGTCGATGCTCATTCGCGCCCAACTCGGCGTCTCACCCTTCGACGTGCTCAACACCGGGGTGAGCCACGTGACCGGTTGGTCGCTCGGTGCCGCATTCGTGGTGAATTCGCTGGCGCTGTTCGCACTCGGCTGGGCATTGGGCGGCACACTGGGCCCGGCATGTCTGCCCGGCAGTGTGGCCATCGGAGTGCTGGTGAACCTCGGCCTGCGCGTTCTCGGCGAACAGCATCGGCTCGCCATCCGCATTCCGCTCTTGGTGGGCGGTCTGGTGATCGTCGCCATCGCCATCTCGTTGGTGGTGAGCACCGAATTGGGGCCAGGGCCCACTGAAGTGGTGATGCTGGGGCTCATCGCTCGCGGCATGCCCATCGTGCCGGCGCGTTGGATCTGCGACGGGCTGCCTGTGCTGGTGGGCATCGCCCTCGGTGGGTCGTTCGGCGTGGGCACCATCGTGTTCGTCGTGGTGATGGGCCCCATGGTGAAGTACGGACTGCGCTGGTTGGGCTTCACCCCGCGCACCGCACCCACCGATGTGACCGCCGGGGTGTGAGCCCAGGCGACACCGACGAGATCACGCGTCGGATCATCTGACCGACCGCACTGGTCGTCAGCCTCCGTAGTACACGCACCCGTACTGGTCGGGCGTGCCCCACCGCGCTGCGCCACGCACGGCGAGGGTTACCCGGTCGGCGAACTGCACCTGATCGAACCCGATCGTGGCCAACTCGTTGCCGATGACAACAGCGCGCTGCAACGGGTTCCAGCACGGCGCTGTTGAACCGACATTCTTGTGTTGGATCACCCCGCGTGCCTTCAGGGTTGTGCCGCGCAATTCGGCCACGATCACGCCGCCGGCCGGGCTGGTGATGTCGCTACCGAGGCAGCGCGCATCGGCAGGGCACGGGCCCCACATCGGGCTGCTCGGGATGACGATCGTGCCCACCGTCTCGCCGGTCGACTGATCAGATTCGGGCCAGTAGAGGAAGGCGTGATGGTCCCACTCGGCCTCGCTCCGGCCGCCGAGCAGCAGCGTCGACACCTGTACCGGGTTGGCAGGGTCGCGCACGTCGAACAAGCTCAACTGCGTGCCCTCCACACGGCCCTCTTCGGTTGCACTCTGACCGACGCCGAGCAACAGCCCGTCGCCAACCGGGTGGAGATACGCCGAGTAGCCGGGGATCTTCAACTCGCCGGCGAGGCGCGGCGCTGTGGGCTCGGCGAGGTCGACCACGTACAGCGGGTCGACCTGCTTGAACGTCACCACGTAGGCCTGCGTGCCGAGGAAGCGCACCGCGTAGATCTGCTCACCCTTGCCGAGCCCTCCCAACGAGCCAACTTCGACGAGCTGGTCGCCCTGCGGGCGGAGCACCTTCACGAACGACTCGTTCGCGCCCGACCCCGACCAGTCGTTCACCGTGGTGGCCACACGCAGATCGCCATCGAGTTCGCTCATCGCGAACTGGTTCAGCAACTGGCCGGTCACCTCACCCGACGCCAGGTACTTGACGCTGCCATCGGTGCCGAGCGTGAATTGGTGGATGTAGGTGGGCGGAGGCGACGACGGCGCCGTGGAACTTGCCGATGCCGGGTACCACACGTCCCACGGCACCGTGGCCAGGTAGAGGTTCGATGCGCTCTGGTACACGGTGCCGCTCTGCGACACCACGCCGGCGCTGGCCCGTACCGTGCTGGCCTGGCTCGTGCTGTTGCCGCTGCCCGCGAGGTCGATCGACGCAACCCAGGTGATGCCCAGGCCGGCGAACTCGCTCGGCGCGGCAACGGCGCTGCAGTCGAGGGCCGTGGCCACGGCGCTGTAGCTGCCATCGCTGCCCTCTCGGAAGGTACGCGGCATCCAGTCGGCGATCGGGGTCTGCTTGACGATGCGTTGGTTCTCGGCCAACGCGCGCTCGGTGGTGTATCCGAACATACTCGGGTTCACGAAGGGCAGGCGCGTGGCCAACTGCGACGTGAGCACCAGCCGAGCTGTGCCGCCCGAGGCGCGTGCGGCGACCAGTGAGCCTTCGAGGTGTTGGCGCTCGAGCAACACTGGTGCGGCCGGGTCGGCAACGTCGAACAGCGACACCACGATTTCCTGGCCCGAGTTCTGGGGTTGAGTGGCCACCATGAGACGCGCCCCGTCGAGGATGAGTTGGTGACTGCCCTGCGGCAGCTCGAGCGTCGCCACCACCTTGGCCGTGGCCACCTCCACGATGCGTACCCCGTCCTGCCCGGCAACGAACAGGTGCGTGCCGTTGGTCTCGACGACGTCGCCTTCGTCGACGCCTGCCTCCTGGGTGTTGGTCTCCGAGTGGTCGGGCAGCGTGGCAGCCGGTGCGGCCTTCACCCCACCCGACGAGTCGGCCGCAGCGACCGTCGACTCCGCCGCGCCGGCCATGTAATAACGGGTGTAGCCACCGCCGAAACCGAGCCCCCATTCGGTGACCCGCTCGAGCGTGTGCTCGCGGAGATAGCCGAGCAGCTGCGGGCAGTCGGAGAAGAAGCCCATACGGGCCGTTCCGAACGCACCGAACCGGGGCCGATCGTTCGACGCGGGCGGCGCCGATTGCGACCCGCCTGCGGTCGAGGGCACGTTGGTGCTGGTCGACCCACTACGCGATGGAGGGGTCGAGGTGGGCGGCATGCCGTCGGGTAGGTCAGAGGAGCAGCCGGCGAGGCCGACCAGGGACACGGAGAGCACGAGGGCTCCGAAGGCACGTCGCATGGACCTTCGACGACGCGACACCGCCCCCCGGTTCCCGAGGGGCGGTGAAAAGATTCGCAGAAGCGGACGAGCCGCTCGAGATCACCAGCGGTAGTGGGCGAACGCCTTGTTGCTCTCGGCCATCTTCTGCATGTCGTCGCGACGCTTGATGGCTGCGCCCAAACCATTGGCGGCATCCATGAGCTCGTTGGCGAGGCACTGGGCCATCGTCTTTTCGCGGCGCTTGCGGCTGAAGTCGACCAACCAGCGAATGGCCAGGGTGTTGGCACGGCGCGGGCGCACTTCGACGGGCACCTGATAGGTGGCACCACCAACGCGGCGGCTGCGCACTTCGAGCGGCGGGCGCACATTGTCGACCGCACGCTTGAGCGTGGCGATGGGCTCGGCGCCGGTCTTTTCTTCGATCATCTTCAGTGCGTCGTAGACGATGGTTTCGGCGACGGTGCGCTTGCCGTGCAACATGACCTTGTTGACGAGTTGGGTGACCACCAGCGACCGATAAATCGGGTCGGGGGTGAGTTCGCGGCGCTGGGCAGGACCTTTACGGGGCATCGTGAATCACAGTTCCTTGACTACTTGGTCTTCTTGGCGCCATAACGGCTGCGGGCCTGCTTACGGTTCTTCACGCCGGCTGCGTCGAGCGCGCCGCGAATGATCTTGTAGCGCACACCCGGGAGGTCGCGCACGCGGCCACCACGCACGAGCACGATGGAGTGCTCTTGCAGGTTGTGGCCTTCGCCAGGAATGTAGGCCGTGATTTCGACGCCACTCGAGAGGCGCACACGAGCGACCTTACGCAGTGCCGAGTTCGGCTTCTTCGGCGTGTTGGTGTACACGCGAGTGCACACACCGCGACGCTGCGGCGACCCCTTGAGGGCCGGCGTCTTGGTCTTGGAGAACTTCGTGGAACGCCCTTGGCGGACCAACTGCTGAATGGTGGGCAACGCGTGCGCCTTTCACTTCGAGAACATGCTTCGAGCCAGTACTCACCGAACGGTTCGAACAACGCGAACCGACCTGTGTGCAGGACCTCGTAATGCTAGGGGGTAGCAGCCGTTGGCAGCAACCCCCATCCCGAATCGGCGCACGCGTCGACCGGGTGACGATCAGTCCTTCAACTGGTCGTCGATGACTTCCTTCACCTTCGCGGCGCCGTCTTTCACCATGCCGTCCTGAGCATCGGGCGTCACTTTGGCAATGGCGTCGGCAGCCATGTCGACACCCTGGTTGATTTCCTTCTTGTGACCCTTGCCCAAGTTCTTGAGCGTGTCCATGAAACCCATTGCTATCTCCTTTGTGCGAAAGTGCGGGGAGACTGTAGCAGCGAGCGGTACCGTGCCGGAGCGATAGCCGCAGGTCAGGCGTCGGCGGCCGACGAATCGGTGCCGTAGGTGCCGTGAATACTGCTCAACCACGCCGCCGGATCGTCGTCGTAGTCGCTCGAGTAGGTGGTCATCGGCTGGTAATCGGGGGCATCGACATCGAACTCGCGGTAGCGCGGCATGCCCGTACCAGCCGGGATGAGCTTACCGATGATGATGTTCTCCTTCAGACCGAGGAGGCTGTCGGAGCGGCCGTCGATGGCAGCTTCGGTGAGCACACGTGTGGTCTCTTGGAACGATGCGGCCGACAGCCAGCTCTCGGTGGCGAGCGATGCCTTGGTGATGCCCATGATCTCCGGACGGCCTTCGGCCGGCTTGCGACCCTCTTCCACCATGCGGCGGTTGGTGTCGCGGAACGTCTTGGCATCGGCACGCTCGCCGGGCAGGAACCCGGTGTCGCCGGGCTCTTGCACGCCGATACGACGAGTCATCTGCCGAACGATGAGTTCGATGTGCTTGTCGTGGATGCTCACACCCTGGTCGCGGTACACCTTCTGCACCTCTTCCACGAGGTACAGCTGGGTTTCGCGGATGCCCTTGATCTCGAGCAGTTCCTTGGGGTCGAACGGACCATCGGTGACCGGGTCGCCGGCGCGCACTTCTTGGCCGTCGACCACACCGGGGCGGCTACCTGAGGGCAGCAAGATGACGTGCTCTTCACCCTGGTCGTCGACCACGATGATGGGGAGGCCCTTGCCGTCGTCTTCAGCGATGCGGATGACACCGGTGGCGCGAGCCAGACGGGCGGCACCCTTCGGGGTACGGCTCTCGAAGAGCTCGACCACGCGGGGCAAACCACCGGCGATGTCTTTGCCGGCGCTGGCCACACCACCGGTGTGGAACGTACGCATGGTGAGCTGGGTACCGGGCTCGCCGATCGACTGAGCGGCGATGACGCCCACGGCTTCGCCGAGTTCGATCGACTTACCGGTGGCCAGCGAACGGCCATAGCACAGTGCGCACACGCCGAGCTCGGCATCGCAGGTGAGCACCGAACGCACGCGCATGCGGGTGATGCCAGGATCGTCGCGCAATGCAGCCATCTCGGGGTCACCCACGAGTCGGTTCCTGGCAATGACCGAACCATCGGCGAGGGTCATGTCGTTGAGCAACGCACGGCCGAACAGCTTGGTTTCGAGGTAGGCGCGCTTGTTGGCGGTGTCGACCCCTACGTTTTCGACCCAGACACCGAGCGTGGTGCCGCAATCGACTTCGCGGATGATGAGCTCTTGGGCCACGTCGACGAGACGACGAGTCAGGTAGCCGGAGTCGGCGGTGCGCAGTGCGGTGTCGACGAGGCCCTTACGAGCACCCGGAGTGGCGATGAAGTACTCGAGGGTTTCGAGGCCCTCACGGAAGTTCTTCTTGATCGGGCGGGGAATCATGTCGCCACGAGGGTTGGCCACGAGACCACGCATACCGGCGATCTGACGCATCTGGGTCATGTTGCCGCGGGCGCCCGACCCCACCATCATGTCGATGGGGTTGAACTTCTGCGCCTTGAACTCGTCTTCCATCGCCTTTTGCACTTCGGCGGTGGCGTCGGTCCAGATACGCACTTCCTGCTGGCGACGCTCGCCGTCGGTGATGATGCCGCGCTTGAACTGCTTTTCGACCTTGTCGGCCTGCTCTTCGCGCTGATCGAGGATTTCCTTCTTGCGCTTCGGCGTCTTCACGTCGTCGATGGAGACAGTGAGGCCACTCTGTGCTGCCCAGCGGTAGCACACGTTCTTGATGGCATCGAGCGAGGCGGCAACTTCCGACTTCTTGTAGTTGTCGGAGAGACGCTCGACGATGACGCCCATCTCCTTCTTCTTCACCAGTTCATTGATGTGGCCGAAGCGCGACGGGTAGTCGGCGGGCAACGCCTCTTCGAACAGCAGACGACCTGCCGTGGTGCTGAACATGGTGCTGGGCTCGCCGAGGATGACCTCGTTGCGACGCACCTTGACTTCGGCGTGCAGGTTGAGGCTGCCCTCGTCGAGCGCGCGCAGCACTTCCCAAAGATGGCGGAAGACGCGGCCCTCGCCCTTGGCGGCTTCCATGGTCTGAGTGAGGTAATAGCCACCGATGATGAGGTCTTGGCTGGGGGTCACGATGGGGCGACCCGACGCCGGCGACAAGATGTTGTTGGCGCTGAGCATGAGCACCCGCGCTTCGGCCTGGGCCTCGGCGCTGAGCGGCACGTGGATGGCCATCTGGTCGCCGTCGAAGTCGGCGTTGAAGGCGGTGCACACCAGCGGGTGGATCTGCAGGGCCTTGCCCTCCACCAGCACCGGCTCGAAGGCCTGGATGCCGAGGCGGTGCAGTGTTGGTGCACGGTTCAGCAGTACCGGGTGTTCCTTGATGACGTCTTCGAGCACGTCCCACACCTGCGGGCGACGACGCTCGACCATGCGCTTGGCGCTCTTGATGTTCTGCGCCAGTTCTTGGTCGACGAGACGCTTCATCACGAACGGCTTGAACAGTTCGAGGGCCATCAGCTTGGGCAGACCGCACTGGTGCAGCTTCAGCGTGGGGCCAGCCACGATGACCGAACGGCCCGAGTAGTCGACACGCTTACCGAGCAGGTTCTGACGGAAACGGCCCTGCTTACCCTTCAGCATGTCGGACAGCGACTTCAGCGGGCGGTTGCCCGGGCCGGTGACCGGACGGCCACGACGGCCGTTGTCGAACAACGCGTCGACAGCTTCTTGCAGCATGCGCTTTTCGTTGTTGACGATGATCTCGGGGGCACCGAGATCGAGCAGGCGCTTGAGGCGGTTGTTGCGGTTGATGACACGCCGATAGAGGTCGTTCAAGTCGGAGGTGGCGAAGCGACCACCGTCGAGCTGCACCATGGGGCGCAGTTCGGGCGGAATGACCGGAACCACGTCGAGGATCATGGCCTTCGGGTCGTTCACCCGGCGGCCGTGCTCGTCGCGCTTGTTGAACGAGGTGACGATCTTGAGGCGCTTGATGGCCTTCTGGCGACGCTGTGCGCTGAGCGGCTTGCGGCCGTTCTCGCTGGTGTCGATGGCTTCGCGCAACTTCACTTCTTCCACATCGAAATCGATGCGGTCGATGAGTGCCTTGATCGAGTCGGCACCGGTGCCGCCCTCGAAGTAATCGCCGTAGCGCTCGCGCAGTTCGCGCCAGAGCACTTCGTCTTCGATGATCATGCGGCCGTGCATCTTGCGGAACTCGTCCCACGTGCGTTGCAGCAGGTCGAGTTCGTTGTCGAAGCGATCGCGAATCGACTGCACTTCCTTGTCGGCGGCAGTGCGCAACTTGCGCGCATCGGCGCCTTCTGCCTCGGTGCGGGCAGCTTCGTCTTCGAGGTCTTTGTAACGACGATCGATGGCGAGGTCGCGCTCTTTGGCGACGGCCTGCTTCTCATCGAGGTACTCGGCCTCGAGCGATGCCAGATTGGCGTCGCGGCCCTCTTCGTCGACCCAGGTGACCAGGTTGGCGGCGAAGTAAATGACCTTTTCGAGCTGCTTGGCCTTCAGTTCCTCGCGCGGCTCGAGGCCGGCGAGGAGGTAGGCGAGCCAGCTACGCGTGCCGCGGAGATACCAGATGTGCACGACGGGCGCGCTGAGCTCGATGTGGCCCATGCGCTCGCGGCGCACCTTCGAGCGCGTCACTTCCACGCCACAGCGCTCGCACACGATGCCCTTGAAGCGGACACGCTTGTACTTACCGCAGTAGCACTCCCAGTCGCGGGTGGGCCCGAAGATCTTCTCGCAGAACAGACCGTCCTTTTCAGGGCGCAGTGTGCGGTAGTTGATGGTTTCGGGCTTCTTTACTTCACCGTGCGACCACATCCGGATCTGGTCGGCCGTGGCCAAACCGATCTTGAGCTGGTCGAACATGTTGACGTCGAGCATTACTGGTGTCCTTTGTCGTCGTCGGTCGTGGGTCAGAACGCGCGCTCGCGGCGAGCAGCACGTTCACGGTCGTCTTCATCGGTACCGCGTTCGGGGCGGCTGATATCGATGCCGAGTTCTTCGGCGGCGCGGAAGACGTCCTCGTCGATCTCGCGCATTTCGATTTCAGTACCGTCGGCTTGCAGCACCTCGACGTTGAGGCAGAGTGCCTGCATTTCCTTCATGAGCACCTTGAAGCTCTCGGGAATGCCGGGCTCGGGCACGTTTTCGCCCTTGACGATGCTTTCGTACACCTTCACACGGCCGAGCACATCGTCGCTCTTGATGGTGAGCAGCTCCTGCAGGCAGTAGGCGGCGCCGTAGGCCTCGAGAGCCCACACTTCCATTTCACCGAAGCGCTGGCCACCGAACTGGGCCTTACCACCGAGCGGTTGCTGGGTGATCATGCTGTACGGGCCGGTGGAGCGGGCGTGGATCTTGTCGTCGACCAAGTGGGCGAGCTTCAAGATGTACATGTAGCCAATGGTGATCGGGTTGTCGTACGCGTCGCCGGTGCGCCCGTTGTACAGCGTGGTCTTGCCATTGATGCCGATGAGACGGTCGCCGTCGACACCCTCGGGGTTGAGGTTGCCGAGAATGCTCTGAATGGTGGGGTGCTTGCCAGCGGTCTCGTCTTCGTCCCAGTGGGCTCCATCGAACACCGGGGTGGCGATGTGCACCGACGGGTTGGTGTTGGCACGGGTCTTGGTCTCGGTACCGCGGATGGGTGCCGCACCGACAGCCTTGTTGTTCTTCTGGTCGTACCAGCCCCACCGAGCGGCATAGCCGAGGTGCGCTTCGAGCACCTGACCCACGTTCATGCGTGAGGGCACACCGAGCGGGTTCAAGATGATGTCGACGGGCATACCGTCGGACGTGTACGGCATATCTTCGACGGGCAGGATCTTGGAGATGACGCCCTTGTTGCCGTGACGGCCGGCGAGCTTGTCGCCCACCGAGATCTTGCGCTTCTGAGCCACGTAGACGCGTACCAGCTGGTTCACGCCCGGGGGCAGTTCGTCGCCGTTGTCGCGGTTGAACACCTTGACGTCGATGACCTTGCCGTTTTCACCGTGCGGCACCTTCAAGCTGGTATCGCGAACTTCGCGGGCCTTTTCACCGAAGATGGCGCGCAGCAGGCGCTCTTCGGGGGTGAGCTCGGTTTCACCCTTGGGGGTGACCTTGCCCACCAGCACATCGCCAGGGCCCACTTCGGCGCCGACGCGGATGATGCCGCGGTCGTCGAGGTCGCGCAGGATGTCTTCGCTGAGGTTCGGGATATCGCGACTGATCTCTTCCGGCCCGAGCTTGGTGTCGCGTGCATCGACTTCGTGCTCGTGGATGTGAATCGACGTGAGCACGTCGTCGCGCACCAGACGCTCGCTGAGGATGATGGCGTCTTCGAAGTTGTAGCCCTCCCACGGCATGAGTGCAACGAGGAGGTTCTTCCCGAGCGCGAGTTCACCATGGTCGGTGGACGGGCCGTCGGCGATGACGGTGCCCGCCACGATCTTGTCGCCTTCGTGCACACGCACGCGGTGGTTGATGCAGGTGTCTTGGTTCGAACGACGGAACTTCGACAAACGGTAGGTGTGTTTGCCACCTTCCGCGTACTGCACGGTGACCGAATCGCCGGTGACCTCGGTGACCGTGCCGTCGCCGGTGGCCTGAATGAGGTCGGCAGCATCGCGGGCTGCGCGATCTTCGATACCGGTACCGATGTAGGGGGCCTCGGCACGCAGCAAGGGCACTGCCTGGCGCTGCATGTTGGCACCCATGAGGGCGCGGTTGGCGTCGTCGTGCTCGAGGAACGGAATGAGGGCCGTTGCCACCGACACGATTTGGCGGGGGCTCACGTCCATGAGCTCGATCTCGTCGGGCGAGACCGACGCGATGTCGGTGGTGGCACCGAAGAAGCTCTCGGCTTCGAGCATGCGCTTCAAGTCTTCGAGGCTGGCTGCCTGCGGGCTCTTGCGGCACAGCACGCGGTCGGTCTTGAACGAACCGTCGGCGTTGAGCGGCGTGTTGGCTTGCGCGACGACGTACTTCTCTTCTTCGTCGGCGGCCATGTACTTGATCTCGCCGGTGACCTTGCCGTTCTTCACCACACGGTACGGGGTTTCGATGAACCCGAACTCGTTGACGCGGGCGAAGGTGCTGAGTGCACCGATGAGGCCGATGTTCGGGCCTTCAGGCGTTTCGATGGGGCACATGCGGCCGTAGTGGCTGAAGTGCACGTCGCGCACTTCGAAGCCGGCGCGCTCGCGGCTGAGACCACCCGGCCCGAGGGCCGACAGGCGGCGGCGGTGGGTGAGGCCCGACAGCGGGTTCACCTGGTCCATGAACTGGCTGAGCTGGCTGGTGCCGAAGAACTCCTTGATGGCAGCAACCACCGGGCGGATGTTCACCAACGTGGTGGGCGTGATGGCCTCGACGTCTTGGGTGGTCATGCGCTCACGCACGACACGCTCCATACGCGACAGGCCAATACGCACCTGGTTCTGGATGAGTTCGCCGACGCTGCGGATACGGCGGTTGGCGAAGTGATCTTGGTCGTCGAGGCTGTAGCCGGGCTCCTGCTTCACGAGGTGCAGCATGTAGCTCATGGCCGCCACGATTTCGTTGGGCCGCAGCACGTCTTCGTTCTGGACGCTGATCTTGCTCGGGTCGTCGTGATCGGTGGTGAAGGTGGAACCGATCTCGATGGTGCCCGCGCCGAACAGTTCGTCGAGCTTGGCCACTTCGTTGCCGAGCTTGCGGTCGATCTTGTAACGACCGACCCGCGACAGGTCGTAGCGGCGGCCTTCGAAGAAGGCGTTGCGGAAGTAGGCGCGGGCCGATTCGGCCGTGGGCGGCTCGCCCGGGCGAGCACGCTTGTAGATCTCGATGAGAGCTTCGGTCTGGGTGGGCGCAATGGAGCGCTCCTTCTCCCACTGGCCCTCGAGGAAGTCGAAGTGGCTCACGAACCGGTCGATGAAACCGGGTGCGTGCTCTTCGTCGTAGCCGAGCGCACGCAGCAGCACGAAGATGCCCATGCGGCGCTTGCGGGCGATGCGGGTACCGGCGGTGACGTCTTTACCCGGCTTGTGCTCGACGTCGAACTCCATCCACTCACCGCGATACGGGTGGACGGTGCCCTTCACGAGCTGATGCTTGCTGAGGTTACGCAGGCGGTAGCGCTCGCCAGCTTCGAAGATGACGCCGGGGCTCCGCACGAGCTGGCTCACCACGACACGCTCGGTGCCGTTGATGATGAACGTGCCCTTCTCGGTCATCATCGGGAAGTCGCCCATGAAGACGGTCTGCTCTTTGATTTCACCGGTGGTGCGGTTCATGAAACGGGCGCGCACGAAGATGGGCGCCGCGTAGGTCATGTCCTTTTCCTTGCACTCCTCCACCGTGAACTTCGGCGGGGGCAGCAAGTCTTCATCGTTGGGGTCGAGCTCGAGTTCGAGCTGCAACGCCTCGCTGAAGTCCTTGATGGGCGAGATATCGCGGAAGGCCTCGGCAAGGCCTTCTTTCAGGAACCATTCGAAACTGGCACGCTGAACAGCGATCAGATCGGGCAGTTCGAGCGGCTCGACCAGATTTGCGAATGAATAACGTTCGCGAGACGTGGAAAGAGAGGCCACGGCGTCACTCCTCAGGGGCAGTCGGCATGTGGGCGCGCAGCATCAAAGACCTGAAGGGATGGCAGAAGACGCGGCGCACGGCAACTGACGATCCTAACCGGCAATCGCGGCAAACGTCAACCACAGCCTCCAGGTCGAACCCGCAGACCGGCACAGCGGCGCTGTCAGGTGGAACGGTAAGCAGGCCAACACGACGAAGTCAAGGGTTCTCGATGTCCGCACGGCCGTTATTTGCAGAGAACCACCCGTTCAGGGGATGCCGATGGAGTACATCTGTCACTCCCGGTGAATCACCACCACGCCCTGCCGGAATTCCGCCCACGTCAGCGTGCTGCGTTCAGAAGTGCCTCAAGACCCACGCTTCCCTCGGCGGCACCAGGCATCACGTTGCACGGTTCAACATGTCGCCGGGCAACACCGGCGCAACGCAAAGGAACCGCCGCCATGAACACTCGCCTCCGCCGCATCATCACCACCGCCGCCATCAGCCTCACCGTGACCACCGGGGTGCTCGCCACCGCCGGCCTCGCCTCCGCAGCCGCCGTACCGTGCGGCGCCCGCACCCTCACCACCCCGTTCACTGCGGTCGGCGACGCCAACCAGTACTTCCCCGTCGACGGCGGCACCTTCGAAAGCGCCACCACCTCCTGGGTCCTCGGCGCTTCGGCGGCACGCAACACCAGCTACCAGAACCCCGCCAAGATCAACGGCGCATCAAACGCTGCAGGCCTGAAAATCTCCAAGGGCGGCGCGCCGAAGACCGGTGCTGTATGCCTCTACACCAACGAAGCATCGATGCGCTTCTACTACAAGGCCCCCGGCACTGCCGGCTCAAACCTCACCGTCACCGTGAACTCCACCTACAACGGCAAGGTCTCCACCAACACCTGGTCGATGAACGGCACCACGGGCGGCTGGATGCTCTCGCCCATCATCACCATCCCGATCATCGCCGGCGCCACCACCTCACAGACCGTCACCGTCACCTTTGCCGCCGCCGGCGATGACTGGGCCATCGACGACGTGATGATCGACCCCATCAAGGCCAAGTGAACCGGGGAGAACATCACCCCGTGACAGCGATCAACAAGACGCTGTAGTTTCTCAGAAATCGGCCGATACAGAACACGATGACCCGCTCGAACGCCTCCGATGCGCAGACTGCGCAGGCCATTGCCAGCGTGCGCGCGGTCGCGGAGGTTCGGATGACGAGCCACGACCCATCACCGGCGAACCGCTGGAGTGCTCGCCTGTTCGGTACGAGTTACGTAGCACTCGCCGTTGGGCTAGCCGCCACCCAACGTCACTGGGATGGGCGCATGCTGCTGACGATGGCGCTGCTGAGCGTGGCTCACGGCCTCGCCTGCCGAATCGAGTTCGAGTCGGCGGCAGGCGCTGCCATTCCCACCCAGCCCATCCTCGTAGCGGCACTGTTCTTGCTTCCCGGTGGGCTCGTGCCAGCCGTGGTGCTCATCGGGCTGGCGAGCACCGAGAACATCTTCACCAACCGAGAGCACCGGCTCCACCGCTTCTTCGTGACGCTCACATCGGCCTGGCATTGCGTTGGTCCGGTCATGGTGCTTGCGCTCGCCAACGTGCACGAGGCATCGCTCAGCCACTGGCCGGTGTATCTGGCGGCGTTGGCTGCGCAATTCGTGATCGACGGCTTGACGAACACATTGCGCTGTCTCGCGCTGAAGACTCCGCTGCAGGAATTGGCTGGCATGCTCCCGTGGGCATGGGCGGTCGACACGTTGCTCGCACCGATCGGCCTCATCGCCGTCATCGCCTGCAACGGTTCGCTGTGGAGCATCCTGTTCGCGTCCACGCCCATTGCTCTGTTCGCGCTGCTCGCCCGCGACCGCACCAGCACCCTCGACAAAGCGGTATCGCTCACCGAAGCCTTCGACCAGGCGGTCGTTGCGGCTCGACGCGATGTGCTCACCGACATCAACAACCGGCGTGCCTGGACCGAAGCAACGGCGCGTGCCGCCATCGAGTACGAAGCCGACCCACTGGCCCACCCCGTCACCGTGGTCATCGGCGACCTCGACGACTTGAAGATGATGAACGACCTCTTCGGGCACGATGCCGGTGACCAGTTGTTGCGCGCCGCGGCCGATGTGTTCCGCCGTGCGGCTCCGGCCGACGCCATGGTTGCTCGCTTGGGCGGCGACGAATTCGGCATTCTCGTGGTGGGCGATGCCACCACCCCCGATCAACTCATCGCCGACATTCAACGCGAGATGGAGAACTACCCCAAGGTGCGCGGTTTCGCCGTGGGCATCTCGATCGGTGTGGCGTCGTGCCCCGAGTTCGACGCCGTGGAAGATGCGCTGTTGGCAGCCGACGCTCGGCTGTATGCCGACAAGACCTACCGCAAGACCAGAGCCACGCAGCGCCGTGCGCCGCTGTGGCCGGTGCAGAACTCCGCCTCGGCCTGAGCCGCGTCGCCCCGACACGGTAGGCGGCACTGCACCTGCTGTTGAACCACGCGTTGTGCGAACACGCGCAACGGCCCGGGGCGTGTGCCCCGGGCCGTTGGGTTGTTCAGTAGTGAAACTGCGGACGAAGTGAACCCGAAGGGGTCACTTCACCTCGACGCCAGCGCCAGCTTCGGTGAGCTTGGCCTTGGCTGCCTCAGCAGCGTCCTTGGTGACCTTCTCGAGCACGGCCTTGGGTGCCGCATCGACGAGGTCCTTGGCTTCCTTCAGGCCGAGGCTGGTGAGCTCGCGCACCACCTTGATGACCTGGATCTTCTGGGCGCCGGCGTCCTTGAGGATGACGTCGAACTCGTCCTTCTCTTCTTCGGCCGGGGCAGCAGCAGCGCCGCCACCGACGGCGGCCACGGCCACCGGGGCTGCGGCGGTGACGCCGAACTTCTCTTCGAACGCGGTGAGGAGCTCGCTGAGCTCGATGACCGTGAGGCTGCCGATGGCGTCGAGGATTTCTTCCTTGCTGAGTGCCATTTTGATTGTCTCCTTCAGAGTGAAAAAACGTTGTTGTTGATGAACAGTTGGGGTGTTGCGAGCGGGCTCAGGCCGCTTGCTTGGAATCGATGAGCGCCTTCAGGCCGTAGGCGAAGTTGCGCGGCATTGCCTGCAACAACCCTGCGGTCTTCACCAGCGGCGCTTGCAGCGCACCGGCAAAGCGGGCGAGCAACACATCGCGGCTCGGCAGATCGGCGAGGGCTTCGACATCTTTGGCCGAAATGACCTTGCCACCGACGATGCCACCGCGCAGCACGAGCAGCGGGTTGGCCTTTGCTGCTTCGCGCAGCGTCTTGGCCACCGCTGCAGCATCGCCCGTGATGAATGTGATGCCGGTAGGGCCGACCAGCAGATCGGACAAACCGTCGACACCTGCCTTCTCGGCGCCGAGACGAGCCAATGTGTTCTTGTACACCTTGTACTCGCCACCGGCGTCGCGCAATTGACGACGAAGACCGCCGAGTTGGCTCACCTTCAGGCCGCGGTATTCGGTGATGATGACCGCATCAGCAGCGCTGAGCTTTTCGGCCACCTCGTCGACAACAGCGACTTTCTCTTGACGTGGGTTCTCCATGTACACCTCCTCTCGCTTCTACTCGGGGTGCTCGCATGATGCGAACACCGCGAGGAGCAAGGAGCGATTCCATGCGACTCGGCAGCATTCACCTCGGCTGGCGCTTGTGGCATTACCCGCCCCCGCATGAAGTGGAGGTGGACCAGCGGTCTACGGCGAGCGACCGTGATTTCGGTTGTGGGACGAGGCTATCGGCCGAAGCCGATTGCCCCACCCGAGGCTCAGGCGCCAGGTACTTCGGGGCGAAGCCGGTTGATGTCGATCTTCACGCCGGGGCCCATGGTGCTCGAGATGGTCATCTTGCGCAGATAGCGACCCTTGGCAGCAGCCGGCTTGGCGCGCTGCAACTCGTCGAGCACGGCGCGGAAGTTGGCTTCGATGGCCTCGGGGGTGAAGCTGGCCTTGCCGAGCGGAACGTGCACGTTGCCATAGCGGTCGGTGCGGTACTCGACCTTGCCGCCCTTGAACTCGCTGACGGCGCGGGCCACATCTTGGGTGACCGTGCCCGTCTTCGGGTTGGGCATGAGGCCACGCGGGCCGAGCACGCGACCCAGGCGACCGACGAGCGGCATCATGTCGGGGGTGGCGATGGCGATGTCGAAGTCCATCATGCCCTTTTCGACCTCGGCATAGAGATCGTCGGCACCCACGAACTCGGCGCCAGCGGCGCGAGCGGCCTCGGCAGCTTCGCCTGCGGCGAACACAGCGACGCGCACATCTTTGCCGGTACCGCTGGGCAGGGCCACGGTGCCGCGCACCATCTGGTCGGCCTTACGCGGGTCGACGCCGAGGCGGACGGCCATGTCGACGGTTTCGTCGAACTTGGCCTTCGCCGTGCGCTTCACCAGTGCGATTGCTTCGACCGGCGAGAACTGTGCATCGCGGTCGAACGCCTTGGCTGAATCGGTGAACTTCTTTCCTGACATTGCTGTCTCCCTCGTGATGAACGCCGCCGAGCGAGGTGATCTCGGCCGAGCGTGTGGTTGATTGGATTACGCGTTGACCTTCAGGCCCATCGAGCGTGCGGTACCGCGTACCTGCTCTTTGGCGGCCTCGAGGTCGTAGGCGTTGAGGTCGGGCATCTTGATCTTGGCGATCTCTTCGATATCGGCCTCGGAGACCGAACCGACGATGGCCTTACCCGGAGTGGTGGAACCCTTCGGCAGACCGGCCTTCTGGCGCAGCAGCACCGGCGTGGGCGGGGTCTTCAGGATGAAGGTGAACGTACGGTCTTCGAACACCGTGATCTCGACCGGCACGATGGTGCCGACCTGCGATTCGGTGGCAGCGTTGTACTGCTTCACGAACTCCATGATGGGAACGCCATGCGGTCCGAGCGCGGTACCGACGGGCGGGGCCGGTGTGGCCTTACCTGCCGGGATCTGGATCCTGATGATCGCAGCGACCTTCTTCTTTGCCATGACTGGCGTCCTTCCATCGTTGGCCTGCGCACTGCAGGCCGAGTTCGTACTTCGTTACTTCGGGTTTGGTGAGTTCGGGTTTCCGACCGGGGTCAGAGTTTGGCGACCTGGCTGAAGTCCATCTCGACCAGCGTCTCACGACCGAAGATGTTCACCAGCACCTTCAGCTTCATATGATCGGCATTGATTTCGGCGATCGTGCCGGTGAAGTCGGCGAACGGGCCTTCCTTCACACGCACGTTCTCCTGCACGTCGAATTCGAGCTTCGGCTTCTTGCGGGTAGGCATGCCACCTGTGCCGTCGCCCTTCGCAGCCAGGAAGGTTTGCACCTCACGGCGCGACAGCGGCGTGGGCTTTTGCCCGTGCCGACTCTGGCCGACGAACCCGGTGACACCGGGGGTGTTGCGGATGCAGTACCAGCTCTCGTCGTCCATTTCGCAACGAACGAGGATGTAACCCGGGAAGACCTTCTTCTGCACGGTCTGCTTGCGACCGCCCTTGAATTCCTCGACCTCTTCCATGGGGATGACCGTTTCGTAGATCCGGTCTTCCATGTTCATGCTCTGGATGCGGGCGGCGAGGTTGGCCGACACCTTCTTTTCGTAGCCCGACTGCGTGTGCACCACGTACCAAGCGCCACGCCGGGTCCAGGGGTCGTCGACGACTTCGACCTCTTCGTCGGCCTCGGGGGTGACCTCGTCGGCATCACCGGTGAGGTCGAACGCGAGGACCTGCTCGTCGACTGCAGCAGCATCGTCGGCCGCGTCGGCCTCGAGTTCGGAGGTGAGTTCGTCGTTCATGTCAGTTGTACAACCAGCCAGAGAGGACTCCGAAGAGTGCGTCGAGGCCGCCGATATAGGCGGTGTAGAGAATCACGGTGGCGAGCACGATGCCCGACATGCGGCGCACCTCTGGCCACTTCGGCCAGGACACCTTGTTCATTTCATCGCGCACTTCGCGCAAGTACTGCCGGGGACCCACACGTTCGTCGGTGCGGCGCGCCTGAGGCTGAGCGCGAGCAGGCTTGCCCTGGTCGTCTAGGGCTCCCATTCGCTTCAGTGAGCGCTTCTGCTCACGGTTCAGGTCATCGAGCGACATCGAGAAAGTGCCTTTCTGGCGTGCCGGTTGGCACGGGGTTTTCGGCAGGGCAGGAGGGACTCGAACCCCCGACCGTCGGTTTTGGAGACCGATGCTCTACCAACTGAGCTACTGCCCTCGGCGGCAGGCCAACGCTATCAGCCTGCCCGCAGAGTGCCTCCTCACGGTGTGCCGACGCACGAAGCGACGGCAGCGCCATGTGTCAGCGGGTCTCCTTGTGCACGGTGTGCCGACGATCGTTCGCGCAGTACTTCTTCATCTCCAGGCGCTCACGGTCGTTGATCTTCGACTTCATCGTGATGTAGTTGCGATGCTTGCACTCGGTGCATTCGAGGGTGATCTTCACCCTCTTGTCGTTCTTCGGCATGATTGATGCCTCTTTCCTCGAAAAGGAACAGCAGCGGCCCGTGGGAACGGGCCGCTGCCGCTCGTGTCACTTGTTGATCTTGGTGACGCGGCCAGCGCCAACGGTACGGCCACCCTCACGG
>JBAXQV010000014.1:0-28138 GCA_037131575.1 Actinomycetota bacterium
CGTTCCGATACGGCTCGGGGTCGATGGCATACCCCCACAGTTCGGCCGGGGTGAGGCTGCTGCGCTCGGCGCTCATCGCTCCATCATCTCCTGTCGGTCATCCCCTGAAGGCATCGATGATGGAAATGATGGCCAGAACCACCAGCACCACGCCGGTGAGTAGGCGAATACGGCGCACCGACACTCGCTGCACGATGCCGTGACCGCTCATCACGGCGAGGCCCGCCACCGCCCACAGCGCCAATGTTGCGCCGATGCCAACGCTGAGCGCCGAGTGGTACCGGGCCGCCATGTTGGCGGTGAGAATCTGCGTGAGGTCGCCCCATTCGGCGATGAAGATCACGGCGAACGCCCTGCCCGCAACCCGGTGATGGGTCTGGGTTTCTCGTTCCACCAATGCCTCTTCGTCTTCCGTCCTGGCTTCGACGAAGGCGAACCATGCGCCCACGGCGAACATGACGGCGACGATGACATCGACCACCCGATGCGGCAGCAAGTGGAACAGCGACACGCCGATGGTGACGGCGATGACCACGTGCACGAAGAACGCTGCCGCCGTACCGAGCCATACCAACCCGGGCGAACCCCGCGAGGCGAGTACCAGCGAGGCGAACATCGACTTGTCGGGAAGTTCGCCGATGAAGATCACGGGGAACACCGCAGCGATGATGCTGATGCTCAGGTTCACCCTTCCATGGTGGCAGGCGGGTCGCGAATCCACCACTACCACCGTGGCCACCGTGAATACTTCCGCCATGCCTGAATCGCCCAGTGCCTGGTGGAAGGACGTCGTCGTCTACCAGATCTACCCTCGCTCGTTCCTCGACTCGAACGGCGACGGCATCGGCGACCTGCGCGGCATCATCTCGAAGCTCGACTACCTACATGAACTGGGTATCGACCTCATCTGGCTCAGCCCGCACTTCGACAGTCCCAACGTCGACAACGGCTACGACGTACGCGACTACCGCGCCATCATGCGCGAGTTCGGCACCATGGCCGACTTCGACGAGTTGATGACCGAGCTGAACCGCCGTGGCATGAAGCTCATCATCGACCTGGTGGTGAACCATTCGAGCAATCAGCACGCCTGGTTCGTGGAGAGCAGTTCGAGCCGCACCAACCCCAAGCGCGACTTCTACATCTGGCGCGACGGTACGCCCGATGGCCCGCCCAACAACTACCCGTCGTTCTTCAGCGGTTCGGCATGGACGCTCGACCCCACCACCGGGCAGTACTACCTGCACTACTTCGCACCCGAGCAACCCGACCTCAACTGGGCCAACCCCGAGGTGCGCAGCGAGGTGTTCGACCTGATGCGCTTCTGGCTCGACAAGGGTGTGGCCGGGTTCCGCATGGACGTGATCGCCTTCATCTCGAAAGTCGACGGCCTTCCCGACCTCGACCGCGACGAACGGCAGGCACCGCAGAACGTGTGGGCCAACGGACCTCGCGTGCACGAATACCTACACGAGATGTACCGCGACGTACTGGCGCCCTACGACGCGATGTCGGTGGGCGAAGCCTTCGGTGTGAGCTTCGAACAAGCCCCCCTGTTCACCGATGCGCGTCGCGGCGAGTTGAGCATGATCTTCCACTTCGATGTGGTACGCCTGGGGCGCGACCACTGGCGTACCCGCGACTGGACGCTGCCGCAGATGAAGGCGGCCATCGCCCGCATCGACGAGGCCGGCGGCGAGCATGGTTGGAACACCAGTTTCCTCGGCAACCACGACAGCCCGCGCACCGTCAGCGAGTTCGGCGACGACCATGGCGAGTGGCGTGAACGGTCGGCCAAGGCGCTGGCCACGCTCATCGTCACTCAGCGCGCCACGCCGTTCATCTACCAGGGCGACGAGTTGGGCATGACCAACTACCCGTTCGAACGCATCGAGCAATATGACGATGTGGAGGTGCGCGGTTTGTGGCGCACCCTGGTGGAAACCGGCCGCGTGCCTGCCGACGTGATGCTCGCCAACCTGCGCCACACCAGCCGCGACCACGCCCGTACACCGATGCAATGGAGCGACGCAGCACACGGTGGCTTCACCACTGGTGCCCCGTGGTTGGCAGTGAACCCCAACGCCAGCCACATCAACGCCGCCGCGCAGGTGGCCGACCAGCGGTCGGTGTACCACCACCATCGCCGCGTCATCGCCCTGCGCCATGCCGAACCGGCGCTCGTGCACGGCGCCTTCCGCGACCTCGACCCTCTCCACGAGCAGGTCTTCGCCTACACCCGCACACTCGGCGACCAACGATTGCTGGTGGCCATCAACCTGAGCCGCGAGCCCGTCGAGTTCACCCTGCCCAGCGACCTGTCCGTTGGCTCCGTGCTGCTCGACAACGACGACGGCTCCACTGCACCGCCAGGCGCCCACACGCTCTCGCTGACCGGCTGGCAGGCCACCGTGTACCGGCTCAGCTGAGCGATCCTCGCTTGCCGAGCGGGTCGGGGGAATACCCTGGCTCGGTGCGTTCACACCACAGCGTCCCCATTTCCGCACGAGCAGTGCGACGGGGCACGCTGGCAGTGCTCGCCTCGGCGGTGCTGTTCGGCACCACCGGCACCGCACGGGCCCTCGGCCCGAAGGGCACCGACCCACTGGTGGTTGGGGCGCTGCGGCTCATCATCGGTGGCGCGCTGCTCACGTGGTGGGCACTGCGCCAGGTCGATGGGGCGGCGAACTGGAAACGAGTGGTGTCGAGCCCGTTGGGTGTGCTCTGCGGGGTGGGCGTGGCCGGGTACAACGCCTGTTTCTTCTTCGGGGTCGATCGGGCCGGGGTGGCCGTGGGCACGATGATCACCATCGGCAGCGCGCCCGTGATGACCGGCCTGCTGGGTTGGCTGGTCGACGGGACGATGCCCGGGCCACGCTGGTTCGCCGCCACATCGCTCAGCCTCGCCGGGCTCACCCTGCTGGTGCTCTTCGGCACCGGCACACGGCCCGTTGCCGAGCATGGCAAGTCGGTGGTCATCGGCGCTGGCTTCGCGCTTCTTGCGGCCGCCGGGTACGCGGTGTACACCGTGTTGGGCAAGCGGGTCATTGGCCTATGGGGTGCCGACGCGTTCATCGGCGGAGCGTTCGCCTTGGGTGCAGCGCTGCTTTCACCCGTGGTGCTCGTTGCACTCGCTTCGGGCCACCTCGGGTGGCTCACCAGTGGCCGCGGCATCGCCATGGTGGCCTGGCTCGGCATCGCTCCCACCGCTCTCGCCTATGTGCTGTTCGGTCGCGGACTGCAGGTGCTGGCCCCGGCCACCGTGTCGACCCTCACCCTTGCCGAGCCGGTGGTCGCTGCGGTGCTCGGTGTGGTGGTGCTCGATGAGCACCTCACCCTGGCAGGTGTGTGCGGCGCCTTGTTGGTGATCGCCGGGTTGGCGCTGCTGGCGCTCGCCCCGAACCGCGGCGACGTGCCCGCGACGGTGACGCTTCAGCCGTGACCGGGGATGGTGTTCCACGGGCCGGCATCGGCGCGCGGTTCTTTCGGCAGGCCGAGGATCTGTTCGCCCACGATGCCCTTCTGCACCTGGCTGGTGCCGGCGTAGATGGTGCCGGCACGAGCGTTCATGAACACACCCACCCAGCTTGCGCTGTCGTTGGGCGAACCCGCCTGGTCGTAGCGGAACGCAGTATGTGGCGCCTGCCCCGAGGGCACCAGTGATTCGGCGCCCAGAATGTCGACCGCCAGTTCGGTGACCTCACGGTGGTATTCGCTCCACCACAGCTTGCCGATCGAGGCATCGGCGCCCGGTTGGCTGCCCTGCAGCACGCTGGTGAGCGCCTTGTAGCCGAAGAAGCGCATGACCTCCACCTTGGTGTGGGCACGCATCAACCGCTGTCGAATGGCGGGGTCGTCGGTTGCGCCTCGCTCGCGGGCGAGTTCGGTGAGCTTGTCGAGTTCGCCACGGAACCCGATGGCGTTCACCGCTGCACCGGCACCACGCTCGTTGCCCAGCAACGTCATCGCCACAGCCCAGCCACCGTGCACCTCGCCCACCACATTGCCCTTGGGGCTGCGCGCATCGGAGAAGAACACCTCGTTGAACTCGGCCTCGCCCGACATCATGCGGATGGGGCGCACTTCCACGCCGGGCTGGCGCATGTCGACCAACAGGAAGGTGATGCCCCGGTGCTTCAACGCCGTCGGTTCGGTGCGGGCGAGCACGAAGATGTGGTTGGCCAAGTGCCCGGCCGATGTCCAGATCTTCTGGCCGTTGATGATCCACTCGTCGCCATCGAGCACCGCCCGACAGCCGAGGTTGCCGAGGTCGCTGCCCGCTGCCGGCTCGCTATAGCCCTGGCACCAACGGTCTTCACCCGACAAGATGCGCGGCAGGTAGTGCTGCTTCTGTTCCTCACTGCCCCACTTCAACAATGTGTTGCCCAGCATCGTGATGCCGAAGCCGTCGTTGGGGCCGCCGGTGGGCACACCGGCCCGGGCGAACTCCTCGGCCAAAACCACCGTCTCGAGCGGGGTGAGCCCGGCCCCGCCATATGCCTTCGGCCAACTCAGGGCGAGGTAGCCGTTCGCATGCAACGTGGTGCGCCACTGCTGGGTGAACGCCCGCGCATCGTCGTGGTTCAGTGCACCGATACCCCGCCAGTCGCTGGGCAGGTTGGCGGCCAAGAAGGCCCTCACCTGTTCGCGATACGTCGAAGCCTCGGGCGGGTAGGTGAGATCCATGCCTCATTATGGAACGTCAGGTGCGAGCGATCCGCTGCCGAACGACCTGCCGAGTCAGTGTTGATGGTTCGTCACGGAAGGTCGAGAAAGTCGGCCAGTTGCTCGACGACGCGATCGAACATGACGTCGGGGTTCGTGACGCTGCCGTGGTGATGGCCGAAGAGCTCGAAGTTGAGGTGGCCGAAGATGTAGGTCCACACCATCAGCGCCGGCACGTAGTGGGCCGAGTCGACACCTGGCATCACGGCTTCGATGCTCCCCACGTCGAGGAATGACTGCGCCCGCGCCGGCGGCGCCGAGGCAGGGGCCGGGGCTGCCTCGAGGGCGTTGCGAAGGATGCTGCCCATCACCGCGGGTACGCGTGTGGCCAGCACCACTGTGTCGAGCGGTGCCTGGTAGCCGGGTACTGGCGTGCCGAAAATGAGCGCATATTCGTTCGGGTTCTCCAGGGCCCAGGCCCGAACGGCTCGGCAGGTCGCCCGCCAGCGCTTGCGGAAATCGGTTCGCTTCACCTTCGCCTCGGCCTGCTCCACCGCCGTGCCGAGGTCGCTGTAGGCGTCGATGATGAGCGCCGTCAGCAGCTCGTCGCGCGTGGCGAAGTAGCGATATAGCGCCGACGACACCATGCCCAGTTCTCGCGACACCTCACGCAACGACAACCCCGCAACACCGCGCTCGGCGATGAGCTGACGCGCCACCGCCTTGATGGCCGCCACCTGCGCCACCCTTGCTTCCGCACGCGAAACCCTTTCCACTGCCACGGCTCCAGTATGCCACCTGTCACTCACTTCGAGAGCACTGCTCTTGCTTTTCGTCAGCGGCATCGACATACTCACTGGGAGAGCACTGCTCTCTCTATCAGGAGGATCCCAATGTCGAAGTACGTCATCATCGGAGCCGGCGCCGTTGGCTCACTCGTGGCCGAGCAACTGTCGGCCGGCGGGCATCAGGTGTCGCTGGTCTCACGCAGCGGTAGCGGCCCCGACCTGCCCGGCGTGTCGAAGGTGGCGGCTGATGCCAGCGATGCCACTGCCATCAGCGCGTTGGCCAGCGGTTGCGACGCCATCTTCAACTGCGCCAACCCTGCCTACCACCGGTGGCTCACCGATTGGCCGCCCATCGCCAACGCGCTTCTCGCTGCTGCCGAACGCAGCGGTGCGGTGCTGGTGACGCTCAGCAACCTGTACGCCTACGGCGAGGTCACCGGCCCGATCTCCCCCACCATGCCGCTGTCGTCGACGCTTCCAAAAGCACAGGTGCGAGCCCGCATGTGGACCGATGCGCTGGCCGCCCACCAGGCCGGCCGCATCAGGGCAACCGAAGTGCGGGCCAGCGACTTCGTGGGGCCCCGTGCGCAGAGCCACCTGGGCGATCGAGTGGTGCCGCGGCTCGCCGAGCACAAGGGCTGCCAAGTGCTGGGCAGCGCCGACCAACCCCACAGCTGGACCTATGTGGGCGACGTCGCGGCCACACTCATCGCCTGCGCTCAGAACCCAGTGGCTTGGGGCAGGGCGTGGCACGTTCCCACCAACACCGCCCGCACGCAGCGACAGGCCATCGACGACTTGGCCGACGCCATGGGCGTGGCCCACGTGAAGGTGAGCACGGTGCCGTCGGTGGCGCTGAAAGTGATGGGCCTGTTCAACCCGCTCATGCGCGAACTGCCGAAGACGATGTACCAGTTCACCGCACCCTTCGTCATCGACGACACGGCCACTCGCACCGAGCTCGGCCTCGAACCCACGCCGTGGCCCGAGGTGTTGCGCGCCACGGCAGCGTTCTACGCCACGGCCTGAGATCGAGCCACGCCGCCGGGTCAGTAGGGCTCGACGGCCGGGGGTGCGGCGTCGGCGTGCTGCAGACGGGCAGCCGCTGTTTGGCCGCGCTTGCCGGCCGGCACGGCACCCGTCACCGCCGCCAGGCCGAACACGGGCATGTTGCCGTACACCGTTTCCACGGTGGCATCAGACAGCACGATGGTCTCGTGGAAGATGCCCACCGAGCCGTTGTTGCGCACCCGCTTGTTGAACTTCCGCCACGCCGGCAGGTGGGCATGCTCACGGTCGCGTGCGTAGGCATCGAGCTTGTCGAACGACTCCCAGTACTGCCACACCAAGACGGTCTTGCCCGACAGGTAGGTACGCGGTGTGCCCACCAGGCCGAGCTCGCGGTTCTTCATCAGCTCCGCCAACATGCGCGGCATGGCCACGAACACCGGGAACCACTTCCACACCTGCCAGAGGTGGTTGATGCGCATGCCGATGAGGAACAGCACCTTGCCGTCGGCCCCGGTGTCTGCCGAGAACCGGCCCTTGTTGATCTTTGCCACAACACCTCTCCTTGTCGTTCCGGGCCCCGCCCGCAATGTGAATGATGTTCACATTATGACGAGAGATGTGAACGATGTCAACATCTGTGGCAGAATATTGCGGTGACACAGCGCGCGTACCACCACGGCTCGCTCGGCCCGGCCCTCATCGCGGCAGGGCTCGAAGCCGCGCGTGAAGGGGGCCCATCGGCGCTCACCATTCGTGATCTGGCTCGTCGTGCCGGGGTGTCGCCCGCCGCTGCTTACCGCCATTTCCCCGACCTCGACCATCTCGTGGCAGAGGTGTCGCGCATGGCGCGACAGGAGCTTGCACAGGCCATGATCGCCGCCCGAGAAGCACTGCCGAAGCATCGCGACCGCAAGAACCGCGCGTGGGTTGCCTTCGCCGCGATCGGCGATGCCTACGTGCGTTTCGCAGTGTCGTCGCCGCGGTTGTTCGAAGCCGCCTTCGTCGCCTGCGCGGCACCACCCGCCGCACCCGAGCACCCGTCGGCGTGGGAAGTACTCACCGACAGCATCACTGAACTGGTTGCTGCGGGCGCCATCGCCGCCAGCCGTCAGGCCGAGGCACCACTCATCGCCTGGGCAGCGGTGCACGGCCTGGGTTCGATTCTCGTCGGCAAGTCAGTGCACGCACCGATCGACGTCGATGCAGCCATCACGTCGACGCTCGCCGCCGTTCGCCGCAGCCTGGTGTAACCCCGCCCGTTCAGGCCGAGGCGTCGAGCAGCGCCAAATCGCGCCGTATGTACCGCAGGTGCCAGAACCCCTCTTCGAGCACGGTGTAGATGCACTCGTTGAGCGCGTGCGGTCCGTTCTCGAGCACATCCATCGGCGTGTCGAGGTCGGCGGCATCCACCGTCTCCAGGAACCGACGCACCGAGTTCATCCGGTCGGTGAACAACGCCAACGCCTCGTCGCTGGTGACGGCGAGCGAGAGGTCGATGTTCGGCCACGGGAAGTCGACCGAGCCGCGGTTCGACATGCCGATGGGCGAGAACGGTTCACCGAGCACCGGTGCCGTGAACCACTTGTCGATGGCGAACACCAGGTGCCGCAGCGTTTCCACATACGACCATTCACCGTTCACCTGCTGGTGACGGGTGGCTTCGGGCAAGGCCGCCGCGGCGGCATGGGTGATGGCCCACTCGGCCTCGAGCAGGTTGAACACGGCCCGCATCTCGGCCGGGTCGGTAGGCATCAGCATCGATTCAGCGAGTCGACCAACGAACACATCAGGCATGGGGGTCTCGATTCACGAAGTAGGCGACGATCCGCCGGTGAGCGACACCCAGTTTGGCCGAGCGGGCGTGCAGTAGGCGCTCCGAGTAAGAGGGCAACTCAGCGTGACAGTCACCACCAGGTGCCCTCATACTCGGCGAACCGGTCTCGAACACCTCACCGTGCCCGCTACCGTCAGTGCATGCGTACGCCGTTCGCCCTGGCAGTGGCCCTGTTGGCAACGTCCGTGTTCGGTTGCTCGTCGACCTCGACGACATCGCCCACCGGCCCCCAAGGCGAGAAGCCAGCCAGCGGCTGCAATGCCACCGTGCCGACCACGTCGGCTCCTTACAACCCGGTGTACACGGTCCTGGGCGATGGGCGCCCACTCTCGTTCGCCATGAAGCCCTTCCCGACGAGTGTCTGTCCGGGCGGCACCGTGGTCGTGGACGTGAAGGCAACCAACTCCGGCGCCGCCATCGCAGCCTTCGAGAACCGCGTCATCATGGGTTGCGGCGGGCCACCTGAGGTGGAGGTCGCACGGATCGGCCCCATCGATTTCCCAGCGAACAGCACCACGAAATTCGTCTTCACCTTCACGGTGCCCGCCTGGGAACCCTCCAGTTGCGGTTTCTCGGTCTACGGCTTCCCGATAAGCACCGACATCACCGTGCTCGCACCCTCGCCGTAACACCGCAACGAACATCACTGGCGGCGACCTGGACTCTGTTGCTGCCATTCACTCACTGGGTTCCTTCAGATCGATGTCACCGCCCGAGTAAGAGGGCATCTCAGCGTCACTGTCACCACCAGTTGCCCTCTTACTCAGCGGTCGGTCGAGGTGACGCTCGCCCAGTACTCGAGATCATCGGCCTGATCTCGCACAGTCGACTTCGTCAGGACCTTCGTCATCGACGTCGGTGTTCGCTGCTGCGATCCCATGAATGATGATGCTGCTCGAGCCAAATCCCATCATCGGTGCTTGACGTCAACATCCACAGCCCACAGCCTCGCTGAGAACGGACGCTGTACGATTCAGCCACTCGGAGGCCGGCAAGGAGCGGGTCATGTCTCATATCGAGCCGATGGCGCCGGCACTCGACTCAGCGCGAGAGTCGCTACGACAGTACCGCCGCGC
Organism: Actinomycetota bacterium; assembly: GCA_037131575.1. Taxonomy (GTDB): domain Bacteria; phylum Actinomycetota; class Acidimicrobiia; order Acidimicrobiales; family Ilumatobacteraceae; genus VFMC01. Next base: position 9,375 of record JBAXQV010000014.1, read on the forward strand.
AGGACTCGTGTGGCTGATCGGCGGTCTCGCGCTCCTCGTCATGGTTGGGCTCCTGGCGAAGTCCATGGAAGACCGAGCAATCAGTTTGGCCAAATCTGGCCTGCACTCACCCGGGACGGTGCTCAGCACAGACGGCGGAGGCCTTCATCTCGTAGGCAGCATCGTTGTGAGGTTCACCATCGGCGAGGTCGAGCACATTGCGACCATCAATCTCGACTCCAACTCGCCGAGATATCGCGTTGGTGACTCAGTTGATGTGATCTACGACCCGCGAGATCTTTCCGAGGTCCGCACCTCAAAGGAGCAGAACGATCCCAGCTGGGGGGTACTGGCGTTCGTCGTGGGTGTCAACGTCGGCCTCCTGTGGGCCTTTACCGGGTGGGTGATCCGACGACGTTCGCGTCGGTGGCGCAAGGTGCTCGCGGTCGAACCGTGGCGTGAGGCCAAGGCTGCCTACGCCGACTTGGGAAGGGGTCGAAGCCTCGTGCGGCTCACTCGCCTCACCATCGGAAGGAGAACCGTCGTGCGCCGTATCACGGATACGACACCCCAGCGTCTGCGGTGCCTCCGTTCCACGTCGACCGTGTGGATCGCTGGTCCCCTCGAGGGCCCCATGATTGTCGCCCCGACGATCAACGGTCCCCTGTTCGAAGTACGGCCAGCAAGAGGCCGCTCGAGCCAATACGCCTGGGAGAAGAGCTTCCCAAGTCCGCCTCCCGAGTGATAGAGAGATTCGAGCCGCAGCACTCAGTAGGCCAAGTGGTACCTCTGCACAGTTGCCTCACTCATGCGGCGAGAAGCACGTCACCGACGCAGAGCATCCGATGCCGACTCGACCTCGGCAGCATCTGTACCGATCAGCGAACCGTGCTGCCATCGCCTCGAACTTCACGCACCAAGTCGGGCACCGAGACAGCGGCGATCTGCCAGACTTGGTCGGCGTCGATGCGGTGGTAGTGATGAGCGAGCAGGATCCGCAAGGCGCCGACATCACGCCATGCGACGCCGGGATGAGCACTCTTGAAGTCGTCGCTCAGCGAAGTGCTCGCCTCGCCGATGACCTCGAGCAGACGCTCCGCAGCACGACGATGCAGCCCGCTCTCGACGAAGTTTTGCCGGCCGGCGGCCACGACGAGGGCGAGTTCGTCCGCCGCCTCGAGGATGTCGGCGACGCGCTGGTCGTCGCTGCGACTCACAGCGGGACGGCCTCGCGTCGGATGTGATCGTCACGATCCTTCAACCCGCCGGCAGAGACCACGTCAACGGGAACGCCGAGCAGCGACTCGAGCTCCTCGGCGAGGTGCAGGAGGTCGAACAGCGAACTCCCCGGCTCGAACTCCACCAGGAAGTCGATGTCACTCGTCGGCGACTCATCACCCCGGGCCACCGATCCGAACACGGCGACAGACCGACCGCGGTGCCGATGCACCACCGCGCAGATCTCGCCCCGCTTCGTCTCGACGAGGTCCCGGCGCGCGCCCATGCCCCGAGGCTATCGCTTTGCAACGACGTGCTCTTGCGCGCTCGAGCAGGGGCCCGGGGCTCAGAGGTCGTAGCGGTACACGTTGGTATCGCGGGCGGAGAAGCCGATGCGCTGATACAGGCGGTTGGCGGCTTCACGCGAGGACCTGCTGGTGAGGCTGACAGCCTTGGTGCCACGGCGGCGTGCTTCGTCGAGCGCGGCCCGGTTCAGCAGTTCGCCAATGCCATGACCACGGGCTGCCTCGTCGACCACCACATCTTCGATCCACGCCTTCAACCCGGTGGGGATGCGGTAGAAGACCAACGTGAGGCTGCCCACGATGCGCCCATCGAGCCGGGCGACGAACAGGGCCGACTCGGGGTTGGCGGTGATGAGCCCCAACTCGTGCAGCGTGGGCGGAGGCGACGACGACAACTGCGGCAGCAGATGCGCCAAGGCCTGGCACAACTCGTCGGTGGCTTCGGTGGCAATGGCGATGTCGACGCTCACACCTCGCAGGCTACCCGGCTGACGAAGGCCACCCCCGGAGCGTCGTAGGCTCGCCGCATGCAGAACGCCGCCCTCGATAGCGACACATTGTCCGCCCGTGCCCGCCGGCTCGGCTCAGTGCTCGAGCCGGTGATCGGCCAGGTGTACTTCTCACCTGAATGCCACACCGCCTATGTGGCGCTCGGCTTCGACCCAAGCGCGAACAGTGCCGGTGGTGTTGCCCTGCCTGACGGCCCCGCCTACTTCACCAGCCGTGGCTCGCTGATGGGCCAGGTGCCCGGCGAGGTGGTGGCCGCAGCGTTCGCCGTGTTCAACCCCGAGATCGTCATCCCGTGCGTCACCCTGGGCTGGAGCCGCACCGACGCCGCCAGCATTTGTTCGGCGCGTACCAACGGTGCAGTTGCCCAACTCCGGCGCATCCTGGGCGACGAACCAGCGGGCTTGGCTCGGGTGAATGAACTCCTCGGCCGCGCCGTGGCCACGCTTCGCCCCGAAGGCCGCCCGCTGTACGCCGGCGCACGCAGCCAACCGACCCCCGATACTCCGCTCGGGGCGATGTGGCACATGGGCGACATGCTGCGCGAGTACCGCGGCGACTCGCATACCGCCGCATGGGTCTCGGCCGGGTTCGACGCAACCGAGATCGGCTTGATGAGCGAGCTGTACTGGGGCCTGCCGATGCGCAGCTACAGCCGCACCCGTGCCTGGACCGACAGCCAGTTCGATGCTGCCCACGAACGCCTGCAGGCCCGCGGACTGGTCGATGCCACCGGCTTCACCCCCGCAGGCCGCACAGCACGCGAAGCCGTCGAGGTGGCCACCGACGCGCAGATGCTCCCCGCCATCACCGCCATCGGCGACGACTTCGACGAACTGGCCGCGCTCCTCGAACCATGGGGCGCCGCCGTTCGCGCCGGCCACGGCTACCTGAGTTCCGGCCCGCACGACCTGGCCACCGCGGCACAAGGTCGCTGACCGGCGACAAGCGAGCCTGAAAGGTATACGGTGCGCACATGATTCTCACTGAGCTCGACCACGTGAGCACGGCAGCCTTCGCCGAGCGCACCGGCTGGGAAGCCAAGCCCGAAGGCCTGTGCCGCGGCGAAGTGTGCGTACCGGCACCCGGCGCGCTGCACGCCGACGGCACCCTCGACGTGGCTGTCGCCGCAGCCCGCCTCGGTATGCCCGTGGTGCACGACGAGGCGCACGCCGTGTTTGCCGTCGGCCCGGCCACCACCTCGGGCAAGGCACTCAACACGGCCGTGGCCGCCGACCCCGAACTCATCACCCGCGACGGTTCGCCGTTCCGGCTCAGCAGCCTGCGCGGCCGAAAGGTGTTGCTGGTCGCCTGGTCGAGTTATTGAGGCTGCCGCACCAGCCTGCCCGGGTGGCAGGCGCTCCACACCGAACTCGAATCGCTCGGCCTCACCGTGGTCACCGTGGCCATGGACATCGAACCCGCACACACCTACGGCTGGATCGACGCTGCTGCGCCCACGCATCCGAGCCTCATCGACACCACGCACATCACGGGTGAACTGTTCGGTTTCACGAACATCCCCATGGCTGTGTGGATCGATGAAGACGGCACCATCGTGCGCCCTGCCGAAGGGGCATCCATCCAACGCAACCCGATGCGCGATGCTGAAGTACCCGATGGCCTGCCGCCGCGCATCGACCGGGCCATGCGCGAGGTGAAGAAGATCCCCGACAATGCCGAGGCCTACCGCGCCGCCATCGTCGACTGGGCCCACAACGGTGCAGCATCGCCGTACGCGCTGTCGCCCGATGAGGTGATCGAGCGTTCGCAACCGCGCGGCACCGACGAAGCCACAGCGGCCGCATGCTTCGAGTTGGGTGAATACCTGCGCCGCACGGTCGGCCCCGAGGCCGCCGTGCCGTGGTGGCGCGAGGCCCATCGCCTGCACCGAACCAACTGGACCTACAAGCGCCAGGCGTGGACACTGGTCACCACGCCAGAGGGTGCCACCGAGAACGACCTCATGCAGGGCCCCAACGACGTGTACACCGGTAACTGGCTCGACGATGTGATCGAGCTCGGTGGCGGCGAGGCCTACACCGTGGTACCCCAGCTCTGACCCCGAATGTGACCCCCGAGTCTGGCCCGAACGTGGCTAGTCGCGAATCGCGCCCGCCCTGTTCGCACCACGGCCGCACGTCGGTAGCGTGAGGGCCATGGAGCACGTGCGTTGGCTTGCCCAACCCAAGTTGCATCGCCCCACGGTGATCGCCGCTTTCACCGGCTGGAACGACGCCGGCGACTCGGCGTCGGGCGCGGTGCGGCACTTGGTCGAGCAGTGGGGCGCGCTCGCCCTGGCCGAAATCGACCCGGAAGACTTCACCGACTTCGCCACGGTGCGCCCCCACGTGCGCCTCAGCGACGGTGTCACCCGCACCATCATGTGGCCCACCGTGGGCGTGTGGAGCGCCAGCACGCCGGGTGGCGATGTGGTGCTCATCCTCGGCCCCGAGCCCGCGTTGCGCTGGCGCAGTTTCACCGAACAGGTCATCGCCATCGCCCGCCACATGGATGCGTCGATGATCATCACGCTCGGCGCACTGCTGGCTGATGTGGCCCACAGCAAGCCGGTGCAGGTCATCGGTACCGCCACCGACCAAACCATGATCGACCGCTTCGACCTGCAGCACAGTCGCTACGAGGGGCCTACTGGCATCGTGGGTGTGCTGCACGACGCATGCCAGCGTGCCGACCTACCCTCGGCCTCGCTGTGGGCGGCCGTACCCGCCTATGCATCGCAGGTGCCATCGGCCAAGGCAACGCTCGCGCTCGTCACCCGTGTGTGCGGGATGATCGGCACGCCCACCCCGGTTGGCCCGTTGTCGGCCGCCGCTCGCGATTACGAGACGCGTGTCACCGCCATGGTGAACAACGACGACGATCTCATTGGCTACGTCGCCCGGCTCGAAGCAATGGGCTACGACGATCTCGACGATGACGAGGTGTTCGAAGTCGATGATGACGACGACGATGTCGACGACATCTCACTCACCACGCTCAACGAAGCCGTGCTCGACAGCGATGAGTTGATGGCCGAAGTCGAGCAGTTCCTGCGCGAACAGCCCGAGCCGTAAGAGTCGCCCGCCGCGGCACAGCGGCAACGGCGGCGCGTCGGTCAGTGGTCGGCAGTTCCGCGCCAGATGGGGTCGCGCACCGGCTCGAACGCCGCCTGCATCATCGCCCCGTCGATGGCGGCGAAGGCCATCGGCCCCCACCAACTCGCCCCAGCCGTGCCGTGCGGCAGCTCGTCGCGCCCGTACCAACCCACGCCCGCAGTTTCGAGCGGATGCCCGTTCAACTCGCCGCCTGTGGCTCGGCAGTGGAACAGCAGCATGTACATGCCGAACCGGGTGAAGCCCATGCGCTGCCCGTCGACCACCGAGATGAGTTGCACCACATCGCAGGCAATGCCGGTTTCCTCGAGCACCTCTTTCACCGCAACTTCCGACGGCGAATACCCCACATCGGCCCAACCGGTCGGGTAGAGCCAGATACCGCTGTCGGGGCGCTTCACCAACAGCACCTCACCGCGGTCGTTGCCCACGATGGCGCCGATGGCCACCTTCGGGGTCACATACCCGGGCACGCCCTCGCCCACCGATTCGAGCCACTCCTGCACGAAGTGGTCTTGTTCGCGCCGAACTTCGAGGGCATCGTCGGCGGCCGCCTTGATGTCGGCGGCAACATGCAGCACCTCTTCGAAGCGTTCACGCTCGTACAGGCTCTGCGTGAAGCCCAAGCCGGTACGGGCGATACCTGCAAGTGATTCGCTCCAGCGCACGAGGTCGCGGGTGAAGTCGAGGGGCGATGCGCCCGAGGTGGCATCGGATGCTGCGTCGCTCACAGCAGCGACCCTAGCGTGATCTCGTGAGCCGTGACCGACCCGACCGGCCACCAGTCACAGCGTGGGAGCGAGCACCTCGACCGGGGTGACAACACCGGTGTAGAACGGCCCGAACTCGGCGTACACCGCCGACGCCGTGTCGAAGCGCATCGTGTAGACCACTTCTTTCAGGTCGTCGGGGCGCTGGGCGAACAGGGTGACGCCCCACTCGTAATCGTCGAGACCGGCCGAACCGGTGACGTACTGCACCACACGGCCGGCGAACTTGCGCCCACTCTGGCCATGCTCACTCATCAGTTCCTTGCGCTCGTCGTACGGCAGCGTGAACCAGTTCGCGTCGCCCTCGCGCTTCTTGCTCATCGGGTAGAAGCACCATGCCGGCAGCGACAGGTCGGTGGGCAGGTTGGGGTAGAGCCGTGCGTTCACCATGTGCTCAGGCAGGCCCTTGGCGTATTCGCTGGCCTCAGTGAGGCTCACATAGCTGTCGACCACCTCGAGCCCGGCGCGCTGCACAGCGGTTTGCAGCGCACGCAGTTCGCGCTGGTCGGCGTGCATGGCCATGATGGCCATGTCGGCCTTGTGGCCGAGCACCGCAATGGTTGCCACCTGGCAGCCGGCGGCTTCAGCGTGCTTCACGGCAGCCACAAAGGCTTCGGCGTCGTACAAGGCATCGGCCTTGCAGAACAGGTGGAGCACGGCAATACCGACCGCGGGCGACACTGCTTCGGGCGTGGGGGTGACCTGATCGCTCATGGCCCCCAGGCTACGCAGACGGCGCCGTAGAACCCCATCGCGGATCGTCGTTGATGCGCTCGGGTGAGTACACGTTCACGCGCTGCCCGCGCACGAAGCCCACCAGGTGCAGCCCACTGCGGCGAGCCGTCTGCACGGCGAGGCTGGTGGGGGCACTCACCGCCACGAGTGTGGAGAACCCTGCCGCCCATGCCTTCTGCACCAGTTCGAAACTGGCCCGCCCGCTCACGAACAGCCCGAGCCCGGTGGCTGGTAGCTGCCCGTCGAGCAGCATGCGGCCCACCACCTTGTCGACCGCGTTGTGGCGGCCAACGTCTTCACGGGTGACGAGCACCTCACCGGTGGCGGTGAAGGCTGCTGCCGCATGCACCGCACCGGTGCTACTGAACAAACCCTGTGCGCCGAGCACCGCGTCGGGAATGGACGCGACCACTTCGAGCGGAATGGGCGCCGCATCGGGCAAAGGCAGCAGCCGGTCGCACAGTTCGTCGATGGCGTCGTTACCGCACAACCCGCAACTCGAGGTGGTGTTGCCCACTCGAGGCCGCGGCACCGGGGCTCGGTCGCCGGTGCTCACCGTGACCACATTGAACGCCGTGTCGCTGGCGGCTCCGTCGGCGCAGTAGCGCACACCGAGCACCGGGTGGCCAGCCAACAGGCCATCACCAAAGCAGAACCCGGCTGCGAGTTCGTAGTCGTGCCCGGGCGTGCGCATCGTGGTGGCCACCACATTGCCGTCGAGCTGAATGGTCATCGGCTCTTCCACGATCAGTTCATCGGGATGGCGACGTGCCCCGTCGGCATCGACGGTGGTGACGAGCACGGTGTCGCTTCGGCGTCGCAGGGCCACACCGGAACGGTACCGGCCGCGATGCACGTGCAGGCGCTCGGGTGGTACCGGCCCTCGCGGAGCGAGCCGTAGCACATCGTGCTACACTTCGCTGAGTGAACACCGCCATCACCCAACGCGAACTCCGTAACGACAGCGGCGACATCATGCGTCGGCTCGATCGGGGCGAATCGTTCGTCGTCACGCGCAATGGCACACCGGTGGGCGAGCTCACCCCGTTGCGCCGTCATCGCTTCGTCTCCATCGACGCCGCGTTGGCCGTGTTCCGCACTGCCCCGCACATCGATGCCGAGCGCCTGCGTTCCGACCTGGCCGCTGTGGCCGATCAGGGGGCCGAACCTCGTGGCTGATCGACACCCTCGCGGGCTGCTCGACACTTCGGTCATCATCGACCTCGAACGGCTCGACCCATCAACACTGCCCATCGAGGCAGCCGTCGCTGCCATCACCATGGCCGAACTCGCAGCCGGCCCACACGCCACCGACGACCCTGCCGAACGGGCACGCCGGCAAGATCGCCTGCAACGGGCCGAGGCAGTGTTCGACCCATTGCCGTTCGACTCAGAAGCAGCGCGTGCATACGGGCGCGTGTACGCCGCCGTGGTGGGCGCCGGCCGCAAGGCGCGTGGCACACGCGCCGTCGACCTACTCATTGCAGCGGTCGCCTGCTCCACAGGCCTACCGCTCTACACGCGCAACCCCGACGACTTTCGCGCGCTCCACGAGCTGATCGACGTCGTTGCCGTGTGAGGTGCAGGCGCTCAGGCGGCGAGTGATGCGAGCAGATCGTCGCGGCGAGCGGGGCCGAGCGCCGGTTCGGTAACTCGGTTCTCGCGGTCTTGCCACGCTGCCAACACACGCGCACCCACCTCGGGGTCTTTCATCAACATCTCGGGCGGCGTGAGCAAGTTGAGATTGCGCAGGAACGCACGCAGCACCACCTGGTCGGTGCGCATCGCCGGGAGTAGCCCGTCGCGGAACACACCACGCATGAACGTGCGCGGATCGGAGGTGTCGGCGTCGGGGTCGTCGCCCGCCAACAATGCCGCCGCCACACGCCGCGCTTCGGTGTCGGCATCGACACTGCTGCGGTAGTACGGGTGGATCTCGGTGCGCAACGAGGCATCGTACGCCAACAGCACATCGTGGGAATCGGAGCCGTACGCAGCCACGGCCTCGGTGAGCAGATGCGCACCCCAGAACGCGGTGCTGCACCCACGGCCATACAGCGGGTTGGTGCACAAGATGGCATCGCCCACGGGCACGATGCCGGTAGCCACCGGGCGACCGTCGACCACGTAATCGCGCCAACGGTTGAGCAAGCCGGCCATCACATGCACCTGCGCGGTGATGGGTTCGGCGCGCCCGTCGAGCCACGGTGCAGCGGCAACCAGTTGCCGGCCGGCGGCCTCGAACACCTCGGGGTCGGCCAACATGCGGCGCAATTCCTCGTCGTCGACCGGGGTGGCGAGGGTGACCGAGAAGGTTCGGTTGTCGCCCACGAACACGCCGTACTTCAGGTAGCCGAGGTCGCCACCGATGGGGCCACTGCGCGGCGGGAACTCGTAGCCATCACGCAGCCGGTAGAAGCGGCTGAAGTACACGATGCCGGTGTCGTCGACCTGCTCGGGCACAGGGCCAGCGCCCACCTCGGCCAACCAGTCGGGCACCGTGCTGCGGCGCCCTGCGGCGGCAACCACCAAGTCGGCTTCGATCGACGAACCGTCGGCGAGGCGCACACCGGTGATGTGTGGGCGATGGCTCGGCGTATCGACCAGCAGGCCGTTCACCCCGGTGCCAACGTTGAACTGCACCCGGCCTTCATTCATCGCGGCGCGGCGCAACACCCACTCGAACGTGGTGCGGCGGCAGGCCAGCATGGTGAGGTCGGTATCGCCAGGCTGCGGTTGGAAGTCGACCATGGTGGGCGGCAGGTCGTCGCCGAAGCGCATCTCGGTGGCACCGGCCGCCAACAGGTCGGCCAGCACATCGGGATAGTGGTCGCGCAGCAACAGGCGCAGCCGGGCGAGGAAGGCGTGGCTGTGGCGAACCTGCGGCGCACCGCGGCGATCCCACTCGAACGCGGCATCGGGGTCGGCCGGCATCGGCGTGTCGTCGCGTTCGATCACGGTGATGTCGTGGCCTTCACGCGCCAACGTGAGCGCCGAACTCAACCCTGAAACCCCACCACCTACCACTGCAATGCGCATGGGCCCAGGCTAGGAGTGCACACCCCTCGCTACCAGCAACGATGGGCGTGACGTGTGTCGGCACACCGGTGGGGTCGGGCGGCGTCAGGCGGCGACGAGTGCGCGTGGTTCGAACGGTGCCGGTTCGCCCACCAGGGCGCGGGTGGAGGCGACGAACCGCTCGCGAGCACGCTGCGACCGCAAGGTCGTGTCGTCCCACCACGCGTGAACCGAGCCACCATCGACCAACGGGTGCCAGTGGATCTGTGTATCGGAGAGACCTGCAGCCACCAAGCGGTCGACGGCCCACACGTAGAACACGGCCACGGTGTCGTGGTAGCCGTCGGTGGTGATGGCCGGGCGACCACGACGCAACTCGGCGAGCGTGGCGGCCGCACCCATGGTGCGGACGGCCCGAATCAACACGTCGACGAAGGTGAAACGGTCGAACTGGGGAGAAATGGTGGAGGTCATATCCATACCCACAGTGTGCGGCCGACCGCGCTGCGTTCGCAGCAGTTCTTCGTGGCAGAATGACCACTATGGCTTCTGAATCCGTGGTGCTCGATCATATTGACCGTGAAATCCTCAGTATCTTGACGAATGAAGCCCGAATCGGGTGGAGTGAGCTGGGGGCGAGGGTGTACCTCTCACCCAACGCTGCGGCCGATCGCGTGCGCCGCCTCACGCGGGCCGGGGTCATCCGCCGCTTCACCATCGACATCGACCACTCGCTGCTCGGTCGCACCCTCGAGGCCGTGGTCGATGTACGCGTCGCCGATGGCGAACGGTTCCGGGTGGGCGCAGCCACCTGCCCAGAGGTCACGTGGATCGCGCACGTCACCGGCCGCACCGACTTTCAGGTGCATGTGGCGTGCAACGGCACCCGTGGCCTCAACGATCTCCTCACCCGTTTCCGCGACGAGTTCAGCGCCACCGAAACCCTCACGACCGTGGTGCTCGAGACCCTGCACACAGGTGCCCCCACGAGCGGCTCAGGCGGCGCCGAGGTTGCTCGTTAGCAGTCAGGCCCGTAGAGTGCTAGCAGTCTCGCACCCCGAGTGCGAACGCATTCAACTGCACCCCAAATCACACCCTCATCGTGGAGGCATCACATGGCGAAGTCCATCATTTTTGACGAGCAGGCTCGTCGCTCGCTCGAGGCGGGCATGAACAAGCTTGCCGACGCCGTTCGCGTCACCTTGGGGCCCAAGGGCCGCAACGTCGTACTCGACAAGAAGTGGGGCGCCCCCACCATCACCAACGACGGCGTGTCGATCGCCAAGGAGATCGACCTCGAAGATCCGTTCGAGCGCATCGGCGCCGAACTGGTGAAGGAAGTCGCCAAGAAGACCGACGACGTGGCTGGCGACGGCACCACCACCGCCACTGTGCTCGCATGGAGCATGGTTCACGAAGGCCTCCGCAACGTTGCTGCCGGTGCCAACCCGATGACCTTGAAGAAGGGCATCGAGGCCGCTGTTGCCGCCGCTGTCGACAGCATCAAGGCCCTCGCCAAGGAAGTCGACTCGAAAGAGCAGATCGCTCAGGTGGCCAGCATTTCGGCCGCCGACACCGAGATCGGCCAGATGATCTCCGAGGCCATCGACAAGGTGGGCAAGGACGGCGTCATCACCGTCGAAGAGAGCCAGACCTTCGGTATGGAGATGGATCTCGTCGAGGGTATGCGCTTCGACAAGGGCTACATCTCGCCCTACTTCGTCACCGATCCCGAGCGCATGGAAGCGTCGCTCGACGACCCGTACATCCTGCTCGTCAGCTCGAAGATCTCGTCGGTCCGCGACATGCTGCCCGTGCTCGAGAAGGTCATGCAGAGCAGCCGTCCGCTCGTCATCATCGCTGAAGACATCGACGGCGAAGCCCTCGCCACCCTCGTGGTCAACAAGATCCGCGGCACCTTCAAGAGCGCCGCTGTGAAGGCCCCCGGCTTCGGTGAGCGCCGCAAGGCAATGCTGCAAGACATCGCCATCCTCACCGGCGGCCAGGTCATCAGCGAAGAGGTCGGCCTCAAGCTCGACACCGCATCGCTCGACCTGCTCGGTCGTGCCAAGCGCGTCATCATCACCAAGGACGAGACCACCATCGTCGAAGGTTCTGGCGAAGAAGACGACATCAAGGGCCGCATCAACCAGATCAAGGCCGAGATCGACAACACCGACAGCGACTACGACCGCGAGAAGCTGCAAGAGCGCCTCGCCAAGCTCAGCGGCGGCGTTGCCGTGCTGAAGGTCGGCGCCGCCACCGAGGTGGAGCTGAAGGAGAAGAAGCACCGCATCGAAGATGCCGTCAGCACCACCAAGGCTGCCATCGAAGAGGGCGTCGTGCCCGGCGGTGGCGTGGCCCTGCTGCGTGCCCAGGCCGCTGTGCTCGCCGCTGCTGCCACGCTCACTGGCGATGAGGCAACCGGCGCCCGCATGGTCGCCAAGAGCCTCGAGGCCCCGTTGAAGCAGATCGCCGAGAACGCCGGTATGGAAGGTGGCGTGGTGGTCGAGCGAGTGAAGAACCTCACTGGCAACGAAGGCCTCAATGCCGCCACTGGCGAGTACGAAGACCTCGTGAAGATCGGTGTCATCGACGCCGCCAAGGTCACCCGTTCGGCACTGCAGAACGCAGCATCGATCGCTGCCCTGTTCCTCACCACCGAAGCAGTGGTGGCCGACAAGCCCGAGCCCGAGGCCCACGGCCACGGCGGCGGAGGCATGGAAGACTTCTGATCGTTCGGGTGGCCCCGCTGCCCAACAATCGAACGTTCCTACGAACGGTCCCAGCGAATTCGCCGGGACCGTTCGTCTTTTTCTGCCTCGTCCTGTCATCGCCCCGTAATGATCTGCAACGATGGCGAGATCATGAAGAAGACGGCGGCGATGGCGGTGCTCTCGGCGTTGGCGGGGTTGCTCGGCGCGTGTGGTTCGCCCGACTATCGCTACGCGCACGATTCGGTCGAGAAGGTGTATTTCCGCGTGCCCTACGCGTGGTCGATCATCGATCAGACGGAGGAGTTCTTCAAAGACCGCCCCGCTGGTGCATCGAACGCGAAGCCGGTTCGGGTGTGGACCATCGATTCGCACCAGCCGCCCGACCCGAAGAACGTCGACAACGTCGACAGCGACATGCCCGTTGGCCAGGCACAGATCATCTCCGTATCGCAGGGGCTCGGCGAAGCGGTATCCGTCTCGTCGGTGCGCGCAAGTGGCTTCAAGTTCGACCCCGTCTCCCCGGCTACCGGGCTGGAAGACACCTGGGAAGTGATCACCGACCAGCCGATGCGTAGCAAGGGCGGTATCAGCGGTTCGATCGCCGTGTTCAACTATCGCGAGAATGCCACCGACCCGTGGCTCACCCAAGCCCGCGAGGTGTTCGTCGATGCCGCTCGCAAGCGGGTGTACATCCTCGATGTGTTCTGCACAGCCAAGTGCTACCAGCAGTACGAGCGCGACATCTTCGACATTCTCGACTCCTGGAGGATCGACGCGTGACCACTCCGCTCACACCCAACGACGTGATCACCATTCACGAAGCGGTACCCGACGACCGCATTCCGAAGACACGCCGCAAGCTGATGTTCTTCGACCGCATCAAGGTGTTCATCGTGCTCGGCGTCATCTTCGGGTATGCCTCGGCGCTGAAGCACAGCGACATCCCCTACATGACGTGGAACGACATCTTCGTCGATCGCTTGCGCACCATGTGGTGGATTCCGGTACTCGCCGGGCTCGAGGTGCTGCGCCAGATCCACAACCTCATCAGCGAGCATTCGAGTGGGTACCACGCCTTCTGGACGCATCGCGTGTGGGGTGGTTGGGATCGTTTCTGGAGCCGCCGCAACCCATGGATGCGCTTCCGACTGGGCCGCATGGTGCGGGTCACGGCCTACCTCATCGTCTTCTTCTTCATCTTCTCGAAGATCTGGGGCCTTTCGTTCCTGGGCGCCATCGCCGAAGCGCCCTATCGACTGCTGTACGAACCGTTCGGGAGCCGCGGTCTGCCGTTCTTCTTCCAACTGTTCTTCGGCCTGGCCATCGGCATGTTCCAGTTCATCGGCATCTTCTACCTGCTGTCGCGCGGTGGCATCGAGACGTTCATGCCGCAAGACATCAAGACCCGCTTCACCGATGTGTACGGGCAAGACAAGGTGCTGGCCCGGGTGCAGGAGAACGTGATGTTCCTCGACAACCCCGAGGTCATCGAGTCGAAGGGTGGGCACGTGCCCGGCGGCATCTTGCTGTACGGCCCGCCAGGCACCGGTAAGACACTCATGGCTGAAGCCGTGGCCGGCGAAACCGGCAAGCCGTTCGTGTTCATCGAGCCCGGTGCATTCGTGAACATGTTCTTCGGTATCGGCATCTTGAAGGTGGTGCTGCTGTTCCGCCGACTCCGCAAACTGGCCCTGCGCTACGGCGGTGTGATCGCCTTCTTCGACGAGGCCGACACCCTCGGCAACCGTGGCATGACCTCGGGCGAGTTCATCCGCACGCAGGCCGAGAAGATGGGCTTCCACCAGTGCAACGGCGTGCACCACCTGTCGAGCAACGCGCAATCGGTGCTGGCCGAGGAGATGCTCGCCGGGCATCAGCACGATGCCGACACTGCCCCACGACGTGGTGGCATCTTCCGCTTCGTCATGCCCGGTGGGCGTGGCGGCATGGGTGGGTTCGACGGCTCGCTGCAGCGCATCCTCACCGAGATGTCGGGCCTCAAGAAGCCCCGCGGGTTCCTCACCCGACGCCTGCGGCAGTTCCTCAACATCACCCCAAAGCAGCCCCCGAAGTACCGCATGCTCATCATGTTCGCCACGAACATGCCCGAGTCGCTCGACGCCGCGCTGCTGCGCCCCGGGCGTATCGACCGCAAGTACCACGTGGGCTACCCCAACCTCGAAGGCCGCATTCGCACCTTCGACGGGTACCTCAACAAGATCCGTCATCAGGTGACCGCCGAACAGGTGGAGCAGCTCGCCATCCGCACGCCGAGCGGCAGCGGCGCGCTCATCAAAGACATGGTGAACGAGGCGCTCATCGTGGCCACTCGCGCCGGGCGCGATTTCGTCACCTTCGCCGATGTGCTCGAAGCCCGCACGTTCAAGGTGCACGGCCTGAGCGACGGCTCGGCTTCCACCGAGATGGAGCGTTGGGAAACCGCCGTTCACGAGGCTGGCCACGCCGTCACCACCTACCTGTTGCGCAGCCGCGACATGCTCGACATCGCCACCATCGAACAGCGCGGTTCGGTGGGTGGGTTCGTGAGCTGGATTCCGCGTGAAGATCGCAAGTTCGACTGGCGCGCCGACGCCGACATCGACCTGGTGTGCTCACTGGTGTCGCTGCCCACCGAGCGCGAGTTCTTCGGTGGCGACAACTCGTTCGGCGTGGGCGGCGACCTTCGTGCAGCGACGGCCATGGCCACGCGCATGCTGCGCGGTGCGGCCATGGGCGACACGTTGTCGTCGCCGATGCAGCCGCAAGGGTGGGGCGACGCAACGGCCGTCGATCTCGACCAGCGGGTAGAAGCCAAACTGCAGGAGCGGTACGCCTTCGCCCAGCAGATGATCCGCGACAACCGCTGGTTCGTGCTGGCCATCGCGCACGCACTGGTCACCCGCAGCACCATCCTCGGCGACGACGTCGACGCCATCTACCGCGGCACACAGGGCGTGGTGGTGAACGGTGCCTGGTATCACGACCCGGCCAACCGAGCCGCGCTCGAGGCCTACCAGCAGCGGGCGCTCGAAGCCCACCAGGCGCAGACCGTCGGCTTCGAAGGCGACATCCCCAAGCCGCCGCTGCCGCCTCCGGTGGTGCTGGAAGCCGCGGCTACCGGCGACCCGGGTGGCATCACCGACGTACCGCCCGCCAGCCCCGAACCCGAACCCCCCACCGAGTAACCCGGCGCCGCCGCGCCGGGTGTAGGCGGGGATCAGCCGCCAGCGACGGCGGGGATGATGCTGACGGTTTCGCCAGCGGGCACCACGGTGGCGAGACCATCGAGGTAACGCACATCGTCGTCGGCCACGAACACGTTCACGAACTTGCGCAGCGCGCCCGTGTCGTCGAACAACCGCTCCCCGAACCCGGGGTGGGCTGCCTCGAGCTCGTTCAGCACGTCGCCGAGCGTTGCGCCCTCGACCTGCACGGTGGATGAGCCGCCCGCGAGCGGGCGCATGGTGGTGGGGATTCGCACGGTGACGGCCATGGGCGAAATCTTACCGAGGCGGTCGGCTTTCTGGCACGTTGACACCCGAAGTCGGGAAGCGATGTGTGTCATGCCTCCACCCATGCCGATGGCTCGTATGCTCTCGCGGTGCGCGTGGTAGCGGCAGTCGACAAATTCAGAGGTACGGCGTCGGCCGCCGAAGTAGCCAAGGCCATCGGCCATGCCTGCTGGGAACTCGGCTACGACTGCGAAGAAGTGCCGGTGGCCGATGGCGGCGAAGGCACCCTCGATGCGCTCGGCGGCGCGAACCGCACCTCCACCGTCACCGGCCCCCTGGGCGACCCGGTGCAGGCCGAGTGGCGCATGCAGCGCAACACCGCCATCATCGAAATGGCGCGGGCATCGGGGCTATCGCTCGTAGGTGGTCGCGAGGGCAACGACGCCATCGCCGCATCCACCGTGGGCACCGGCGAACTGATCGACCAAGCCCTCGACCTCGGCGCCAAGAAGATCATCGTGTGCCTCGGCGGGTCGGCCACCACCGACGGTGGCCTTGGCGCGGTGCGCGCAATCCACGCCCCCAACCGCCTACGCGGTGTCGACCTCCTGGTGGCCTGCGATGTGACCACGCTGTTCACCGATGCCGGCAAGGTGTTCGGGCCGCAGAAGGGTGCCACGCCGGCACAGGTGAAGCTGCTCACTGGCCGGCTCGAGCGCACTGCGCAGATCTACCGGGCCGAGTTCGGGGTCGACGTGTTGACCATCGAAGGCGCTGGCGCGGCGGGTGGCCTGGCCGGTGGCCTGGCTGCACTCGGCGGCCGCCTGGTGCCGGGGTTCGACCTCGTGGCCGATGAACTCGACCTCTACGACCGCATCGTCGCCGCCGATGTGGTGGTCACCGGCGAAGGCTTCCTCGACCCGCAGAGCTTCGAGGGCAAGGTGGTGGGCCGTGTGCAACAGATGGCCGCCGAACTGGGCAAGCCCGTGGGTGCCGTGGTGGGCGATGCCGACCCATCGGTGATGCACCGCATTCCCAACGCCGTGATGGCGCAGCTGTACGGGCTCGAGCGGGCCTTTGCCGAACCGCTGTGGTGCATCGAGCATGCGGCGCTCGAACTCATCCCGCAGCTCACCGAACTCGCGTCACACTGAATCGAACCTGCCCCGTGCGGGGCGGAGGCACGGCGATCAGCGCTGGTCAGCCCGCTGAGGTGCTGGGGGCCACTGCCGGGATGGTGACCGCGGCAACTGTCGTAGCCGTAGCGACCGTGGTGGCAGCGCCAACCGTGGTGGCGGTGCCCATCTGGTCGAGCGTGAGGTTGGCCTTGTCGGCGCCCAACATCACCAACACCGCCACACCCACCGGCAACTTGCCGTCTTTCACGGGCGGCGGGGTGGGCAGCACAGCGACGGCGATGTTTCCCATCAACCCGGCCACCGTGTTGGCCACGGCCAGCGCGTTGGGGTTGGTGGGGTCGTAGTACACCTTGCTCACATCGAGCTTGTCTTCGGGCGCCGCAGCGTTGGTACCCGAGACGGTGGTGAAACCCTTCTTCTTCAGCGACGTAGTGAGCACGCCAGCGGCGCCGTTCACCTTCGAGGCGTTCGCCACGATGACGGTTGCTCCTGTGAACACCTGCGGCGCCGTGGTGGGTACCTCAGTGGGCGCTGCCGTGGGCGGCGCTGTTTCAGGAACTGTGGTGGCAGCCGTGGTGGCCGGCGCCGAATCACTCGACGAACTGCGGATCTCGCGCAGGATGAGGAACCCACCGATGACGGCGAGCACGGCGATGATGATGGCAGCAGTGGAACCGAGCGGCGCGCCGCCTGAACCCGCGGTATCGCGCCCCTTGCGTGGCTGTTCGCTGCTCATCAGTCGAGGCCTCCCTGTTCACCGGTGCGTGCACCTGCTGGCCCGTCGAGCCGCGCCCGGCGCCGACGCTCGCGCTGACGGCGGAGACGACGGACCACGAGCGGATCGGCGGCGAGCGCCCGATCGTCGTCGAGCAACTCGTTGAGTTCGCGATAGTACTCCTCGGGCGAGCAGGCGAAACGCGAGCGCACCAGCACGTCGCGGGCTTCGTCGTTCTTCCACCACGTGGCCTCGAACTCGAGCATCGCCTGCTGGCGTTCGGAGAGTTCGGAGGGAGAAGGCTCGACAGTCACACCCCTAGCCTTGCCGGTGGAGACCCCCTTGTACAAGCACCCCCGCATTCGGGTGGGTAACCTCTCGGGCGATGACGGCTTCGGCGAACCCTTCGGCACCCGGAACCAAGCCGTTCCTCATCGGCGTGGCCGGTGGCACGTGCTCGGGGAAGACCACCGTGAGCGAGCGGTTGGCCGAACTTGCGGGCGATGAACACCTGGCGCTCATCAAGCTCGACTCGTACTACATCGCCCGCGACCACCAGCCCGTGGAAGAGCGGGCGCAAGCCAACTACGACCATCCCGACGCGTTCGACTGGCGTCTGCTGAACGACCATCTCGCCGCCCTCACCGCCGGCGCCACCGTGCCCGTGCCGGTGTACGACTACACCAACCACACCCGCAGCGCCGAGGTGCGCCAGGTGCAACCGGCGCGCATCATCGTGGTGGAAGGCATCCTCGTGCTGTACGAGCCGGCGCTGCGTGAACGCTTCGACCTGAAGGTGTACGTCGACACTGATGCCGACCTGCGGTTCATCCGCCGCTTGCAGCGCGATGTGGTGGAACGTGGCCGCACGCCCGAGAGCATCATCGGCCAATATCTCGCCACGGTGCGCCCCAGCCACGAGCAGTTCATCGAGCCGAGCAAACGCCACGCCGACGTGATCTTCCCCGAAGGCGGCAAGAACGAACCAGCCCTCGAAGTGCTGCTGGCCCGAGTGCGCGAACTCGTGCGGCCCGCCTGAGTTCGCCGAGCGCCGCGTGCACGCCGCCCACGCCAATCACCGCCCCAACATCCC
>JBAXQV010000015.1:0-26862 GCA_037131575.1 Actinomycetota bacterium
GTCGGGCCCGTCGGGTGGGCGGGTGTGCAGCTTGGTCCAGCAAAACCCGGCGAGTCGGCCGTCGCGTTCGTGCAACAGGAACCCGTTGGGGTCGAACCACTCTTCCTGTTCGCGCTGCAGCAATGCCTCGAGGTCCCAGCCACCTTGCTCGGGGTGCGCGGCGAAAGCAGCGTTGTTCACCTCGAGCCAGGCGCGTTCGTCGGCACCCACCACGAACGGGCGAGTCACGAGATCGAACGGGATGTCGAGCGGCAGTGGTACGCGCATCTGGATGAGCGTGCGCCCGTGGTGCAGGCCGGCGCGCAGGGCGATGTCGATGATGGCCGCGCTCGGGTCGACCACCCACCAGTACACGGTGCCGCCGCCCGTCTCGGCGATCACGTCGACCGCGTGGGTGATCATGGTGCGCGTGAGCGCCTCGGTGTGCTCGCGATCGAAGGTGGGGTCGAGCACCAACTCGACACTCCAGGCATGGTTCCCGCTCATGATTTGGCCGTAGCCCACCAGGTGGTTGTCGGCGTGGGCGAGCAGCGCGTGTGACTCGCCCTTGGTGCCGTGGGTGAGGTTCAACCAGTGCTGGTCGCTGATGGGTCGGTCGCCACGCGCACGCGTGACGGCATCGATGAGCGCGAACACGTCTGCACGGTCGGCCTCAGCCAGGCTCGTGTGCACATCGACGCTGATCACGGCCTGGAGGTTACTGGCGCGTGCCCGACGGCCGTTCGTTGGGGTGGCAACACCTAGCCTGCTGCCATGGCACGACCCCGTACCCCCAAAGGCAGAACGGTCGAGGTGGCGGCGCGTCTGGCGCACGAGTACCCCGAGGCGATCTGCGAACTCGACCACCGCAACGCGTTCGAGTTGTTGGCGGCAACCATCTTGTCGGCCCAGTGCACCGATGCTCGGGTGAACATGGTGACCCCGGCGTTGTTCGAGCGC
Organism: Actinomycetota bacterium; assembly: GCA_037131575.1. Classification (GTDB taxonomy): domain Bacteria; phylum Actinomycetota; class Acidimicrobiia; order Acidimicrobiales; family Ilumatobacteraceae; genus VFMC01. The sequence goes on from JBAXQV010000015.1 coordinate 940, forward strand.
TACCCCGATGCCGGCGCGCTGGCAGAAGCCGATCTCGGTGAGGTGGAGCAGATCGTTCGATCCACGGGCTTCTACCAGTCGAAGGCGAAGAATCTGGTGGGCATGGCCGTGGCGTTGGTCGAGCGGTACGGGGGAGAGGTGCCACATGATCTCGACGACCTCGTCACCCTGCCCGGTGTGGGGCGCAAAACCGGCAATGTGGTGCGCAGTGTGGTGTTCGGCTTACCGGGGCTGCCGGTCGATACGCATGTGGGGCGCCTCAGCCGCCGGCTCGGCCTCACTGAACTCGACGACCCGGTGAAGGTGGAGCACGACCTGGGAGCGCATCTGCCGCCTGCCGAATGGGGCCCGTTCAGTCTGCGGCTCATCTTGCACGGGCGCCGTGTGTGCGACGCGAAGAAGCCGGCCTGTGCCTCGTGCATGCTCGAAGACATCTGCCCGTCATCGTTACTGCCCAAGAAACAGGGCCGTTCCGCCTTGAAGAAAACGTGACGATTCCACCACACAGAGTGAAAAGTCCCAACATTCGGTCACCCCTTGCGTTGGTGAACGGAAGGTGTACGATCTGGTCACCAGCCAGGTTCCGCCACTTGGCTGAGGGTGACCCGGAACCCGCCTTCTGAGGTCGCGATGCGACGGCCCCGCGAGGGGCCGTCGTTTATTTTTCTGGTCGGGTCATGTGCCCAGCAGCGACGCGGCGCGTTCGAGCAGGCGATGGGCGGTGCGCAGCGAGCGTTCTGCCTCGTAGATGGCGGCAACGGCATCGTCATTGCGGCCCGAGCCCAGCGTCGTCGCCATGGCGGCGATCCGTTCGCGGTAACGGCTGAGGTGGTCGGCGGTGACCGCGAGTTCGGCGGCGATGGAAGCGCTCATCGCACGAGTCTGCCGTGGTTGGTGGCACGTTCGCGCAAACGGCCCCGATCGCGCGGGGTGTGGTCGATAACGTGCAGCATCGTGATCCCCGTACCGGTTCGAGACGATCTGCGTGCCCTCGAGGGCTACCACTCGCCACAGGTGAGTGTGCGGGTGCGCCTCAACACCAATGAGTCGCCGGTGGAACCGCCCGAAGCGTGGCGCTCAGCGTTGCTGGCCGAGATCGGGCAGATCGAATGGCACCGCTACCCCGACCGCTCGGCCAGCGAGTTGCGCCGCGCCATCGCCGCGCTGCACGGGGTGGCCCCCGAGCAGGTGTTCGTGGCCAACGGTTCGAACGAGGTACTGCAAACACTCCTGCTCACCTACGCCGGGCCGGGCCGCACCGTGGCCACCTTCGAGCCCACCTATCAACTGCACGCGCACATCGCCCGCATCACCGGCGCCACCGTGGTGGAGACCGAGCGGCGGACCGATTTCACGCTCGACCTCGAGGCATCGTTGGCCGCTATCGCCGCCCACCAACCGATGGTCACCTTCCTGTGTTCGCCCAACAACCCCACCGGGTTGGTGGAGCCCCAAGCCAATGTGCGCGCCGTGCTGGCAGCGGTGCCCGGCCTGCTGGTGGTCGATGAGGCCTACGCCCAGTTCGCCGACTGGTCGGCGCTCGATCTGGTGGCCGACGATGTGCCCCTGGTGGTCACCCGCACGTTCTCGAAGACGTGGTCGATGGCGGCCGCTCGCCTCGGCTACCTGGTGGGGCCGCGGTGGCTGGTTGCCGAACTCGACAAGGTCACTCTGCCGTACCACCTCGACAGCGCCAAGCAGATCGCCGGCCGGTTGGCCCTCGAGTTCGTCGACGCCATGAACGACCGGGTGGCCGCCATCGTGAGCGAGCGCGATCGCATCTGTGCAGCCTTGGCCCTGCTGCCCGTCGAGCAGTTCCCCAGCGGAGCCAACTTCGTACTGTTCCGGGCTACGGCCAAGGGCGGGCGTGCGGTGTGGCAGGGCTTGCTCGACCGCAGCGTGCTCATCCGCGATTGCTCGGGGTGGCCGCGTTTGGGCGACTGCCTGCGCGTCACCGTGGGCACGGCCGAGGAGAACGACGCATTTCTCACCGCACTGCAGGAGGTGTTGGCATGACCGACTCACCGGGCCGTCGGGCCACACGGGTGCGTACCACCAAGGAAACGTCCATCGACCTCACCATCGACCTCGATGGCAGCGGCAACGCATCGGCTTCCACCGGTATCCCGTTCTACGACCACATGCTCGAACAGGTGGGTAAGCACGGCGGGTTCGATCTCACCATCGCCGCCACCGGCGACCTGCACATCGACACGCATCACACCGTGGAAGATGTGGCCATCACGCTCGGCGAAGCCTTCCGTGAAGCTGTCGGGGCCAAGGTGGGCGTGCGCCGTTTCGCCTCGGGGCGTTACCCGCTCGACGAAGCGCTCATCGACATCGCCCTCGACCTCTCGGGCCGCCCCTTCGTGGTGTGGGAGGTGCCCATGCCCGAATGCCTGCCGCTGGGCAACCCGCCCTTCGACCCGCAGTTGGCCGAGCACGCCATCTCGTCATTCGCCACCGCCGCCGGCATCACCCTGCATGTGAGCCTGGTGCGGGGCCGCAATGTGCATCACATCATCGAGGCCGTGTTCAAGGGCCTGGGCCGGTGTCTGCGCGATGCCGTGCGCGTGGAAGGCACGTCATTGCCGTCCACCAAGGGTGTGCTCTGACCGTGCTGGTGGCGGTGCTCGATTACGGCATCGGCAACCTCCGCTCGGCATGCAAGGCGCTCGAACGGGTGGGTGCCGACGCACGGCTCACCGCCGATGCCGGTTTGGTGGCCGATGCCGACGCCGTGGTGTTGCCCGGGGTGGGTGCCTTCGGTGCGTGCATGGACGCGTTGCGCGGTGCCGGCCTCGAACAGGTGGCACTCGAAGCGGCGGGCTCGGGCAAGCCGTTCATGGGCATTTGCGTGGGCATGCAGATGCTGTTCGACGCCAGCGATGAAGACCCGCACGCGCGGGGCCTGGGCATCATCCCCGGCCGTGTGCAGTGGATCTCGGCCGAAGTGCCGCGGCCACAGATGCAGTGGAACCAGCTGCGCGTGCAACAAGCCCACGCGGCCGACCCGATGTTCGCCGGCCTCGGCGCTGCACCGTGGATGTACTTCGTGCACTCGTTGCACGGGGTGCCCACCGACCCATCGGCGGTGGCTGCCACATGCGACTACGGGGGCACGGTGAACGCGGCGTTCCGGCAGGGCACCGTGTTCGCCACGCAGTTCCACCCCGAGAAGTCGGGCAGCGACGGTTTGGCGTTGCTGGCCAACTTCGTGCGAGTCGCCGGGGCTGCGTCGTGAGTCGGCGGGTCGAGTTGTACCCGGCCATCGATTTGCTCGATGGGCGAGTGGTGCGTCTGCAACAGGGCGATTACGACCAGTCCACCGTGTACGGCCACGATGCCGTGAGCGTGGCTCGCTCGTTCGCCGACCAGGGTGCGCCGTGGATCCATGTGGTCGACCTCGATGCGGCGCGCACCGGGTCGCCGCGCAACCGGGCCGTGGTGGCGGCCATCGCGGCCGCGGTCGATGGGCGAGCCCGTGTGCAAACCGGTGGCGGTGTGCGCACCGTGGCCGACGCCGAGGCGCTGGCCGAGGTGGGTGTGGCCCGCGTGGTCATGGGTTCGGCTGCGGTGAACACCCCCGAACTGGTGGCCGAGGCCGCGCAGTTGGTGGCGGTGGCCGTGGGCCTCGACCATCGCAACGGCGAGTTGGCGGTGCACGGCTGGACCGAAGGCAGCGGTGTGCAGTTGTTCGCCGCTCTCGCCTGGTTCCCCGACGCGGCGGCGTTCGTCATCACCGACATCGGCCGCGACGGCATGCTGCAGGGCCCCGATGTGGAAGGCCTGCGCGCTGCTGCCGCGGCTACGTCCATTCCGGTCATTGCCAGTGGTGGTGTGGCCACGCTCGCCGATGTGGCTGCGCTGGGGCAGGTGCCTGGTATCGCCGGGGTCATCACCGGCAAGGCGCTCTACGAAGGTCGCTTCACCGTGGCGGAAGCGGTGGCGGCGCTGCAGGCAGGTGGTGGGCAATGATCGTGCCGCGCGTCATTCCGTGCCTCGACGTAACCGGTGGGCGAGTGGTGAAGGGTGTGAACTTCGTCGACCTGCGCGATGCCGGCGACCCCGTGGAACTGGCCGCTCGCTACGACGCCGAAGGTGCCGACGAATTGGTCTTTCTCGACATCACCGCCTCGTCCGACGGGCGCGACACCATGGTCGATGTGGTGTCGCGTACGGCCGAGCAGGTGTTCATCCCGTTCACGGTGGGCGGTGGTATCCGCTCGGTGGCCGATGCCCGCCAGATGTTGCGCGCCGGTGCCGACAAGGTGAGTGTGAACACTGCCGCGGTGCAGCGCCCCGAACTCATCGCCGAGATCGCTCGCGAGTTCGGTAGCCAGTGTGTGGTGTGCGCCATCGATGCCAAGCGCACCGCCACCGGTGGCTTCGAAGTGTTCTTGCACGGCGGCCGCACCCCTACGGGTATCGACGCGCTCGACTGGGCGCGACGTGCCGTGGCGCTGGGGGCGGGCGAGATCTTGCTCACCAGTATGGACCGCGATGGCACGAAGGAAGGGTTCGACCTCGCTCTCACGCGCGCCGTGGTCGATGCTGTGGGTGTGCCGGTCATCGCCAGCGGCGGTGTGGGCACCCTCGATCATCTCGTGCAAGGGGTCACCGAAGGTGGAGCCACCGGTGTGCTGGCGGCGAGCATTTTCCACTTCGGCGAACACACCATCGCCGAGGCTAAGCAGGCGATGACCGCTGCCGGCCTCACCGTGCGCCCCAGCCACTGAGGTTGCCCAACACGCAGGCGACGACGTTCTCAGCGATCTGTTGAATCAAATGCAACGTTTCAGTGTGCTCCGTAGTCGATGCTGGTGATGATGGGCACCGGCGAAGCCGAACCACGAGCGACCACGCTCACGTTGGAAGATGTCTATCGACGTGAGCGCGCGCACCTCGTTCGGCTGGCTCGAATGATGGTCGGGTCCACGGTCATCGCCGAAGAGATCGTGCACGACGCGTTCGTACGGCTCGAGGCAGCCTGGGAGCGGGTCGACGTCCCGGGTGCCTATGTCCGCACCATCGTGGTGAACCTGTGCCGCACATGGTTGCGCCGCGACCACCGTGCCACTGGTGCGCTGCCCGCCGCCGAGCGGCCAGTGCTCGAGCCCGAACTCGACGAGACCTGGAGTGTGGTGCAGCGTCTGCCCGAGAAGTACCGAGTGGTGCTCGCCTTGCGCTTCTACGAAGACATGGCCGAGGTCGACATCGCCGAGGTGTTGGGTTGCCGTGCCGGCACCGTTCGTTCTCGCGTGCACCGGGGCCTCGATCTGCTGAGGAAGGAGTTGTCGTGAACGAGAGTGACGTCATCGACCGACTGCGGCGCACCTATGCCGCTGTTGCTGAGCAGACCCTGCCTGAATTGAGCGACGCGCCTGCGACGAGGCTGGCCGTGGTGGGGGCCGAACCACACGAACAACGTCACCGGCCACGCAGGCTTCTGGCCGCTGCTGCGTGTTTGTTGGTGCTGCTGGGCTCATTGGGTGTTGCCATCGCTGTGCGGCGGCACGGAAAGCCCACGGTCAGCGGTGTCGAGGCGATGATTCCGCGCTTGCGTCACGCCGCTCTCGGGTACATCCCCAAAGGCTTCGGCCTGGTGGAGGTCGACGCCGCTGGCGATCGCCTGGTGTACTCCGACGGCTCGCGTCAACTGGTGCTGAGGGTCGTTCCGGTTGCCGACCCACCTGGCGACGAGCGCATCGAGGTGCGCACCACACTCGCGTCCGTTTACCGCTCCGATGGGCTGATCAGGGTGCAGTGGCAGGAGCGCTCGGGGGCCGTCGTCGAAATCGATGCTCCCGGTGCATGGAGCAACGAAGAACTCGCTCACCTAGCTCAGTCGGTGGTGATGGTGAGCAGCGAGAGTTGGAGGTTGGCCACCACTCAGTCGGGGTTCTTCAGCGCGACAGGGCTCGACTCGGTAGTACTTGATAGCGCACAGCCCGGCTTCACTGTGGTGGACGGTAAGCCGCTCACGGCAAGCCTCTATGGTTCGCTGCAGCATGGACTCAGGGTGGCACCCGTTGGGGTAGCGATCTTCGTAGGTCTGCCCGATGTGGCATTCCAAGGTCTGCCCGCTGTGCCATCCCAAATGGTGTATCCGGAACTCGGTGATCGCTTTCAACTGATCGCCTCTGCCCCTGTTGCATCGGTTCAGATTGTCGTCCGCGGCACGCTGAGAAAGACAGTGAAACTTGTTGCACATCCGAGTGTTCCCTGGTTGATGTGGGGTTCATTTGCGATGCGCCTCAGCGAGAGCGACCGGACGGCAACTGTGGTGCGATTCCTCGACCAAGACGGTGCTTTGATTAACGAGCAGGCGTTGCAGTGAGCCAGTTCGCCAAGCGGATCGGTGGATTAGTGGCGGTAGTGGCGGTAGTTGCAGTCTTCGCGAACCTGCCAGATGGTGCCCCGCCGCCGACGCCCGACCGGTTGGCGTGGTCTGCGTCTTCAACGCCACCGACCACGAACCCGTCATTGCCCACGCGGTGGTGGAACGTGCTCACCGATGCGGTGGAGCTCGAAGCATCGGCTACGGCGCACGTGGTAGTAGGCACGCGTTTTGACGGCCAACGCATGGTGTTTCTCGCCGACACGAACGACGTGGTGCTCGGCTCGGCGTCGATTTTTGAAGGGCAACCTACGGTGATCTCGACCGAGGAAGCGTTCGTGTACATGCCGCTCGATGCTGTTCAGTTGCGATTGTTCAGCGCTACCGGCAAGCGGGTCATCCCGGTCGATGTGTTACGTGTCGAACCGAAGACCGGGCGTTTGATCTACATCGAGTTCGCTGCAATTGATGGGGTCCACGAACTCGACGCGAATGGCAGGGTCATCGCTGTGGTGTGATGAGTGACCGCAGTCGGCCTCACCGTGCGCCCCAGCCACTGAGGTTGCCCTGGCACCATTAGGGTTGCGGCCATGACTTCTACTCCTATGCAATACCGCCGGGTGGGCCGCAGTGGCCTGAAGGTGTCGGTGCTCTCGTTCGGTTCGTGGGTCACCTTCGACAACCAGTTGAAAGACGACACAGCGCTCGAGTGCATGCAGGCCGCCTTCGACGCGGGTTGCAACTTCTTCGACAACGCCGAGGCCTATGCCGCGGGCGAGAGCGAAGCCATCATGGGCCGCGTCGCCACCACCCTCGGTTGGAAGCGTCACTCGTACGTGCTCACCACCAAGGTGTTCTGGGGTATCGACGGGCCCATGGTGAATATGCAGAACACGTTGAACCGCAAGTACCTGATGCATTGCATCAACGGTTCGCTCGAGCGGTTGCAGACCGACTTCGTCGACATCCTCTACTGCCACCGTGCCGACCCGAACACGCCCATCGAAGAGACCGTATGGGCCATGAGCGACATCATCTCTTCCGGCAAGGCGCTCTACTGGGGCACCAGCGAGTGGACGGCCGACGAGATCCGTGCCGCGTGGGAAGTGGCCGAGCGCCATCACCTGCACAAGCCCATCGTCGAGCAGCCGCAGTACAACATGCTCACCCGTGGTCGTGTCGAGAAGGAGTACGCCCGCCTCTACGAAGACATCGGTCTCGGCACCACCATCTGGAGCCCGCTGGCGTCGGGCCTGCTCACCGGCAAGTACCGCGACGGCATTCCCGCCGACAGCCGTGGCGCGCTGCCCGGGTACGGCTGGTTGGCCCCTCGCCTCACCGACCCGAAGCAGATCGCCGCTGCCGAGCGCATTCGCCCCATCGCCGATGAACGCGGTTGCTCGATGGCACAACTCGCCATCGCCTGGTGCGCGAAGAACCCGCAGGTGTCCACCGTCATCACCGGTGCCAGCCGGGCCAGCCAGGTCATCGAGAACTTCGAGGCGTTGGATGTGCTGGTACTGCTCACCGACGACGTGATGCAGCGCATCGAAACTGCACTCGCCAGCTGAACCGGCGGGCTGCTCAGTCGCCCAGTGCCGCCACCACGAACTCGCCGACCGCCCCGAGGTGGCCGGCGAGGAAGTGGTCGGCGGTGCCGAGCTCTGCGTGCGTCGTGTTCTCCCATGTGGCCAACAATGGCAACGTGGCCTCGGGTGGGCTGAACTGGTCGTGCCCGGCCACCAGCACGTGCTTTGGCCGGTGATCGGTGGCGGCCAGCACGTCGCCGGGCATGGCTGCCAGCGGCGGGGCGATGGCCACCCACCCGTCGATGCGCGGGTGGGTGACCGACAGCACCACCATGGCTCCGAACGAGTAACCGATGAGCCAGATCGGCCCGTCGGTGAGCATCGACACCATGTCGATGGCCGCCGCCACGTCGAGCCGTTCGTCGACCCCGCCGCCGTGGGTGCCCTCCGATTCGTTCACACCGCGGAAGTCGAACCGAACCGCAGCCCATCCGTGCGCCGCCGCAGCGCGGGCAACGGCGTCGACCACCGGGTTGAAGCGGTCGCCGCCGTAGAGCGGATGCGGGTGGCACACCACCACGGCACCGTGGGGCCCGGGGCTGGCGATGAGGTCGCCATCGAGGCGTAACCCATCGATCGTGTCGAGGGTGATGGGGTGTGTTTCGATGGCCATGCCACCGACGGTACCCTCGCTCGCGTGACAGACAACGGGAAACTCCCGATCAAGATGCTCAACGACCGTCTGCTGGTGCGCATCCCCGACAAAGAGGGCGAGCGGCGCTCATCGGGTGGCATCCTCATTCCAGCCACGGCTCAGGTGTCGAAGCGGTTGGTGTGGGCCGATGTTGTGGCCTACGGCCAGAACGTGCGCTCGGTGGAAGTGGGCGACCGTGTGCTGTTCAGCCCCGAAGACCGCTACGAAGTGGAAGTGGGTGGCGACGACTACATCATGTTGCGCGAACGCGATATCCACGCCGTTGCCGCACAACGAGTCGACGGCAGCACCGGCCTCTATCTCTGACCCCTTGGCGCAATGGGCTGCAGTGCGAGGCAGCCCCTCTCGTAACATGACCCACATGTCAGATGGCACGCCCATTCAGGCCGACCCCGAACTGCTGGCCGCCGTGAAGTACGACGCCAGCGGGTTGGTGCCTGCCATCGCGCAAGACGTCGCAACCGGCGAAGTGCTGATGGTGGCGTGGATGAACGCCGAAACACTCGGCCTCACCCTCGCCGAAGGCCGCATGGTGTACTGGAGCCGTAGTCGCAAAGAGATCTGGCGCAAAGGTGAAACCAGCGGTGAGGTGCAGTTCGTGCGCGAGGCGTACATCGACTGCGATACCGATGTGTTGCTGTTCAAAGTGGAACAGCAGGGCGGCGGGGCCTGCCACACCGGTGCCTACTCGTGTTTCTTCCGTTCGCTCGACGGCGCTCAGCGCTACCCGGTGACCTGATGACCGGGCTCACCATGCGGCCGAGCCGCGACGAGTTTCACGCCTTGGCTGCCGACCACACGGTGGTGCCGGTATGGACCGAACTGTTGGCCGATCTCGAAACACCTGTGTCGGCATACCTGAAGCTCGTGGGCGATGGCGACGGGTTCCTGCTCGAATCGGTGGAACATGGCGAACGGTGGAGCCGGTTCAGCTTCGTGGGGCACGACCCCGTGGCCACGCTCGAATTGCGCAACGGGCAGATCACCAAGACCGGCCAGCACCTCAGCGCGCCCATTCCCTACGACCAGGGCATGCTCGCTGCGCTCGACGCCATTGTGGCCGCCTACCGCGGGCCCATCATCCCCGAGCTCCCGCCCCTGCAGGGTGGTGTGATGGGCTACCTCGGCTACGACATCGTGCGGGAAGTCGAGCACCTGCCCGATGCGCCCAACGACGACCGCGACCTGCCCGATGCGGTGATGAGCATCATCGGGTCGCTCGCTGCGTTCGACCATTGGCGGCAACGGGTGTACCTCATCGAGAGCGTGCCGGTGCTCGACATGGGCCTCGACGAACGCAACCGCGAATACGACCTTGCCTGCGAGCGTGTGCAGCGGGCCTCGGAGAAGTTGGCTCGCCCCTTGGCCACCCCGCCGGTGGAGCCGCCCCGCACCGGTGAAGCCGGGCCATCGGTGCGCAGTTCCATGCCCGATGGTGCCTACCAACGTGCCGTGGCCGTGGCGAAGGAACACATCCTCGACGGCGACATTTTCCAGGTGGTGTTGAGCCAGCGCTACGACATCGACCTGCAGGCCGAACCGTTCGACTTCTACCGGGTGCTGCGTCAGGTGAACCCCAGCCCGTACATGTACTTCTTGCGCCAGAACGATGTCACCATCGCCGGCAGTTCGCCCGAGCCGATGGTGCAGGTGCTGGGCACGAAGGTGGTGAGCCGGCCCATCGCCGGCACCCGCAAGCGAGGCCGCGACGACGAGCACGACCGGCGCCTGGCCGGCGAGCTGAAGGAGAACCCGAAAGAGGTGGCCGAGCACATCATGCTGGTCGACTTGGCGCGTAACGACGTGGGCCGCGTGGCCACCTTCGGCAGCGTGCATGTCGATGAGTTGATGACGCTCGAGCGCTACAGCCATGTGATGCACCTCACCTCGCAGGTCACTGGTGAATTGGTGCCAGGGCGTACACCCATCGACGTGCTGCGCGCCACGTTGCCCGCGGGAACGGTGAGCGGTGCGCCCAAGGTGCGGGCCATGGAGATCATCGATGAACTCGAGCCGGTGAAGCGTGGCCCCTATGCGGGTGTGGTGGGGTATGTCGACTTCAGCGGCAACCTCGATACGGCCATCGCCATTCGCACGATGTTCGTGGGAGGGCATGGGGCGTCGTTCCAGGCGGGTGCGGGCATCGTGGCCGACTCCGACCCCGATGAAGAAGACCTCGAGTGCCGCAACAAGGCGGCCGCGTTGTTGGCTGCCGTGCCAGCTGCGCGGCGCATGACCGCGGCTCGCGCTCAGCGCGACGCGGCGAGCTGAGATGACGCTGTCGGAAGCCGACGCGCTGGCTCTGGTAGGGCACCGGTTTCCGGGCGGCACCTATCGCATTGCGCACTGGGAGAACTTCCTGCTCACCGATTGCACCGGGGCCGAGCAGTTGGCCGATGGATTGGCGCACCCCATCGTGCTGTTCCATGCGCCCATCCTGGGGGCGCGTACGTCGATCGCCGAACTATTCGCACTGGGCGGTGCCCGAGGTGCCGGTTCGGTGGGGCTCGAGGGATACGACTGGGAGTACCTGCAACCGTTGCGTGAAGAAGTCGACTACCGGGTGGAGGGCGGCATTTCCTCGGTGGAGCGCAAGACATCGGCCGACGGCAGGGTGTACGACGCCGTGGCTTTCACCATCGAGTTGTTCGATGCCGACGGTGCCGTGGTGGCCAGGGTGACCAACCGTTGGCAGTTCCGCCGGGAAGCCCCATGACACCGCACGAGGTGAACGTGGGTACGGCCATTCCGCCGTGGGTGATGGAGAGCGTCGACCCGGCGCGGATGCGCACCATGGCGGCCATCTTGCGCGACCCATACCCAGTGCACTGGGACCGCGACGCCAATGCCGCCATCGGCTTCGGCGGGCGCGTCATCAACCAGGGCCCGCTCAACCTCAGCTACATCGTGAACATGCTGCACGCGTTCGCCGGTGAAGGCAGCGTGCGTCGCCTCACCGTGTCGTTCGGGCCGCCCGTGCTCGATGGTGACCGAGTGGTGGCGTGCGGTGACGTCACGGCAATCGACCACGTCGACGGCGAGCGGCGAGCCACCTGTGCAGTGCGCCTCGAACGAGATGGCCGAGCGGTGGTCACCGGTACGGCTGTGGTGGCGCTGCCTGGCGCTATCTGAACAGGCCCACCAACAGCAAGATGGTGCCGAACCCACCCATCACAACGGTGCCGATGATGGCCATTGCGGCCAGGCCCGGCACCGAGGTGATGGCCCGAGTGCACACGTAGAGCGCCGGGAGTTGCGCCTTGCGGGTGGTCACCTCACTGCGCAATTGGCGGAAGCTGCGCGCCTGCATGCCTAATGCTTGGCCCGAGTCGTAGTCGATGAACATGCTCGATGCTTCTGTCGACTGGCCCATGAGGGTGCGCACGTCGGGAAGGAGCTGATCGGAGAGGCGCACCGTCGCGCGAACCAGCACCCAGGCGATGGCCGCCGCCACAACCGGTGCCGCGCACAGCACACCGCCGATCACCAGCCATGAGGTGGTGCCATGGAACACCCACCAGCCGGTGGCGAAGGTGGCCGCGCCCACGACGAGGGTGATGAGCGCACTGATGGCCGCCAGCGAACGGAGACGTTCGAGGGTGCGGCGGATGGCCGATGAAGCGGCAGTTGCAGCGCGGTCGATGTTCGCCATCGGCTCCAGTCTCGCGCAGTATCGCTGTGTATCCACGGGCAGGTGCTGCGACACTGCAGGCATGTTCTCCAGCCCGTACCCGCGCGATGTGGTTCGTGTCAGTGGCCCCGATGCCTCCACCTATCTGCATTCGCAGTTGTCACAAGACCTGCGGCCCATGGCCGTGGGTGGCTCGGCGTATTCGTTCCTGCTCGAGCCCACCGGCAAAATCGTGGTGTTGGCCCGTGTGCAGCGCACCGCCGACGACGAGTTCGTGCTCGACACCGACGCCGGGTTCGGCGATGCCATGGTGGCGCGGTTGAACCGCTTCAAGATCAGGGTGAAGGCCGAGGTGGAGGTGCTCGATTGGCAGTGCCTCGCCATTCGGGGTGAAGGCGCCGATGCGGTGGTCGGTGTGCCGGCATGGGGTGGTGGCGTCGACCTGCTGGGTGCCGAGGTGGAAGCCCCGGCCGGGTGCCCGGTTGCGGGTGAGGCCGAGTTGCTCGCGGCGCGTATCGCGGCCGTGTGGCCGGCCATGGGCGCCGAGATCGTGCCGGGTGAGGTGCTGCCTGCCGAAACCGGTGTCACGGCGGTGGCTGTGAGCTTCACCAAGGGGTGCTACCCGGGCCAGGAGTTGGTGGAGCGGATGGACAGCCGCGCTGCCAAGGCCCCGAGGCTGTTGCAACGGGTGGCGGTGGCAGAGGGCACCGAAGTGGGTGCCGCCTACATCGTCGCCGGCGAAGTGGCCGGTGTGGTCACCTCCGTGCTTGGCATCGATGCCCTGGCATTGGTCAAGCGCTCAGCCCTCACCGAATAGCAGCAGTCCGGCGCACTGCACTCAGGCGGCGAGGCTCTGGCGCAGTTCGGTCACCCGCGGGTCGGCGCGCAGTGCGGCGAGTTCGGGGGAGCCGTCGATGGTGCTGGCCAAGCCGTGCGGGTCGGTGCCCACATCGCGAGCGGCGCGCAACCAGCCGATCGCCGTATCGGTGTCGCCCAACGCGCCCGCGGCCCGGGCCACGATGCTGGCCGCAGTGGTAGTGGGCGTACGCTGGAAGATGCCAGCCGCATACTGCGCTGCTTCTTCGCGATGGCCCACACGCAGCAGCACCGCGGCGAGGGCGTGCTCGCTGTACATGCGGCCCGTCGGCAATGGGCGGGGGAGCAGCGCCGCCAGCGACGCCAAGCGGTCGACCGGGGCGGTGTCGGGTGGCCACCAGTTGGGTTCGCTCGTCTCGGTGAAGTCGGCCAACAACACATCGCGAGCGATGTCGGGAAACCCGTGGGCGAGTTGTTGTGAGGCGCGAAACCACGGTGAGGGCACCACGCTCGGGGGCATGGCCGATACGTCGCCGGTGGCCCAGGCGCGGTCTTCAGCCACGGCAGCGGGCGGCCTGCCTGCCCCACCGGCGCGCGACGACCGGGGGAAGAGCATCTGCATCTGCACCAGCAGCGGGAAGATCACGAAGAAGGTGAGCCCCTGGTAGCGAGCGTTGGTGAAGCAGAACAGCGCGCCGCCCACGGTGACCACGACGCTGAACCAGAGCATCACCTTCTGCGCGTATTTGGGTATCACCACGTCGAGCCCGGCTTGCACCACATGCCCGCCGTCGAGCGGCAGCACCGGCACCAGGTTGAACAAGCCCATCATCGGCCCCGTCCACCAGATGGCGATGGCGGCGTCGCTGGTGGCGATGGAAGCTCGATCGAGCGGGTTCACACCCATGGCCATCAGCACGGCCACGCTCACACCGATCTGTACGGCGGGGCCGGCCAACGAGATGCCGGCGCGCTCCCACGAGCGCAGGCGGCGGGTGGGTACGAACGATGCGTACCCGGCCAGGAAGTCGAGCGCGATTTCGGCTTCGGCCCCGGTGGCCCGCGCCGCGAAGGCATGCCCGAGTTCATGCAACAGGGTGAGCACCGCTGCGCTGCCGGCGATCCACACCCCTAGGGTCCCGCCATTCACGAACACCACCAGCACCATGAACATCAGAAAGCCGGCGCGCACATGGATGGGAAAACCGAACAGCCGGAACGCAGGTGAAGAAGCCATGAACAGGTGCAGCCTACGGCCCAGATGGTCAGCATCTTTGGCAGTTGGCTCGTAGACTCTGCCACCGTGCCGTACGTCTACGCTTTCGATCACAAACACCCGCGTTCGCCCATGGAGTACAAAGACCTCCTGGGTGGCAAAGGCGCCAATCTCGCCGAGATGACCAGCGTGCTGAAGTTGCCGGTGCCCCCGGGCTTCACCATCTCCACCGATGCCTGCCGTGCGTACATGCACGGCGGCTGGCCGGGCAGCCTCAGCGACGAAATCCACGCGCAGGTGGCCAAGCTCGAAAAGAAGATGGGCCGCACCCTGGGCGACCCCTCCGACCCGTTGCTCGTGTCGGTGCGTTCGGGCGCCAAGTTCTCGATGCCGGGCATGATGGACACGGTGCTCAACCTGGGCCTCAACGACAAGAGCGTGAAGGGGCTTGCTGCCGTCACCAACGACGAGCGCTTCGCCTACGACAGCTATCGCCGCTTCATCTCCATGTACGGCCGCATCGTGCTGGGCATCGACGGCGCGCTGTTCGAGCACCCGCTCGAGCACGCCAAGGCTGCGGCCAAGGTGAAGACCGACGCTGAACTGCCCGCCAAGGTACTGAAGGATCTGTGCAAGCAGTACCAGGCAGTGGTGAAGACCGCCACCAAGAAGGCCTTCCCGCAAGACCCCTACGCGCAACTTCGTGGCGCGGTCGAGGCCGTGTTCAAGAGCTGGAACGGCCCTCGCGCCATCGCCTACCGCGTGCGCGAGCGCATCAGCCACGACCTCGGCACCGCCGTGAACGTGCAGACCATGGTGTTCGGCAACCGCGACAACAACAGCGGAACCGGTGTGGGCTTCACCCGCAACGCAGCCACCGGCGAGAACAAGCCGTATGGCGACTTCCTCATCAACGCCCAGGGCGAAGACGTGGTGGCCGGTATTCGCAACACCGAAGATCTCGACACGATGGCCCATCACTTCCCGGCCATCCACAAGGAACTGCTGGCCATCTTCGATCGGCTCGAACGGCACTACGAAGACATGTGCGACACCGAGTTCACCATCGAGCAGGGCAAACTCTGGATGCTGCAGACCCGTGTGGGCAAGCGCACCGGTGCTGCGGCACTGCGCATGGCCGTCGACATGACCAAGGGTTCGGGCAAGGGCGACGGTCGCTGGAAGATCAGCAAGAACGAAGCGCTCATGCGTGTCACCGCCGAACACCTCGACCAGGTGCTGCACCCACAGTTCGCCGGTTCCGGCAAGGTGCTGGCCAAGGGTCTCGCCGCCTCACCGGGCGCTGCTGTGGGCAAGGTGTACTTCACCGCCGACGACGCCGTCGATGCCGATGAGCGTGGCGAAAAGGTGGTGCTGGTGCGCAACGAGACCAGCCCCGAAGACGTGCACGGCATGATGGTGAGCCAAGGCATCCTCACCGCTCGTGGTGGACTTGTGAGCCATGCTGCCGTGGTCGCCCGTGGCTGGGGTACCCCCGCCATCGTGGGCGCCGAAGCCATCAAGATCGAGGGCAAGCAGTTCTCGGTGGGCGACGTCGTGGTGAAGGAAGGCGACGTCATCTCCATCGACGGCACCACCGGTGAAGTGGTGCTCGGTGAGATGAAGCTCGAGGCGGCCACACCGCCGGCCGAGTTTGACGTCATCCTCACCTGGGCCGACAAGGTGCGTAAGGGCAAGCTCGCCGTGCGCGCCAACGCCGACACTGGCGACGACGCAACCAAGGCTCGCGAACTGGGCGCCGAAGGTGTGGGTCTGTGCCGAACCGAGCACATGTTCCTCGCACCCGACCGTTTGCCGGTGGTGCGCCGCATGATCCTCGCCGACACCCCGGCCGAGGAAGCCGCTGCCCTGGCCGAACTCGGCCGCGTGCAGGAGATCGACTTCAAGGAGATCCTCGAGGCCATGGACGGCCTGCCCGTCACGGTGCGTCTGCTCGACCCGCCGCTGCACGAGTTCCTGCCGTCGGTGGAAGAACTCAAGGTGAAGCAGGCTGGCAGTGGCCTGTCGAAGAGCGAGCTTGCCGAGCTGAAGGCTGCCGAAGAGTGGGCCGAGCACAACCCCATGATCGGTACTCGCGGTGTTCGCCTCGGCGTCATCAAGCCCGGTCTGTACGCCATGCAGGTGAAGGCGCTCATGGCTGCTGCTGCATCGCTGCGCAAAGAGGGCAAGAACCCCATCGTCGAAGTAATGATTCCGCTCACGGTGAACCGTGAAGAGTTGGCGCTCGCCCGCAGCTGGGCCGAAACCGAGATCCAGGCGGCACTCAAGGGGTTGAAGAACAAGCCCGAGGTCACCATCGGCACCATGATCGAAACGCCGCGTGCGGCCGTGCGCGCCGATGAGATCGCCGAGGAGGCCGACTTCTTCTCGTTCGGCACCAACGACCTCACGCAGCTCACCTTCGGGTTCAGCCGCGACGACGTCGAGAGCCGCATGATGCCGGCCTACCTCGAGCAGGGCCTCCTGAAGCGCAACCCGTTCGAGACCATCGACCAGAGCGGTGTGGGTGCCCTGGTGAAGATGGCCGCTACGGCTGGCCGTTCGGTGAAGAAGGGTCTGAAGCTCGGCGTGTGCGGCGAGCACGGTGGCGACCCCGAGAGCATCCAATTGTTCTACGACGCGGGCCTCAACTACGTGAGCTGCAGCCCGTATCGCGTGCCCATCGCCCGTTTGGCGGCCGCACAAGCGGTCATCACCCGGGCCTCAGGCACGAAGAAGACCGAAACCAAGTAGTTCGTCGCCCGACACGAAAGTGGCTCCGGTGGCGTCATGAGAGTGGAGGAAAAACATGGACATTCAAACTCGTCAAGGCCCCGCATACGGAGTTGCCCGACTGAACCTCGCACCCAGTGAGACGGTGCGTGTAGAAGCCGGTGCGATGATGGCGATGTCGGCAGGCGTCACCCTGTCGTCGAAGGCCGAGGGTGGCATCATGAAGTCGCTCAAGCGCGCCGCGCTCGGTGGTGAGAGCTTCTTCGTGAGCACCTATACGGCGCCCGCGCAAGGTGGTTTCGTCGATGTGGCCGCACGGCTGCCCGGCGATATCAGCGTGCACGAAGTGACCTCTGGTCGGGCGTTGTTCGTGCAGAAGGGTTCGTGGCTCGCCAACGAGACCACGGTCAACCTCGATGCCCAGTGGGGTGGTTTCAAGAACATGTTCGGCAGCGAGGGCGGCTTCATCGTGCGCCTCGAAGGCACCGGCAAGGCAGTGTTCGCCTGCTACGGCGCGCTCGAGGTGTGGAACCTCGAAGCAGGCCAATCGATCACGGTCGACACCGGCCACATGGTGGCCTACGAAGACACCGTGCAGATGGGGTTGCGCAAGGCCAGCGGTGGCGGATGGGTGCAGTCGTTCAAGAGCGGTGAAGGCTTGGTGTTCGACTTCACCGGGCCCGGCAAGCTCTGGACCCAGACGCGTAACCCGCACGAGTTCCTCGGTTGGATCGAAGCGTCGATCACCACCAGTAATTCAGGCAGCACCACGGCGGGCTCACTCGGCGGATTGTTCTCGCGCGACTGACCGTGCCCGCACTCCTGGCCGACGAGGCTTCACATCACTTCGCCGACATCACGGTGCCACTCTGGGGGTGGGCCGCGCTGTTGGCGTTCATCGTGCTGCTGTTGCTGGTCGACCTGGTGGTGTTCCATCGTGAAGCCCATGAGGTGACCACCAAGGAAGCTGCGTTCGAGTCGGTGGTGTGGATCAGCATCGGCTTGGCCTTCACCCTGGTGGTGTGGTGGGCGTTCGGCGGCACCGCTGGCACGGAATACATCTCGGGCTATCTCATCGAAAAGAGCCTGAGCATCGACAACGTGTTCGTGTGGGCGCTCATCTTCACCTACTTCAAGGTGCCCTCGAAGTATCAACATCGTGTGCTGTTCTGGGGCATTTTCGGGGCGCTGGTGCTGCGCGCGGTGTTCATTTTCGCCGGGGTGGCGCTCATCAATCAATTCAACTGGATTCTCTACGTGTTCGGCGCGTTCTTGCTGTACACGGCCGTGAAGATGGTGCTGAAGAGCGATGAAGAGGCCGACCCGAGCCAGAGTGCGTTCCTGCGCTTGGTGCGCAAGGTGATTCCGGTGTCCGACGAACTCGACGGGCAGAAGTTGTTCAGCCGGGTGAACGGAAAGCGCGTGGCCACACCGTTGTTCGCGGTGTTGCTGCTGGTGGAGGCCACCGATGTGATCTTCGCAGTCGACTCGGTGCCGGCGGTATTGGCGGTGAGCCGCGAGCAGTTCATCGTGTTCAGTTCCAACGCGTTCGCCATTCTCGGCCTGCGCGCCCTGTACTTCCTGCTCGCCGATATGCACGCCCGGTTCAGTTACCTGCAGCAGGGGCTGGCGGTCATCCTCGCCTTCGTTGGTGTGAAGATGATCATCGCCCGCTGGTATCACATCCCCACGGTGCTGTCGCTGCTGGTCATCGCCCTCGTACTGGCCATTTCGATTCTGATGTCGCTGCAAACGAAGCGCCACGACGACACGATCACCCTGGTCGACCACCCCGCCGAACCGCTGCCGCCCACCTCCGAACGCTGACCCGAGTTCGGGCGTACACCCTCGGGGTAACCTCACCGTATGGCGATCGTCGACGAAGATCTCGAGCGGCTGCGTGCCACCGTCTCGATCGTCGACGTGGTGCAGCAGCATGTGGCGCTGCGTCGTGTGGGCCGCAACTGGGTGGGGCTGTGCCCGTTCCACGGCGAGCGGTCGCCATCGTTCAACGTGCGGGAGGAAACCGGGCGCTACCGCTGCTTCGGCTGCTCGGCATCGGGCGATGTGTTCAATTTCGTGCAGCAGATCGAGCACGTCGACTTCGTCACGGCGGTCGAGCACATCGCTGGCAAGGCTGGTGTGCAGCTGCGCTACACCACGGGTGGCGAGAGCCGCGACCGGCAGCGTCGCAAACAGTTGGTCGACGCCATGAACGCAGCCGTCGAGTGGTATCACCAGCGCCTGCTCACGCACCCCGACGCGCGCGAGGCGCGCGACTACCTGCGGGCACGTGGGTTGGCTGGCGATGTGGCGCGGCAGTTCAAGCTGGGCTGGGCTCCCGACGACTGGGATCAACTCAGCCGCGGTTTGGGTGTGCAGGCCGAACTGTTGCGCGAAACGGGGTTGGCGTTCACCAACAAGGCGGGGCGTATGCAAGACGCGTTCCGGGCGCGGGTGTTGTTTCCCATCTTCACCGAGAACGGCGAGGCGGCGGCGCTGGGCGGGCGCATCCTGCCCGGCTCCACCGACCCGGCGAAGTACAAGAACTCGCCTGAAACACCCATCTACGCCAAGTCGCGCACGCTCTACGGGCTCAACTGGGCCAAGGGCGACATCGTCAACTCCGATCAGGTCATCGTGTGCGAGGGCTATACCGATGTCATCGGTTTCCATCGTGCTGGCATCGGCCGAGCGGTGGCCACGTGCGGTACAGCCCTCACCGAGGAACACGTGCGGCTGATGAAGCGCTATGCGAGCAATGTGGTGCTTGCGTTCGACGCCGACTCTGCCGGCCAGGGTGCGGCAGCCCGCTTCTACGAATGGGAGCAGAAGTACCAACTGCAGGTGCGCGTGGCTCGCTTCCCGAAGGGCAAAGACCCGGGCGAACTCAGCCTCACCGACCCGGCTGCCTTGCGTGAAGCCATCGACGATGCCCTGCCGTTCCTGGGTTTCAGGGTGCAGCGGGTGTTGGGGGCCAAGCCGTTGCGTTCGCCCGAAGACCGCGCCACCATGGCCCAAGAGGCGATGGCGGTGGTGAACGAGCACCCCAACCTCGACGTGCGCAAGTTGTACGCGGGGGAGGTGGCGCTGCGCGTGGGCCTTCCGGTGAACGATCTGGTGGCGGTGGCGGTGAAACGCACGAGCAGGCCCGAGGTGCGGGTGGCCCCCACGCGCCAGGTGGGTTCGGCTGAAAACGCCGAGTTCGTTGCGCTGGTGATGTTGATGCAGCGCTGGAACGACATTGCGTCGTGGCTGGTGGAAGAACTGTTCGCCGACGACATTGTTCGCCGAGCGTTCCTGGCGCTGGCCGATGCCGGTGGGTCCATTCCGGCAGCCATCGAACTTGCCGACCCGGATGCGCGTGAGGTGCTCGAACGAGCGGCGGTGGCCGATGTCGATGCCGATCCGTTCGTCGAGTCGTGCAACCTCATCGCCGCCGCGGTGCGACGCGAACTGAACCGCCGGGTGCACCTCACCGACCCCGCCGAGATGCTCGCCAATCGCAACGCTCGCTTGGCACTCGAAGACCTCGACGAGGCTGCCACTGCAGCCGATGCGGCGACCCTGTTGCTAGGGTGGTTGACGCGGCGGAGCGAGGAGAAACAGTGAGCCAAGGCGGGGTCGATACCGTCGGGGCGTCGGTTCCTTTCGGGGATGTCGACGCTGCCGAGTGGGAGGCGTTACTCGACCGCGGCCTTCGCGATGGTGTGGTGCAGGCCGACCGAATTGCGCACGTGTGTCGCAACGTCGAGCTGAGTGCCGATGTGCTCGCAGCCATCCACGCCGAGTTCACCTCGCGCCACATCACCATCGACGAGAGCGTCGACGATCTTCCCGAGCTCACTCACGACCTGGGCGAGAGTGCCGCTGTGCAAGCAGTCGATGAGCGCAGTGTCGACGATGCCGAGGCGTTGCTCGAGCGGGTGAAGCGACGGCGGGCCAACAAGGTGGGCGAACGCACTGAGGCCACGGCGGCGTCGGCCGATTCGGTGCGGATGTACCTGAAGGAAATCGGGCGAGTCGAGCTGCTGAACACCGAGGAGGAACGGGGCCTGGCGCGTGCGGTGGAGCAGGGGCTCGAAGCAGCGCGGGCACTCGATGGCACCGATATCGATGCGGCCGAGCGGCGCAGGTTGCAGCGTGTGGTGCGCGCCGGGCAAACCGCCAAGAGCGAACTCATCCAGGCCAACCTGCGCCTGGTGGTGAGCATTGCCAAGCGTTACACCATGAGCGGCATGCACCTGCTCGACCTCATCCAAGAGGGCAATGTGGGGCTCATGCGTGCGGTCGACAAGTTCGACTACACGAAGGGTTT
Source organism: Actinomycetota bacterium (assembly GCA_037131575.1). Taxonomy (GTDB): domain Bacteria; phylum Actinomycetota; class Acidimicrobiia; order Acidimicrobiales; family Ilumatobacteraceae; genus VFMC01. Next base: position 22,238 of record JBAXQV010000015.1, read on the forward strand.
CAAGTTCTCCACCTATGCCACGTGGTGGATTCGTCAGGCCATCACCCGTGCCATCGCCGACCAGGCGCGCACCATTCGTATTCCGGTGCACATCGTCGAGACGATGAACCGTGTGTTGCGCACGCAGCGGCAGATGCAACAGGAACTCGAGCGCGACCCCACCCTCGAAGAACTCGGGGCCAAGGTCGACCTGCCGGCCGAACGGGTGCGCGAACTGTTGCGCATCGCCCAAGACCCGCTGTCGCTCGATTCACCGCTGGGCGAGGAAGACGACGCGAGCCTGGGCGACTTCATCGAGGACGCCGATGCCGATGCGCCGCCGGCGATGCTCGACAAGGTGTTGTTGGTCGAAGCCATCGAGAAGGCGCTGGCCGAGTTGCCACCGCGCGAGCAAGAGATCATGCGGCTTCGGTTCGGGCTAGGTATCGACCAGCCGTGGACACTCGACGATGTGGGCAGAGCCCTCGGTGTCACGCGCGAGCGTGCCCGCCAGATCGAGGCCAAGACGCTGGCCAAGCTGCGTCACCCCAACAGCACGCACAAGCTGAAGGAGTTCCTCGACAGCGAGTGAGCGGGGCGCACTGTTGGGTCGTGGCGAACGAGGGTGCACAAAGCCGTGCGAGCTTGCCCATCAGCCGCTAGATTTTGTATCGCCTTCCGGGGTAGCTCAGTTGGCAGAGCAGCTGACTGTTAATCAGCGGGTCGCAGGTTCGAGCCCTGCCTCCGGAGCACATGAACGGCCCGCCCACAGCGGGCCGTTCGCATATCTCGGTTTCGATCCGTCGAGGCCGGTTCGGGGCGGTAGCTCAGTGGTTAGAGCACGGGACTCATAATCCCTTGGTCGTGGGTTCGATACCCACCCGCCCCACTCGCGAGCCTGGCCGACGGCCCAGCGTGTCCAAACGGTGGTTGTGTACAACCATCGTTTGGACAAGTTCACCGGAGTGCGCGCCGAGACGCCCACACCGTCGTCACCGCGGGTGTCGACCCGCCGGCACGGTGCCACGGACGTGGCTCACTGGCCGTGGGCGAACTGGGCGTTGTTCAGTCGACCCGGAACGGGTGATCGCACTGCGAACAGGTCCACAGCAAGCGGTCGCGTTTCAGGTCGTTGCGATACGACAGAGCACCACAGAGTGGACAGCGCGGATCGGGCTTTTCCTTGGGCTGGGTGGGAGTTGACTGCAGCCACGAGGGTAACCGCCGCGGCGGTTCGTTCGATTGTTCATCGGCATCAGGCACGATTCGATTATGACAGTGCGATGCGTAGTAACCGCGCATTTTCAGGGCGCCAAACGGCTCAAGTTCGCGTCGGGTTTACCACGGGCAGGCATATGTGCTGGTGGGCTACGGTGACGAACGTGACACGTCGCCGTTGGTTGTTCGCCGGCTTGGCGGTGCTGCTGCTCGGTGGCGCCGTTGCGGTGTGGGCCGCGCTCCGCTGGAGCAACTCCACCACACCAGTTTCGGTGGCCGACGCGGCTGCCGCGTTCCAGACTTCCGCACCCGTTCCCACGCCCGCCTCCACCGCTAGCGTCACCACCGAGGCGGCCAGTGCCGGGCCCACAACCGGTTCTACAACCGGGCTCACGCCACCATCCACGGTGGCCCCCGTGGCGTTGGTGGAGCCTGGGGTGTATCGCTACCTCACCAGTGGCAGCGAAGGCATCGATGTGCTCACCAAACCCGAGCATCACTATCCCACCGAGTCGGCGGTCACCGTCACGGCGACTGCGTGCGGGGTGCGTATCGAGTGGAAGCCGCTGGCCGAGCGGCGCGAATGGTTCGAACTGTGCCGCACCGACAGTGGCCTGCGCCTGGCGAGTTACGGCGGGTTCCACACCTTCTTCGATCAACCCGATGAGCGCTCGCTCACCTGCCCCGCCAACGCCTGGCTCATCCCGCCGGCGGGGGTCGTTGCCGACCCTTCGGTCACCTGCAGCGGCAGCGGGTTGGTCGATGTGCGCACTGTCACGGTGGCAGGTACCGATGTGGTGAACGTCGACGGTGGCGATGTGCCGGTGACAGTGGTGCGTGTTGGCGTGGTCACCACCGGTGCCACCACCGGCACCGCTACTCGCGAACTGTGGCTGGCTGCCAACGGTATGCCGCTGGTGTGGCGCGACGATGGCACGGGCGCGTCAGGTTCTGCCGTGGGCATCGTGCACTATCACGAGCACATGGCGCTGCGCGCCGCATCGATGGTGGCCGTGTAGCCGCAGTTCGCTGCCGCTCGGCCGCCCGCCGATCTCAGTGGTCGTGGCCGCTGTGGTCGTCGTCTTCGTCGTCATCTTCCATGGCGTCGAGGAACGCTTCCACGTCTTCCTCGTCGCCGCCGATGAGCCAGATCACCGTTTCTTTGGTGTCTTCGTCGTCCCACGGCATGATGCCGTCGATGGGGTAGCGGTCGACGGTGATGTCGTCATCTTCGTTGTCGCCCACGGGGGCCACGATGACCAGTTCGACCTCTTGGTCAGCCGGGTAGTCCTTGAGGATGTCGATGAGTTCGTGCACCAGCATGGTGGTCGCCTTTCGGTGTGACGGCGGGGCCGTCGGTCAGGGTTGGTCGATGGGTGATGATTAGTTGTCGAGCCAGTCGGGGGCTCGTTCGAGCAGGTACAGGCTTACATCGCGGCATTGCACCAAAGTGTCGCAGAACGCTTCCTCGTTGCCGGTGTACACATCGGCGAGGTGAACGGGAATGCGGGCCACCAGGCTGAGGCTGCGCTCGGGGGCATCGGTGACGCTGGCATAGCTGTCGATGGCCGACACCTCGAGCGGCAGATCGGGGCCGCCCACGCCGGCGATGTCGGTGGCCAACAGCAACAGGTCGGGCGGGCGGGGGAGCGGCGGCAGGGTCCAGGTGAACAGCAGTGGGAAACTGAACCCGGTGGGCGGGTCGTCGTCGGGGTCGTCCATCTTCAGTACTTCGTCTTCGAAGCCGAGCAGGGCGCGTGGGTCGACTTCGAGCGACAGGTGCAGGTCGATGGGGCCATTGCAGGCCTCTTCGGGGTGCAGGTCGACTTCCCAGAGCTGTCGGAGCGAATAGGTTTCGACGAAATGGCGTTCGTCGTGCACGTGGAACCCGTGGTCGATGGCGTGACTCTTCAAGTCGGCAACGAAGCCGGCGACGTCGATGACGGCCACGTGTGTCCTTTCGCAGGAGGGCGGTGTTGCCCGGTGCCGATGACACTACCGTGCAGGCCATGGTGCCCGACCGTCTTGCTCTGTTGCACGATGCCGCCGACGCGGTGGCTGCGGCGCTGCGCGCCAACCGTGAGCACGGGTTCAGTGGGTTGCGGCCCGGCCAGTACGTGCTCGACCTGCGTGCCGACGACGCGGCGCTGGCCGTGTTGCGGCGCGCCGGGGTGGGCATCGTGTCGGAGGAGAGCGGCGTGCAGCCTGGTGCTGGCCCCGAGTGGGTGATCGTCGACCCGGTCGACGGCTCCACCAACGCCAGCCGGGGTATTCCGTGGTTCGCCACATCGCTGTGCCTGGTCGACGAGTACGGTCCGGCGGCTGCGCTGGTGGTGAATCAGGCCAGCGGGGTGCGGTTCTGGGCCGAACGCGACGGGGGAGCCTGGTGCGACGGGCAGCGACTCGGTGGTTCGGGTTGCACCGACCTGGCCGCAGCCGTGGTGGGACTCAACGGGGTGCCGCCCCGGCCGCTCGGTTCGTGGCAGTCGCGCATGTTCGGTGCGGCAGCGCTCGATCTGTGCGCCGTGGCGGCCGGAGCGCTCGACGGCTACGTCGACTGCGTGGTCGAGGCCCACGGGGTGTGGGACCATGCCGGCGCCACGCTGGTGTGCGCCGAAGCCGGTGTGCCGGTGGTCGACCTGCATGGCCGCGACCTGGTGGTGCTCGACCACTCGGCGCGCCGCACCCCGGTGGCCGGCGCCACGCCCGAGTTGCTCGACGCGCTGCTGGCGGAGCGTCGTACCTTCGCCTGATCAGTCAGTCTTCGAGCAGGCTGCGCAACATCCAGGCAGCCATTTCGTGTACGGCAAGGCGCTGGGTGAGCAGGTCGGCCGTAGGTTGGTCATTGGCCTTCTCGGCGGCAGGGAAGAGCGAGCGGGCGGTGCGGGCCACGGCCTCGTGCCCTTCGGCCAACAGTTGCACCATGGCGAGGGCCTTGGGCGGGGTGGCCGGGGCATCGGGCAGCGAGCTGAGCGCAGCGAACTGCGCGTACGAACCGGGCGCGGCGTGGCCGAGTGAGCGGATGCGTTCGGCGATGGGGTCGACGGCGTTCCACAGTTCGGTGTACTGCTGCATGAACATGGTGTGCAGTGTGTTGAACATCGGGCCGGTGACGTTCCAGTGGAAGTTGTGGGTGGTGAGGTAGAGCGTGTAGGTGTCGGCGAGCAGGGCACCGAGGCCGTCGGCGATGGTGGCGCGGTCGCGGTCGCTGATGCCGATGTTCACCGGGCGGGTGGTGCCGGGTTGGGTCTTCTTCTTGGTTGCCATGGTGGTCTCCTCGGTATGGACAGGCATTGAAACGACATTCGGGCTGGGGCTATTCCACCGCTAGCATGAGTCGCCCAGTGACATCGGGCGCATAGCTCAGTTGGTTAGAGCGCTTCCCTTACAAGGAAGATGTCGGGGGTTCGAGTCCCTCTGCGCCCACC
>JBAXQV010000016.1:0-26693 GCA_037131575.1 Actinomycetota bacterium
AGCCACGGCTCGGCAACGGGCCTCGTACAACGCCACCAACTCGTCGCAGAGCGAGGGCAGATCGCTCAGGTCGAGCGGTGTCACACGTTCCACCTGCCAACCGATGAGATGGCATTGCCGGTCGCGTCGACGGTCGCGTGTGGCCCCTTCGAGCAGGAAATGCTCGCTATGGCCGTCGATCTCGATCGCCCAACGAATGTCGGGTACCGCCAGGTCGATCCGGATTCGGCGTCCGTCGGGAAGCTTCAACCAGTCCACCTGGGCCACCACCGGCACCCCACGCGCTCGAAGTGCCTGTGCTAGCCGTACCTCGAGATGCGACTCCAATGCCCCACCATCTACCCGTTGGGCAAGTGTGGCCATGAACCGCAGCGACCCGGGCCGAGCTGGGTGGGCCAGACGTTCGCCGATTCGTCGCAGCGCCACTGGGGAGCACAGCTTCTCATGAAGCAGTTGTTCGACCACGGAAGCATGATCGAGGTCGCTCAGGTCGGCCGCAAGGTCGAACGCCAACCGCGCTGGCCGAGCAAGCGTGATGCCATCGAAGCGTTGCTCGACATGGGATGCCTCGACAACAGTTGTCTGTCGCAATCGCACACCGTCGATCGGGCCGATGTTGCTGCCGTGTCGGATCGAGAAATGGAGCTCTCCGGGACGCCCCATACGCCGCAGGCCACGCAATTGCCCAGCGGTGGGCCCGGTGATAAAACCCGCCGGATAGGCCATACACAGTGCCGACACTCGGGTCTCGAGCGTGTCGGGCGCTGAGCCGATTCGATAGACACCCTTGTACGGCGAGGTGAGAATTCCTGCTTCTAGGAGCCGGCGACGGCGGCGAGCACCGACACCCGCTCGGCTCAACATGGCTGCGCTGGCGTTGCCGTGGCACTGACGAAACACCGCAAGTGCGGCTGGGGTGAGGTCGATCATGCTTCCTCCGCGTATTCGCTGACGCTGGGGGGAAGCGTTGGCCACCGTATCGCCGACAGGGCAGACCACCACCCGCCCCATCCGAGTCGTTTCGTGCACCCTGGGGGCGCCGAAGTACTCGCATACCTTGCTACGACTCGGATGGGCCTGCTCTGACTCGGATGAGCCCGTCTGACTCGGATGGGGTGGGGGTTGGCTACGGTGCTGGTATGCGCACTCGGCTCACCGACATGCTCGCCATCGAACACCCCATCATGCTTGCGGGGATGGGTGGCGTGAGTTATCACCAGCTCGTTGCCGCGGTCAGCGATGCCGGCGGAATCGGCACCTTCGGGGCATCGACCATGGGGGTCGACGAACTCCCCGAGGAGATGGCCAAGGTTCGTGCCGCCACCGACAAACCGTTCGGCGTCGACCTGCTCACCGCTATGCCCGGGCAGGTGGAACGCGGTATCCAGAGCGTGATCGAGGGTGGCGCCACCATTTTCGTTGCCGGCCTCGGTGTACCTCGTGACGTGATCGACCTGTTGCACGCCAACAACGTGCTGGTGGGCAGTATGTGCGGCAAGGTGCGCCACGCCGTCGCCGCCGTGGCCAGCGGTGTCGACTTCGTGGTGGCGCAGGGCACAGAAGGCGGTGGGCACACCGGCGTGGTGGCCACCATGGCGCTGGTCCCGCAAGTGGTCGACGCGGTGGGCGACAGTGTGCCGGTGGTGGCCGCGGGCGGGTTGTTCGATGGGCGCGGCCTGGCCGCATCGTTGGCACTCGGCGCCGACGGCGTGTGGCTCGGAACCCGCTTCATCGCCACGCCGGAAGCGCGTGCTGTCACCGGCTACAAGGAGACACTGCTGCAACTCCCCGAAGATGGCACGGTGATCAGCAAAGCCTTCACCGGCAAGACCTGCCGCGTGGTGCGCAACGACTGGACCGCCCACTTCGAGCAGCATCCCGATGAATTGCAGCCGTTCCCCGCCCAGGCACTCGCTTCGATGAAGGCCGGAGTGAACCACCTCGGTGCACCTAGCGGCACCGTCGTGGAGGTGAACAACGAGTTCATGCCCTGCGGACAGGGAGTCGGCGCCATCGATGAGCTCGTACCGGCGGGCGAATTGGTGCGCCGCATCATGGCCGAAGCCGAGCGCACCATCGATCGCATCGTGTCGGTGCGTCGATGAGCACCACCACCGACTTCGACATGAACGGGCACATCGCGTCGGTGTGGGAGACGTCGATCATTCCCACACTGCACGAGTACATCGCCATCCCGAACGTGTCGGCGGCGTACGACGCGGCATGGGCAGAACATGGCTACATGCACACGGCTGTCGCCTTGATCCGCTCATGGTGCGCGGCACGTGCGGTTGCCGGAATGTCGATCGAGGTTCATGAGCTACCCGGCCTCAGCCCGCTCATCGTGATCGACGTACCTGCCGCCAACGGTGGCAGCAACGACGACACCGTGCTGCTCTACGGGCACCTCGACAAGCAGCCCGAGATGACCGGCTGGCGTGCCGATCTCGGCCCGTGGACACCCGTGCGTGAAGGCGACCGCCTCTACGGCCGCGGCGGCGCCGACGATGGCTACGCCGCCTTCGCCTCCCTGCTCGCCATCGAAGCAACACAAGCGGCTGGGCTCCCTCACTGCCGGTGCATCGTGCTCATCGAAGCGAGTGAAGAGAGCGGCAGCCCCGACCTACCGGCGTATCTCGAAGCGCTGGCCGACCGCATCGGTTCGCCCACCCTGGTGCTCTGCCTCGACTCAGGTTGCCTCGACTACGAGCGGCTGTGGGTCACCACCTCGTTGCGCGGCCTCGCGTCGGGCCAACTCCGGGTCGACATCCTACGCGAGGGCGTGCACTCGGGTTCCGCCAGCGGCGTGGTGCCGAGTTCTTTCCGTATCGCCCGCATCGTGCTCGATCGCATCGAAGACGCCATCAGCGGCACCATCCTGCTGCCCGAATTGCACGTCGACATTCCTGCCGACCGCCGCGAGCAAGCCGCTGCCACTGCGGCCGAGTTCCCCATCGGCGATCACTACCCCTGGCTCGCCGGCGGCCGGCCGATGGTCGACGACCCCACCGAGCAACTCCTCGCCACCACCTGGCGACCCACGCTCAGCTACACCGGCGTCGACGGCATGCCACCGGTCGATCGAGCGGGGAACGTGCTGCGGCCACACACTGGGTTCGAATTGAGTTTCCGGCTGCCACCCACGTGCGATGCCGAAGCTGCGCTGGCCGCCATCGAACGCGCCCTCACCACCGACCCGCCATACGGCGCGCGGGTGCAGTTCCTGAACACCAACTCGGGTTCCGGTTGGAACGCTCCCAGCTTTGCGCCATGGCTGCAAAGCGCGCTCGACGAGGCGTCGATCGCCGAATTCGGAAAGCCCGCTCGCGCCATGGGCGAGGGTGGCACCATTCCGTTCATGGGCATGCTCGGCAGCATGTTCCCCGATGCGCAATTCGTCATCACCGGAGCGCTCGGCCCCGACTCGAACGCCCACGGCCCCAACGAGTACCTGCACCTGCCTACGGCGCAGCGCCTCACCGGGGTGCTCACACGCGTACTCGCTGCGCATGCCGGCCGCGGGGCCACCATCGGAACCCACTGATGCTGCAATTGCTGCGCAACAACCGCGACATCCGGTTGTTGTTCATGGCCCAGGTGATCAGCTTCATGGGCGACTGGTTCGCGTATGTGGCCCTCGCCGGGTTGGTGAACGACGCCACCGGCTCGAAGATCTTGGTGTCGTTGGTATACGTGGCGTTCTCGTTGCCGTCGTTCCTCCTCTCCCCCATCGGCGGCCCGGTGGCCGACCGATTCGACCGCCGCAAAGTGCTGATGGCCATTTCCGCCGGCCAGGCGTTGGCGGCGCTCGGTCTGCTGCTCGGCACCTCGTCGCGCGTCTGGCCAGTATTCGTGTTCCAAGGCACCATCTCGGGCCTCGCTGCATTCATCAGGCCGGCAAGCGAAGCCTCTGTTCCCAACTTGGCACGCAACCCTGAAGAACTGCGGCAAGCGAACGCACTGCTCGGCTCCACATGGGGCGTGATGCTGGCGCTGGGGGCCGCCATCGGCGGTGTGTTCAGCCAGATCTTCGGCCGCAGCGCGTGTTTCATCGCTGACGCCTTGAGCTTCGTGTTGGCGGGCGCATTGTTCGCCATGATCCGCACGCCGATGCAGCAGCACTCCACTGTCGCCAGCCCCTCACGCCCGCCGATGCGGCCACTGGCCGACATGGCCGAGGCCGGCCGCTTCGCCAAACGCGATCGCGTGGTGATGGCGTTGATCGCCTCGAAGGCCACCTTCGCCATCGGCTCTGGCGTGGTGAGTCAACTCGCTGTGCTGGCGAGCGACGTATTTCATTCGGGCGACAGTGGCCGCGGCTTGCTGATCGGCGTTCGCGGCGTGGGCGTTGGGCTGGGGCCCATCATCGCCATGCGGTTCGCCCGCAACGACATGAGCAAGATCCTGCTCATCTGCGGCGCAGCGGGCCTCTCGTTCTCGGTGCTGTACGTCGGTGCCGCCTGGGCACCCACCCTGTGGTTGGCCGCCCTGCTCATCGCCCTCGCCCACCTCGGTGGTGGCGCGCAGTGGACGATCAGTAGCTACGGCTTGCAGCTACGAACACCCGACGACATCCGCGGCCGGGTGATGGCCGGCGACTTCGCCATCGTCACCCTCGTGCTCAGCGTTACCAGCCTGCTGTCGGGCGTGCTCGCTGAGGCATTCGGCGTACGCGAGGCGATCACCATCTGCGCCGGCGCAGCCGCCGTGGCAGGTGTCGTGTATCTCGTGGTCACTGCAAGTGTGCGTCGCACGCTGGCTGCACAGGCACCGGCACCGGCACCGGCACCGGCACCGGCCTAACGATCAGAGCGAATCGATGATGGTGGTGGCGGCATCGGTGAGATGCTGCGCTCGGGCGTCGTTGGCGAGGTTCGATGCTGGCTTGTTCATCACGTACGCGAACGCGAGTTCACGGTCGGGCTGAGCGAACGCCACCGAACCACCTGCACCGGGGTGGCCATACGAGCCCGGGCCGGCGAAGGGCGAGAACGGGCCGTGGGTCATGTAACCCATGCCGAACGTGGTGGGCATGATGAGGCACGCGTCGGGTTCGTTGTCGGGCGTGACCGTGGTGCTGGCGGTGGCACGCACTGCATCGCTGAGCAGCTGCACACCATCGATGGGGGCCAGGGTGGCCGCATACATGCGGGCCAGCGAAGGAGCGTTGGCGATGCCGTTCGCAGCCGGAATCTGCGCGGCATGCACATCGCGGCGGTTGAAGGTGTCGCCGCCGGCGAAGGCGCCGTTCAGGCTCAGCGCACGCCCACCACGGGTGTTCGGGCCCATGAACTGCTCGATCATCGCCTTCATGACCGGATCGTCGATCTCTGCGGCCGCCAAAGGTGAACCCTGGATCGGGGCAACACGGTGTTCATGCTCCTCCGGCAGCCCGATCCACAGGTCGAGGCCGAGCGGGCCGGCGATTTCTTCGGCAACGAACTGGCCGATCGAGCGATGCGCCGGGTCGACACGACGCACCAGTTCGCCTGCCAGCCAGCCGTAGGTGAGGGCGTGGTAGCCGTGGGTGGAACCGATGGGCCACTCGGGTTCGGTGTCGGCGAGCCGCGCGGTGATGGTGCCCCAGTCGAGTGCTTCGGCCAAGGTCATCGTGCCCTGGATGCTGAACAGCCCGCACTGGTGGCTCAGCAGCTGGGCAACGGTGGCTTCGCCCTTGCCCTTGGCCGCGAACTCGGGCCAGTAGGTGCTCACCTTCTCGTCGTAGCGGATGAGGCCGCGGTCGACACACATGCCCACCGCAGTGGCGGCGATGCCCTTGGTGGTGGAGAACACCAACTGCAGCGTCGAGTCGTTGTACGGCTGGTCGCTACCGCCGTCGAACTCGCCACCCCACAGGCTCACCACCTGCTTGCCGCGGTGGTAGATGGCCACGGCTGCGCCCACCTCTTCCCCGCGCTCGAAGTTGCCTCGGAACGCGGCCTCGACCGCTTCCCACCCTGGCTCGACTGTTCCCCCGAAGTTCGTCATGAGAGCGACCGTAGCCGCTCGGGTGGGCTAGTCGTGCCAGTCGAGGGCAGCACGCATGGTGGTGTCGAAGTCTTCGAAACTCATCGCCGCCTTGGTGGCCATGATGAGTTCGGTGTCGCCACCAACCGGGTAGCGCAGACGGCCGGGCACCTCGGTGGCGGCGGCGTAGATGGTGTCGGCCACGATCTGCGCCGGTGCCGGCTCACCGTTCACCAACGAACGCTGCGCGGTACGGAACCGCTGACGACGCTCGAACTCGGGGGTGTCGGGCCCCATGGCCGCAGCCACCATCGAGTTGCTGGTGAGCGAGGTGGCGAACTGCCCGGGCTGCACCAGGCGTACCTTCACCCCACGTTGCGACAGTTCGAAATGGGCTGCCTCGCTGATGGCCTCGAGCGCATGCTTGCTGGCCGCGTAGATACCACCGTACGGCGTGCCCACCACCCCGGCCACCGAACCGACGTTCACCACGGTGCCACCGCCGTTGGCGAGGAAATGGGGCACCACAGCACGCAGCACCCGCAGCACCCCGGTGACGTTGGTGTCGAACTGACGCTGGATCTCATCGTCGCTCAACAGATGAACGGCACCATGGATCTCGATACCCGCATTGTTGACCACGATGTCGAGGCGGCCGCACTGGGCGATCACCTCGGCCACGGCCGCGTCGACGCTGGCGCTGTCGCACACGTCGAGCGCCACCTGGGTGATCTCGGCGCGGTCGTTCAGCAGCGCCGACTTCCCGGGCGTGCGCATCGAGGCGAACACCCGGTGGCCGTGGTCAGCGAAGGTGAGCGCGGCGAGTTCGCCGAAACCGCTACTGCACCCGGTGATGAGGACCGTAGCCACGATGGAGCCAGCGCCCGATCAGACGTTGTCGACGATGTCGCGCAGCATCTCGATCTGCTGCACGGCGTTGGGACCCACCGGGTTCACCGACAGCACCGTAACGCCAGCCTCTTTGAAGGCGCCGACCCGCTCTTTGATGTAACTCTTCGGCCCCACCAGGTTGGCGAGTTCGAGCCACTCGCCAGGTAGCGCGGCAGCGGCCTCGTCCTTCTTGCCGTCGAGGTACAGGTCTTGCACTTCGCCGGCTTCCTTCTCGTAGCCGTAGGCGCACGCGATGTCGTTGTAGAAGTTCTTGCCACGCGCACCCATACCACCCACGTAGAGCGCCATGTTGGGGCGGCCAAAGTCGAGGACCTTCTTCTGCGCATCGCCGGTGAGGCTCTCGTCGATGGCCAACATGCCGCCGGCCGCGATGTCGAGTTGCTTGCGGTTGGGGTCGCGCTTGGCGTTGCCGGCCTTCAGCGCATTGCCCCACACCTGCTGGAAGCGATCGGGGATGAACATGATGGGCAGCCACCCATCGGCGAGTTCGGCAGTGGCCTCGACGCTCTTGTCCTTGAGGCTCGCCCACCAGATGGGGATATCGCTGCGCAGCGGATGGTTGATGAGCTTCAGCGGCTTACCCAACCCGGTGCCCTGACCTTCGGGCAGCGGCGCCTGGAAGGTGATGCCCTGATAGTCGAACTTCTCTTCGCGCTTCCAGATCATGCGGCAGGCTTCGATGTATTCCTTGATGCGCTGCATCGGCTTCTCGTACGGCACACCGTGGAAGCCTTCGACGACCTGCGGGCCCGAGGCGCCCAGGCCGAGGATGAACCGGCCATCGCTCACGTAGTCGCAACCAGCGGCGGTCATGGCCATGAGGGCGGCGGTGCGTGAATACACGTTCACGATGCCGGTGCCGATTTCCACCCGCTCGGTCTTGGCGGCGAGGTAGCCCACCTGGCTGATGGCGTCGAAGCTGTACGCCTCGGCGATCCATACCTGGTCGAGGCCAGCCTTCTCCATATCGACCACTCGTTGTACGGCTTCTTTGAACCCACCGGCGTAATTGATCATCATCGAGAGCTTCATGGCCCCCGACCCTACGCCACTCAGCGCGGCTGCGGCGGATTCAAGTTGCCGGAACGGAACCCTTCGAGATCGAGGGTGACGTAGCGGTACCCGCACGCATGCAGGGCGCCGACGATTGCGGCACGCTGCGCGACGGCCTCGGCGAGCTCATCGGCACCCAGTTCGAGCCGGGCAGTGTCGCCGTAGTGACGCACCCGCAGCTGCCGGAAACCGAGCCGACGCAACGCCGACTCTGCGCGGTCGACTTGGCTGAGCAGGTTCACCGACACCTCGGTACCGTACGGAATACGGCTCGCCAGACACGCCGCGGCAGGCTTGTCCCACGTGCGCAGCCCCAGTCGTTGTGAGGCAGCGCGGATATCGGCCTTGGTGAACCCAGCCTCCACCAGCGGGAACCGGGCACCGGCCTCGGCTGCGGCACGCTGGCCAGGCCGGTGGTCGCCGAGATCGTCGAGGTTCACGCCCAGCACCACCACGGCACCGTCGACCGCGGCGATGGGCTCGACCACGTCCATCAGCTCGGCCTTGCAGTGGTAGCACCGGTCGATATCGTTGAGTCGATAGGCGGCGCGCTCCATCTCGTTGGTAACCACGGGCGTCCAGCGCAGGCCCCATTCCGCAGCGAGGGCACGGCAGTCGGCCTCCTCGTCGCCGGCCAGCGACGGCGACACAGCGGTGACGGCGTGAGCATCGGGGCCGAGGGCCTGGTGGGCCATCGCGGCGAGGAACGCGCTGTCGGCCCCACCGCTGAACGCCACCACCACTCGGCCGAAGGTCCGCAGCAGGTCGACGAGCAACTCGATGCGTGCGTCGAGGGACGCCTCGGCTGACTCGGTGTACGTCACGCACGGCAGGCTACCGACAACCCGACACGCCCGCCCCCACCAGTCTGTCGGCGGAGGCCACACTGGGCTGCCACCTGACGATTCTTACCCCATTCCAAGATTCGGGGCGTATGGTCAGGCGCATTCGTGGGCCAGTACCGGAGGTACCAGTGAGCAGTTCGACATCACGATTCGAAGCAGTGACACGGCGATCGTTCCTGCGCACATCGCTCGGCGCAGGCATCGCTGCTGCGGGTTTGGCGGCATGCGGGTCGTCGGGCTCCGCTGGTTCGACAGGCACCAGTTCGACAGGCACCAGTTCGACAGGCACCACCGGCGCGTCGGGCGCATCGACGACCACTGCAGTATCGGCCACTACGGCGGCCACGGCCACCGTGGCGCCGGTCGGCAACCCCGTACCCACCACCGCCAAGCTCACGGTGAACTTCACCTTCACCCCCAGCGGCGGAAAGATGTTCCGCAACCCCTACGTAGCGGTGTGGCTGGAGAACGGCGACGGCCAACTCGTCGAGACCATCGCCGTCTGGTTCGACCAGGGCCATAACCGCTACCTGCGCGAACTCCAACGGTGGTATCCCGAAGTGGAGGCACTCGCAGCTGCTTCGAATGCGAACTCCATCGACACCCTCACCAACCCCACCCAAGACCCCGGCCCGTACTCGGTGATCTGGAACCAAGACGGCACCAAAGCGGCCAAGATGGGCCAAGGCGACTACTTCCTGTGCATCGAGGCCGCTCGCGAACATGGGCCGTACGAACTGGTCCGCGGGCCCATCACGTTGGCAGCCGCACCCACCACCGCCACGTTCACCGATTCAGGTGAACTCACCGCGGCAACGGCCGACTACGCCGTAGCGGGCTGACCCTCGCCACCCACCTCGTGGGCCTCCCACCACGGGTTGGCCCAGAGGGCGCCGCTGGCGCCGACGACACACACCCCCACTCCATCGAGTGAGGCCACGAACGTCTCGGCCACTTCACGCGTCTCCACGCCCACAATGGTGGCAACCACATCGGCGGTTGCTGCGTCGTCGGCCAACACACTCACCTGCACCACTGTTTCCACGGGCCTGCCGACGCGCGGGTCGAGCACATGCCCGAACCATCGCTCGCCGATCTGCACGCCGCGCCGGGTGGAGCCACTGGTGGCGATGGCACCGTTGGCAAGGCGCATCACCATGAGCGGTGCGCCGTTGTCGTAGCGGTTGGCCGGGTCTTCCACGCCCACCCGCAGCCAGCCAGCGCCGCGGTGCGCCAAGTCGCCGCCGGCATTCACCGTCGCCCCGAGCACACCTGGTTGGTGCAGTGCCCACTCCACCGCTCGGTCCACGATCCACCCCTTGGCGAACGCGTTGAGGTCGATACCTATGCACGAGCCCAGCACCTGCACGGAGTCATCGACCACCGCGTACGGCAGGCGCGCCGCCTCGGCGACCAATCGCTCGACGGTTGCAGCATCAGGCTCGCGTCCCTGTTCCCCGGCCGCCCGCCAACTTGCAGTGAGTGCACCCAGGTTGGGGTTGAACGCGCCGTTGCCACGTAGGAACCAGTGCTCGGCAAGTGCGAGTACTGAGCGAAGTTCGGAGCCCACCGGTGTGTGGAATGGGTCGGCTCGCCAGCGGCTGAGTTCGCTCTCGGGCCGATACACGCTGAACACCTGCTCGAGCCGTTCGATCTCGGCGAACACACCAGCCGCCACCGCGTCGTCGGGGTCGCCATGAGTGCTGTGTAACCGAACCTGCACCACCGTGCCGAGGAGCCGACGCATCGACGTGACGCTCAGAATGCCCGCGCTGTCGCCACTGCCCTCGCTCACCTCGCCCACGGTAGCGGTAGAGGCCCGGGTCGTTCGGCCCCCATGAAGGGTCGGGTGGCCGCAGCACGTGCAGCGCACGGCCCAGCACACTCCTCAGGGATCGAACACCCATCGAGGAGGAACCGCTGATGAACATTCGTGCCCATGTAGGAGACGAAATCGTGATCGACAGTGCCGAGATCGGGCACCCACCGCGCAAGGGCGAAGTGATCGAAGTGCTGAGTCGTGGGCTCGAAACTGAGCACTACCGGGTCCGTTGGGACGACGGGCACGAGTCGGTGTTCTTTCCTGGCTCCACCACCCACGCGGTGCGACCAGGGGTGCGTCACAGCTAGGCCGGGCCCATCAGTGAGGCTCATCGCTGGCCTCACGCGCTCATCGAGCTTCCGGTCGCTACGGCGACAATCGATACACCTCACAGCTCGGCGCCGGTCGCCCTCGAGGGGGCGGCACGCGCCGTGCCGTACTCGCCATGCCGCGCAACGCCGGGTGCGCATCGAGTATCGCCGGTGAGATCACGAGCCACCGAGCACCCTGCTGCTGCCACGGGGCCATGAGTGCCGGTTCGTGGTGGTCGGCCGCCATCGACCAGCCATTTCGCTGGGCGTAATAGAACACGGTGGGGTCCTGGAAATTGTTCTCCACGCCGTGGTCGAGTTGGGGCGACGTTGACGACACGATGATCAGGTCGCCCACAGGCACCACCTGACGCACGAAGTGACCGCACGCCACCACCTCGTCGGCCCTACGAGGCAATTGATCGGCCCAGGCCACCACCCCACCCGCCACCACCGCCAGCACGGGTACCGCGGCAATCACCCCGAGCGGACGGCCGCCCAGGCGAGCGACGAGCCAATCGGTGCCCAACCCCATGGCCAGGGCTGCGAACACGGCGGTGTACACGTGGTACTGCACCCCGAAGTCGGCGGCGATGTAGCGCGCCGCGACCAGGTAGTACACCACCAACCCACCCACGCCCCCCAGCAGCAGTACCGGTGCGCGGCGCGCTACCGCTACCCCCACGCCCAACACCGCCGGCACTACACCCACCCACACGAACACCCATCGCCCGTCGATGCGGCCAGTGTCGACATAGAAGGCGGTCGACAACCATGTCGACAGGCCACCGAACTTGCGGTCGCCGCCGGAGATCACCCCGAAGGTGTTGCCGTAGCGGTGATGCAACCCCGCGGCGTGCCACATCCACAGCGCCGCCGGTGCAGCCACCAATGCCGCAATGGCAACCGCCTGCCGGGTGAACACGCCACGCCAACCGCGCACCACCACCAGCGCAATGGCGAACACGATGCCGATGTGCAGTGAGGTGGGCTTCACCAACGCTGCCAGGCCTCCCCACGCGCCACACAGCAACGCCCATCGCCACTCCGGCGTACGGAACCAACGATCGAAGTACACCAGCGCGCTCACGTACCCGAGTAGGGCCAGTGCCTCAGGCATGAATGCCGTGGAGTACCGCACGAACACGGGCATGCAGGCGAAGCACACCAGGGCCACCAGTGCGGCCCGCCTGGGCAGCAACTGCTCGGCCAGCTTCCACAGCATCACCAATGTGCCGGCAGTACATGCCAGAGCAACGCTGCGACCGAGCCACACGTGCTCGCCGAACAATCGATACAGCCACGACACCGTCCACGGGAACAGTTGCAGTTCCGATTCCACGAACCCGGGCCCGGCACCGCCCCAGTTGATGCGCGGGAAGAACAGGTTGGCATCGTGGGTGAAGTTGTGCGCGATGGAAGCAGTATCGGTTTGGCGCCAGATGTCGATGCGATAGGTGAGGCCCACGAACAGCAGTGGAATGCGCGCCACTACGGCAACAGCGATGATCCACCACTGGGCCTGGTGGCGCACACTGCGTCGCCCGCTGCTTTGCCCATTGCCTAGCACGGTGCCAGTCTGCCGAGCTCGGCCTCGCTGGGCACCCGACCAACGGCACTAAGGTGCAGGCATCGACCTTGGGGAGGACGTTATGGAAACCGGCACCGATCCGCGCATCGACGTAGTGACACGACTGTTCGCAGCGTGGAGCAGCGGCGATGTCGACGCTCCTGAATCGTTCTTCCACGCCGATGCTGTGCTCACCGACATCGTGGGCGGCGAACACCACGGCTGGGCCAACATTCGCGCCTTCTTCGACCGTGGGCTGAAGCGGTGGCCCGACCTCGTGCTTACACCCGAGAAGTTCTGGCTCAGCGACGACAGCATCGCCCTGTCGTGGTTGATGACGGCCACGGTGCCCGATGCCTCGCTGTTCGGCCCCGATGCCGTGGGCAAGCAGTGGGCGTCGCCTGGTATGAGTTACATCGTGTTCGATGGCGACCTCATCCGTCACGAAGTCGACTACCACGACAGCGGCTCGGTGCCGCGTTCGCTCGGTATCACGCCATCGCGCTGACCAGAGGCACGCTGAACCCCTAGGCACCCAAGGGACTGGTGGCCGACACCACCAACCCGAGCGTTATGGTGGAGGCACTCACCCCCACGTCGCTCGACTGCCCTGGTGTCGACGGAGTAGTGGCCCCGACCGATGTCGTTGTGAACGACTCAGCTGGAAGCCGAGTGCCACAAGCACTCGCACCCAGCACGCCCACCACTACCCACGCGGCTCGACAACGTAGATACTTGGTCATCACCTCGAGTCAACACTCGTTCCACACCCCTCGCCAGGGCCGAACGGACGAGCGCATCAGTGAGGTTCGCCACCCAGATAGCTGGCTTCGAGCAGGTCACGACGAGATGCCAGTTCAGATGCAGGGCCCTCGAGAAGCAGGTTGCCGTGGCTCATCACATAGCCGCGGTCGGCGATCGACAACGCCATGTGCACGTGCTGCTCGACGATGAGCACACCCACACCCGTGTCGTCGGCGATCTGGCGTACCACCGGCAGCATGCGCTCGACGATGATGGGGGCCAGGCCCAGGCTCATCTCGTCGACCAGCAGCACCTTCGGCTCCGACACTAGCGCCCGCGCCATGGCGAGCATCTGTTGCTCCCCACCCGAGAGCAACCCGGCCCGGCGTTGCTTGATGGGCTCGAGCGCAGGGAACAACTCGAACGCCCGAGTCATGGCTGCCTCGCGGCCAGCACGATCGCCGGTGAGGCCGAGGCGGAGGTTCTCGGCAACGGTGAGGTCGAAGAACAGCGAGCGGTCTTCTGCCACATGGGCGACACCGCGTCGGGCCACCTTGTGAGGCTTGCCGCCGAGCACCCGTTCACCGAGCACGTCGACCGTGCCGCCGAGTGGACGAAGGATGCCTGAGATGGTGAGCAGGGTGGTGGTCTTGCCGGCACCGTTGGGGCCGAGCAGTGCCACCACTTCACCGGGGTTCACGTGCAGCGAGAGTCCACGCACCACGGGCACACCGCCGTAGCCGGCCATCAGCCCCTTGATGTCGATCAGTGGCGTCACCGTGCTCATGCCTGCTCTCCTTGCTCGTTCGTCGCCGTCAAACCAGCCACGGCAGCGCCCGACTCCGCCTGCATCTCGCCGGCTGATTCTCCGAGATACGCACTGATCACTGCTGGGTTGGCACGCACTTCGGCAGGGGTGCCATGGGCAATGATGCGGCCGAAGTCGAGCACGTAGATGTAGTCGCACACGTTGAGCACGAGGCCCATGTCGTGGTCGATGAGGAACACCGACATGCCGTTGCCGAGGAAGTCGCGGAGGTGGCTGCCCAACACCTGACTCTCGGCAGTGTCGAGGCCGGCCGCCGGTTCGTCGAGCAGCACGAGCTTCGGCTTTGCCGCCAAGGCTCGGGCCACGCTCACCAACTTTCGTTGACCATGCGAGAGGTCGCTCGGCAAGGAATCGCGCAACTCGGAGATGCCGAGAATGTCCATCGCCCACTCGACTTGCTCGGTGTTGGCGTTCTTCCGTCGAGGGCTCACGATGTCGGCGAACACCGACCACCATTTCGGCTGCTCGGCTGCTGCCATCAGGTTGTCGGCCACGGTGAGGTCTTCGAAGAGTTCGAGCGACTGGAACGTGCGAGTGAGGCCCGCACGGGTGCGCTCGACCGGGGCGTACTGGTTGATCTCCTTGCCGTCGAACATCACCCGACCCGCCGACGTGGGCGTGAAGCCGGTGATGGCGTCGATGAACGTCGTCTTGCCCGCACCATTGGGACCGATCAAGCCCACCAGAGCGCCCTCGTCGACTTTCAGGTCGATGGAGTCGTTGGCCGTCATTGCACCGTAGGTGACCGACAGGCCGAAGGTTTCCAACAAGGCGCTCATCGTGCTGCCTCCGTAGCTGGGATCGATCCCGACGTTGCACTCACCATCGCTGCAGCCAGCGCGGCATCACGTTCTCTGCGGGCCGTGATGGCAGCTTTGACCTGCATCGCGATACCGCGTAGGAACAGACCGAAGAGGATGACCAGGGGGATGTGCCAGAGTCGGAACTCGTTGGCCTTCATGTACAACCAGAACGTCATGATGGCCATACCGACCAACGCGCCGGGCAGCACCCGCTTCACTGCGGCCACCCAATCGGCCACGGTGGCGTGACGCACCCATCGGCCGAAGTACTGCAGCAGTGGTTGCAGGGTGGGTGCAATGCCCTGCGGGTTCTGGATGGCAGTGAGGATCATGCCGATGCCACCGATGATGGTGACGTAGTTCAGCAGGCCGGCGAAGTGGTAGTTGGTCATCACCGAGATCAATCCGGAACCGATGAGCATGCCGCCCACCAGCGCGCCGTTCACCGAGGTGATACCACCGAGGTAGGCGAAGGCGAGGAAGGCAAGGCCACCGAAGTACACCCAGCCGCTCGAGGCGATCTGCCCCTGCTGGAAGGCGGTCATCACACCGGCGACACCGGCGATGGCCGATGCCACGGCGAAGGCCAGCATTTTGGTGCGAGCCACTTCGATACCGGCTGCGGCGGCCGCACGCTCATTGGCACGCACCGCAAGGAATCGACGCCCCGTCCCACCGATGCGGATGTTGCACACCGCCACGCAGAGCAAGGCCAGTACGACCACACAGAAGATCGTGAACGCCGGTCTGTCGGTGAGGCCGTTGTCGCCAGCGGCACCCACATTGATGCCGAAGATCGTGGGGTAATGCACCGCTGCGTTGGAACCGGCCGAGAGGTCGGTGAGTTGCTGGTTCTCGAAGTACAACGTCTGCAGCGCCACAGCGGCAGCGATCGACACCACGGCCAACTGCACACCGCGGATACGGAGGGCAGGCAAGCCGATGAGCACGCCCACGATGACCGCCACGATGATGCCCAAGACGGCGGCGATAGGCCAGGGCAGGTGCGGCCCGTGCACGGGGAACGGTTGAGCAGGGCTCACCGACCCGTCGGCCATCATGCGCGCCATGAAGAATGCGGCCACACCGGCGATCGACAACTGCGCCAGTGAGATCTGCCCCACGTACCCGGTGAGCACCACATAGCCGAGCATCAGCATCGAACCGATGAGGGTGGTGGTGAGCGCGAAGGCCCAGAAACCAGTGAGAATGAACCCAGCGGCGATGGCGGCGACGCTGCCGATGATGGTCCAGGGCAACACGCGCACCGGGTTGGGCGACAGCGGCAACCGCTTCTCTTCCACCGTGCCACGGGTGGGCAGCGTCTTGCCTCTGGCGAACAACACGACCGCGATGACCACGAGGGGCAGCGCGTCCTTCACCGCACCCGACAACCAGTGCGGGAACCAAGGTCGAGCAGCCAACCAAGTGGTGCTGAAGGTTTGCAGCATGCCCATGGCCAGACCACCGGCCACTGCGAGCGGCACCGACGACAACCCACCGATGAGTGCTGCGCCGAGTGCCGGAATGAGCAACGAGGTGTACTTCACCGGATCGAGCGCGCCGGTGAGCGTGCCCGACAGCACACCGGCCAAACCGGCCAGCAATGCCGAGATGATCCAGTTCGAAAGGGCCAACGATTCGGGCGAGTAGCCGAGCAGGCTGGCACCCTTTTCGTTCCCTGCGGCAGCTCGAGTGGCCAAGCCGAAACGTGTGAACCGGTACACGGCCCACACCACGGCGCCAACGGCCACCGCCACGATGGCGTACCACAGGGCTTCTTCCGACAACGGCTTCCCCAGCCCGAGGAAGTTGTGGATGAGCCCGTTGGGCAGCACCTCGGTGGGGTTGGCGTTACTGGTTCCGAAGTTCTTGAGCGCAACTCCCTGGAGATAGAGCATCAGGCCCACCGACCCGATGACCTTGCCCAGCGGTGCAGCGTTGCGCAGCGGACGGAATACGAGGAAGTGAGCCAGTGCCCCGATGAGCACCGAGATCAACAGGGCGATGATCATCGCCGGCGGAACACTCATCTTCCCCGACGAGAGTTTGATCTTCACCGGCAGGTTGAGTGCCTTCGTGGGCAGGATGTCGACCCACGGCAGCACCAGGATTCCCTTGGTGCGCAGCGAATTGAACTCATAGGCAGCGAACATCGCGATCGCGCCATGGGCGAAGTTGATGACACCGGAGCCCTTGAAGGCCACCACGATGCCAGCGGCGAGCATGGCGAAGAAGCCACCCACGCCAAGACCCATCAATGCATATGCGAGTGCGTCACTCACGCTGTCTCCTCACAGTCCCCACGGTCGACGTGATGTTCATCGACGCCTGTTGAGCGAATGGTGCGATACCGAACCGGGGGCCGCTCGCGCGGCCCCCGGCCCGATATCGATGTAGTGCGTGCAGCCCGTCACCCCAGTGATGGGCTACCCATGATCAGCTGCCGAGGTCGAGCTCGGTACCAGCGATCAGGTGGAGGCCCGAGAAGTCCTTGGCCACCACGTTGTACTTCTCGCCGTCCCACTGCGTGGCGGTGACGGTGGAGTTGCACACCGACACGTACGGGGGCGGGGCGGTGCTGCAGCTCAGCGGGGTGCCGCCGAAGCTGTGGGCATTCTTGGTGGCGGCCAGAGCCGCACCAAGGTCCTTGCCGGTGAAGCTCGGGTTCTTGGCCGACACTTCACTGGCGGTCTGGAACAGGATCATCATGCCTTCGAAGCCCTGCGTACCGAAGCCCTTGCCAGCGTCGTCACCGGCGCCGTACTGCTTCATCTTGTCGGCGTAGACGAGGGCTTCCTGCTTCAGCAGACCCTCGAGTGCATCGGGCTGGGTGATCGGCGTGGTGCCGATGAAGTAGATGCCCTTGGCGGTGTCGCCAGCAGCCTTGGCCTTCTCGGTGTCGAGGCACGAACCCGACAGCACCAACGGAGTGGCGTCGGAGGTCCAGCCGAGCTTCGCCAGCGAGGCGACCATCGACCAGCAGTCGGCACCCTGTGCCGAGAAGATGATTCCATCCGGCTTGAAGTCGAGCACCTGCGTGGCCTGCGGGGTCACGTCGGCCTGGCCGGGCTTCACGGCGACACCGATGTGGGTGAGGTCGGGAATCTTGCCAGCCATGTCGGAGGTCGACTTGGTGGTGCCGTTCAACACGTTGAGCGGCTTCTTCTCGAGGTCGTTGTAGCAGAACACGCCTGGCGGCGTATCGGCCCACGGCACGCTGATCTTCTTCTTCTTCAGGTTGTTCGCCATGAATTCGATGAGACCGGTGTGCACGCCGAGGCATCCGCCACCGCCACCGATGGCGTACACGCCAGGGCTGGTGAAGTCGGCGGGCGAGAGCGGGGTGCCCACCACGACCGGGATACCGGCTGCGGCGTAGATCGGGAAGTGGTTACCGAAGAAGTTCAGCGTCGAGTAGACGGCGAACGGCTTCTTGCCGGCAAGTTCGTTGGCGCACTTCTGCGAATCAGCCGGGCTGATCATCATCGAGCACACTTCGAGCTTGATCGGACGACCGGGCTTACCGGCCTTGTAGTCGGCACCCACACCGCCCAGTTCGTTGTTGATGAACTCGGTGGCAGCCTTGGCGGCCGTGGTGTACTCGGGGAACGAACCGTTCGGGTCGCCCTCGGGGTTCTGGAGACCGATCACGATCGGGTCGCCCTCTGCCTTCATCGGCTTTTCCTTGGCGCAATCGAGCGCCCACTTCATCCAACCCGCACCATCGCCGTCGGTTGCGTCGAGCTTGGTGTCGGGGCCGGCCGCACAGCCGGTTGCACCAGCGGCGGCGGTGGTGTCGGAACCACCGGCCATCGTGGTGTCGGAGCCACCGGCAGCCGTGGTGGCAACGGCTGTCGTTGCCTCGGCGGTGGTGGTGGCCGCTTGTTTGTCGCTGCTACACGCTGCAGCGACGGTCGCCAGAACGACGACCACTGATGCAGCGCGAACAGCGCGAGATGAAATCCGCATGCTGTAATCCCCCATGATTGTGAGTCCCGGCGAAGCCGGGGGCATTTCCCCATGACCGGTTGACCCGGTCGTTGGACATCTAATCACATCACCCTCGGCGCGTTTAGACTCGGAGCGCACATGGCCGACGAACTCGTTCGGCGGTGCCCCAGGGGAGGAGACCGGCATGGTGATGAGCCACTACACGTTGTTCCAGCAGGCCTACTTCGTGAACGATCTCGACGAGGCCATCAACCAGTGGACGAACCTCTATGGGGCGGGGCCGTTCGCTGTCACCCACCATCACCGGTGCGATCGGTTCATGTATCGGGGCACCGATGCCGAAGCCGATGTGTCGTATGCATTCGGATACCTGGGCGACACGATGATCCAGTTCATCGTGCAACACGACGACACGCCGTCGATCTATCGCGAGATGTACGCCGCCGGAGAACAGGGCTACCACCACATGGCCTATCTCGTCCGCGACTTCGAAGCCGAGTACCAGCGGCTCATCGACCTCGGTTTCGAACCGGCCTGCCGGCTCTACGCCGACGGCGTTGACGCGGCCTACTTCGATACGCGTTCGGTGAACGGCGGCTTCACCGAGATCCACGGTGACCCGCCACACATTCTCGGTGCGTTCGCCACGTGGCGTCGAGCACACGAGGTTCGCCAACCGGGCGACGACCCGGTGTTGCGCCGACGCTGAGCGCGTCGCCGCTCAGGCGAGCTCGTCGACCCGGGCCCTCGCTGCTGCAGGGTCGGTGTACCAGAGTGCATTCACTTCGGCCCACGCTGCTGCAGCAGAGGGCAACGACTCGAGGGTGAAGATGGCTCCCACCGGGCAGGCCGGCAGGCACAGATTGCATCCGGTGCACTCGTTCGGGTCGATGTAGCAGACGCGATCGAGTTCGGCATCAGTGCCGATGCACTGCACCGGGCACACTTCCACGCACGACGCATCCTTCACGTCGATGCATGGGTCGGTGATCACATAGACGGACGCCATGGGGCCAGGTTCCTCCGTGACGGGGCTCGAACGGTGCTCTCGTTATAGTCCGCGTGCACGACCGACCGGGAGTTTCACCATGCAACAGGCTTGCCCGTTCCATCAGCTGCTCGACGATGTGCTCGACATCGATGCCGTGCTGGCAGGCGATTCAGCCGCCGACCTCGGTGCACGCCTCGACGTTCCGCTGATGCCCATCGGCACGGCGTACTCGATGGGTACCGCCCCCGACGGCACGCCGTTGTTCGATCCGCGCATCTTCGACACGGCCGAATTCGCGCGCAACCCGTACCCCTACTACCGCATCCTGCGCGACCACTACCCGGTGTTCCACGACCAGTTCCACAACACCTACTGGGTAACTCGGTACGACGACATCACTCGCTGCTACTTCGACGAGGAAGGGTTCAACACCATCCCGAAGGGCATGTCGAACGGAGTGCTCGGCAACACTCAACTCGAGTTGTCGGGCGTCGAGCATCGCCGCCGCCGCAATCTCTACGGTCGCCACTTGGTGGGCCAAGCCCTCGACAAACGGATCTACGCCATCGAACAACTCGCCGAGCAGATGATCGGCACCTGGGCCAGCCCCACACCGCCACCTGGCGTGGCAGCCAACAGCGACGGCTCGTTCAGTATCGAGTTGGGCAAGGCCTTCGCCAACGAGTTCCCCATTCGTGTGGTGTGCCAGGTGCTCGGCATTCCCGACGAAGCCAAGGACCAGTTCTACTACTGGTACTGGTCGATGATGACCGGCCTGGGCGGCTCGGAAACGGCAGCGAACGGCATCGAGGCCCGGCACGACCTCGAGCAGTACGTGGGCGAATTGGTGGAACTACGTCGCCGCGAACCCGGCTACCTGCTCGACCGCACTGGCAAGGTGGTGGGGAAAGACATCATCACTCAGCTCTGTGAAGCCGAGATCGACGGCGATCTGCTGTCGACCGAAGAGATCACCTCGAACATCGCGCTCATCGTGGGCGGCGGCGGCGAAACCACCCGCGGCGCCATCTTGAACATGTGGTACCTGCTCTTGCAACACCCCGACCAGTTCGAGGCCGTGAGCAATGACGCCACGCTGTGGAACGCCGCCTTCCACGAAACGTTGCGCCACTCGAGTTCCATCGGTGGTCAACCGCGTCACAACACCTACGACGTCATCCTCCATGGCGTGCGCATCCCCGCTGGCTCGCTGGTGCAGATGGTCGACTTCTCAGCCAACCACGACGACCGCATCTTCGTCGACCCCGAACGCTTCGACATCTTCCGCCCCGACCTGCACACGGGCAAGATCATTCGCAGTGGGGTCGACGCTGGAGGCAAGCACAGCCACATGGCATTCGGGGTGGGCCCGCACCTCTGCCCCGGAGCATGGATCTCGAACCAAGAGTCGGTGGTGGGCTCGCAGCTGCTGCGCGAACGGCTCGCCTCGGTGAGTATCGACACCGACCGGATGCCCCGCGACATCGACGGACTCAGCCTGGCACCCATCGGCCTCGGTGCCATCCGCGAACTGTGGTTGCGCGTCGAGCTGGCCTGAGTCCATGAGCACCGAACACTCCCCCGCTGCGGCATCACCGGCCATCGACCTTCCCGACATGCCCGATGCTCCACGCGACGGCTCGGGCTTTCGTACCTACGAGGTGTACCAGCGCCAACGCGTGCGCGATGCGACACCGCTCATCAAACCGCGCCAGCTCACCTCGCTCGATGCGCTCGCCGACCCGTACCCCACCGTGGCCATCTTGCGCGAGCACTACCCGTGCTATCGCGATTGGCCAGGCAACTCGTTCTGGGTCACCCGCTACGACGATGTCACCTCGGTGTTCGTCGACGACGCCAACTACGAGACGCGCTCGAAACTCTGGCGCTACGAGATGGTGGGCTACGGCCGCGACCTGCGCAACGAAGTGCCGGTGCTGTGGGCCAACGCACGTGCCGTCGACCACCTTGCCGCTCCGCTCGCCGAGGAACTGGTGGCCGAGTTGTGCGCCACGGGCACCGGCACCGACCTGGCCACCGAGTTCGCCGCCCGATTCGCCTTCGTGCTGCAGGCGCGTACCTTGGCGTTGCCTGCTGAACTGGACACTTCGTTCATTGCTGCGTCGCTACGCATGCAGCGCGGTTGCGGCTGGGAGCCTCGTGCGGCGCACGACGGCCGTGCGGCGTTGCGTGAACTCGAAGCGATGCTGGCGCCACTGCTCACCCAGCGGCGGCTTCACCCCGGCGACGACCTCATCTCGGCCATCGCCACACTCGATCTACCCGATGGCCCCGCTACTGCAGCCGATGTAGTCGTCACACTGCTCGAAGCCGACCACGAGACGCTGCACGGCGCGTTGGCCAACCTGTGGTTCTTGCTGCTCACCCACCCCGACCAGTTCGATGCCGTTCGCTCCGACCGACGTTTGATGCGCTTCGCCTACCAAGAGACCCTGCGGCACTCCGCCCCGGTCACCATGGCGCGGCGCTACACCCGCCACGAGGTCGAGCGTTTCGGCCGCCTTCTGCCCGAGGGCGCGCAAATCGTGCTGTCGGCCGCCGCCGCGAATCGCGACCCTCGCCAATTCGACGAACCCGACCGGTTCCTGGTCACCCGCACCGACATCTGCCAACGCGAACCGCGGGGGTCGTTCCGCGCCGATGGCCTCCCGGCAGGTGTGGCGTTCGGGCTCGGCGCTCCGTCGAAGTTTCCCGCCGTGCCCGACGACCGTCCGAGGTCGATGTGGGCACTCACCCGCGACACCGTGGTGACGGCATCGGATGTACTCCTCGATGCACTCCCCCGCCTACGCCTCGCTGCTGATGCCGCACCGCGCCTGCGCAGTCTGCGTTGGGGCGAGGTGCACACCTGCTGGAATCTGCCCGTCACCTGGTGACGCATCGCCGCTCGATTCGCTCGATGCCCCTGTTGCGGTGAACACTCAGCAGATGCCGATCGTCATCGAACCCAGTGGCCAGGCCTGCGGCGCCATCATCACCGGTGTCGACCTGAGCACCGACCTTCCTGAGCACTCCATCGCTGAGATTCGGGCGGCATGGCTCGAACACCTCGTGGTGGCATTCCCCGATCAGCAACTCACCAGCGATCAGTTCGAACGCTTCGCGCTGCGCTTCGGTGTGTTCGGTGACGACCCGTACCTGCGCGGCCTTGCCGACCACCCACACATCGCCGAGGTGAAGCGTGAAGCCGATGAAGAGTCGCCGATCTTTGCCGACAACTGGCACTCCGACTGGAGCTTCCTCGACGTTCCGCCTACCGCCACGCTGCTGTACGGATTGGTGATTCCCCCCGTGGGGGGCGACACGCTGTACGCCAACCAGTACCTCGCCTTCGAGGCCCTCGACGACGCCACCAAGACCCGCTTGCGCGGGCTGCAGGGCGTGCACTCGGCGCGACGCGGCTACTCGCCGCAAGGTCGCTACGGCGCCAACGATGTGGGCCGTTCGATGGCCATCACGTACTCCGACGACGCGATGCACACCCAGCTGCACCCCCTCGTACTCGTACATCCGGAGACGGGTCGAGAGGCACTGTTCCTGTCGCCCGGCTACACCATCGACATCGATGGCATGCCCCACGACGACGCCCAAGCCCTGCTCTTCGAGTTGTACGCGCACCAGGGTCGCGACGAGTTCGTGTACCGGCATCAGTGGAGCGA
The DNA here is from genome assembly GCA_037131575.1 of Actinomycetota bacterium. GTDB lineage: Bacteria > Actinomycetota > Acidimicrobiia > Acidimicrobiales > Ilumatobacteraceae > VFMC01. The sequence continues at coordinate 23,482 of JBAXQV010000016.1, forward strand.
AGGCATGCTGACCATGTGGGACAACCGTGCGGTGGTGCACGCTGCCACGGGCGGCTACCAGGGCCACCGGCGTCTGCTGCACCGCATCACCATCGCGCCGGCGGCCTAGTGGGCCACGCCGCGACAACCGTGCACCATCTATCTTCGATACGGTTGGCCCGTGCTTGACACATGGCGGACGGCGCGTCGCGAACGGAAACAGGCTCGACGCGACACGCCGCGCGAGCCGTTCCAACAGGCGCTGCACGACACCTGGGTGGCACTGAAACTCGTCGTGGCCGTGGTGTTGGTGTGGAATCTCATCTCGCTCGTCACCTACGTGGCCCACGACAACGGCGACACGATGAGTTCGCGGGCGGCCACATGGGCCCGCAACCACCGCATGGGTTCGCTCGTCGACTGGATGGAAACCACGCTGTACAGCGACCCACCGTCGACCAAACCGGCTGAAGCCTTGGCGCTCACCGGTTCGGCGGGCGCTGCCGTGGGTTCTACCGTGCCCGGCTCCCCCGATACATCGGTGGCCGCACCGTCGGCCTCAGCGGAGAGCACCTCCCCCGGCACGAGCGCGGCATCCACCGTGGCCGAGCCGGCGAGCCCGCCCCCGGTAGCTCCGAGCGCGTTGCAGAACCAAGTTTCGCCGGCGCTCGACAACGAAGGACAATGGTCGCCCATCGCCACGGCCGCTGGCCACGATGTGATGTGGGCCACCAGCATCCGGCCGTTACCCGATGCCGCCAGCGTGGTGGCGTCTGTTGCCGAGATCGACCAGACCTACGTACGCGTGGGAATGTTCAACGGTGCCGAGCAACCCGGCGGAAAGTGGAATCGCCCGAATCGTGTGGTGAAAGTGCTGCAGCCTGCGCTCATTGCCGGCTTCAACGGCGGCTTCCGGTTCGAACACATCAAAGGTGGCTACAAGAACGAAGGCATCACCGTGCGGCCGCTCCGCAAGGGTGATGCCACCATCGGCATCACCAACGACGGCAAGATGACCATCGGCGAGTACGGACGCGACCTCACCGACGACGGTTCGTTCACGAGCCTGCGACAAAACCTTATCCTCATCGTCGATGGCGGCAAGTCGCAGGTACAGAAGGGCCTTGCGCAGGGCGTGTGGTGGGGCGCCGACTACGGCAACAAGCTCTACGTGCCGCGCTCGGCAGCGTGTGTACGCACCGATGGCCGCATCACGTACGCGCTGGTATCGCCCGTGAATGCCACCCAACTGGCCCAGGCGCTCATCAACATCGGCTGCGTGAAGGCCATCCAACTCGACATCGATGGAACCTGGCCGGTGTTCTTCACGTTCTCGCACAACGCCGACGGTTCGGCCGTGGGACACTTCCTCGACACGCGTATGGGCGGAAACCCACAGCGCTATCTCACCGGGTCGAGCAAGGAGTTCTTCGCCTTCTTCGATGCCGGCCAAGTGCCGTCGCCCAGTCCGCTCGACAAGTAGGGCCCGCTCGGTGCAAAGGCCCGGCGCAGCCGGCGGGTCATGAATGCCAGTGTTCACTTCATTCTGACGTAGCTCGGCCCGATGTTCTCAGTAACGTGTGGGAGTCGTAGCCGTCCCCGGAGGTCTCCACGTGAAGTATCACATTCCTATCGCCAGCCGTCGCAGCACCGGAGCGCGCACCACCGGCGCATTGCTCGGTGCAGCGATGCTCGTCGTCACTGCCTGCTCGAGCAGTTCGTCATCGCCCACCACCGCGGCGTCGTCGGCTCCCGCCACATCGGCCGCGCCTGCCACCACTGCCGCACCAAGGCCCATCGGTTTCACCGTCGCGTTCGTGGAACCAGCCGCCGGTTTGCTGGGCGACCTTTCCGTAGCTCAACGGCGCGGCGTGGAAGATGCCGTGGCCGATCTCAATGCTGCGGGTGGAGTGCTCGGCGGCAACGTCGCCATCACCACCGTCACCGAGCGGGCCAACGGCGATGCTGCCGCCGCAGTCACCGATGCCAAGGGTGCCGGCGCCAACGCCATCGTGGGGCCCGTCGGAAGCAGTTCAGCGCTCGCCATGCTGCCGGCGCTCGACAGCGCCAACCTGGTGGGCTGTTCGGCGTCGGCCACATCGCCTGCTCTCGCTGGGGTCGATCCGAACCATCGTTTCTTCCGCACCGCGCTCTCCGACGACCATCTCGTGGCCGTCGTGGCCGACGCGGTGGCGAAGCGCCTCACCGCAGGTGCCACCGTCACGGTGGTCGCCCGAAACGACCAATACGGTGCAGGCGTGGGTGGCGGTCTTGCCAATTCGCTCACTGCCCAAGGTATGAAGGCTTCGCTCGTGTCGTACGACGCATCGAACGTGCTGTTTGCCACCACCGCTGCAGCCGTTGCTGCCACTTCGCCTCAGCAAGTGGTGATGGTGAGCTATGGCGAAAGTGCGCTGCTGCTTGCCGAGTTGGTGAAGGCCGGTATCGCCACCACCAGCGTCATCGGCCTCGATGGTTCCTTCACCCCCCGTCTGGCGCTGCAGGCATTCCCCGATGCCCCCACCAAGGCCGATGGCACCACCATCATCGGCGCCACCGGTAACCGCGACTATCTCGCCTCGTTGTTGTCGCGCCAGCCCGACGGTGAGGTCATTTACGCAGCTCAGGCGTACGACTGCGTGGTGTCGCTCGCGCTCGCGGCGCAGGCAGCCGGCACCATCGAAGCCGCCAAGATCGCTGAACAGATGACCACGGTCACCGGGGGCGGCACCACCTGCACCACCGTGGCCGACTGCTTGACCAAGCTGGGTGCCGGCGAAGACATCGACTACGACGGCCAGAGCGGCAAGATCGCGTTCGACGACAACGGCGAGCCGTCAACCGCTCGAATCACCACCACCGTCATCGCCGGTGGCGAGCTGAAGGAAAGCTCAGCGATCGATATCGACCTCGCTGCGCAGAAGAACGACGCCGCGTATCAGGCAGCCATCGCATCGGCCACCTTCGTCACCACCTTGCAGGCGCAGTTGAAGCTGCTCGGCTACTACGCGGGCCCCATCGACGGGGTGTACAACGAAGCCACCAAGGCCGCGCTCAGCGCCTTCCAAGCCGCGAGCAACCTGCCAGCCACCGGCGAATACGACCAGGCCACCGACGAAGCCCTGCGCGGCAAGATCGGCGGAGGGAGCACCGCAGTGAGCCAAGCAACGGCCAACCTGCAGGTGGTGCTCACACAACTCGGCTTCTACAAGGGCCCCATCGACGGCAAGTAC
>JBAXQV010000017.1:0-26555 GCA_037131575.1 Actinomycetota bacterium
CCGTGAGGGTGGCCGTACCGTTGGCGCTGGCCGCGTCACCAAGATCAACAAGTGAGCTGACACATCATGGCCCAATCGAGCATCCGCATCCGCCTCAAGGCATTCGATCACGAGATCATCGACCAGTCGACGCGCAAGATCGTCGAGACCGTCACTCGTACCAACGCCACCATTCGTGGCCCCATCCCGCTGCCCACCGATAAGCACCGTTACACGGTCATCCGTGGCCCGCACATCGACAAGGACTCACGCGAGCACTTCGAGATGCGCATCCACAAGCGGCTCATCGACATCATCGATCCGAACGCAAAGACCATCGACAGCTTGCAGCGAATTGAATTGCCGGCCGGTGTCGACATCGAGATCAAGATTCAATCGGCCTGACCTGGCCAGCACCCGATTTCGCAATCGGGTGCAACGATAAGATCCGCTCATGGGTGTACTTGCTGACGTTCTTTCAGCGTCGTTCGCCCGTCATCGCGACCTCTCAGCAGTCGAGCTCCCCGCCCAGGGGAGCTCGCTGTCGTATGGCGACCTGTTCGATGCCGCGCAGCGCTGGGCGTTGCGCTACCCCGACACCGACCGGGTGCTGGTGTTGCACATCGAGAAGTCGTTGGCGTACTACCAATTTCTCGCCGCCGCGTTCACCTACGGGCGATCGTTCTGCCCCATCGACATTCTCAACCCGGTAGGTCGCGTCGATGCCATCGTTCGGCAACTCGATCGGGCGATCATCATCACCGACCAGGCCGATCGGGTGGAGGCGTTGCGAGCGCTCGGCCACGAGGTCGATCTCATCGATTCGTCGCATCTCGGCCCCACGTCGCCCGCGACGCTCGCACCCGACACTCACATCGTGGCGGGCGACGACGCCCGCTACTTCATGTCGACGTCGGGTACCACCGGCGTGCCCAAGTTGGTCGAGGTGCGTCACGATGCCACCGTCAAGTTCATCGGCTGGTCGTTACCGTTCTACGACGTCGGGCCGGGCGATCGGTGGGCGCAGTTCTCGAACATCGGATTCGACCTGAACCTGGTCGACTTCCTCACTGCCATTGGTGGTGGCGCAACCCTGGTAGGGCTCACCACTCTGGGCGAAACCACCAAGTTGAACAAGTTCGTCGACGAACAGCGGATCACGCATTGGCATTCGGTGCCCAGTGTCACCCGCTACCTGCTGCGGGGCGGCCGCCCACTGTCGGAGTTGCGTGTGTTGTCGTTCTGCGGCGAACCCCTCCTGCGCGAACAGTGTGTGGCATTGCGTGCCGCACTGCCCACAGCGCGCATCATCAACACCTATGGCCCCACTGAGGGTCCGTTGTTCTGCACGGCGCACGAGGTGAGCGAACTCGACCTCGCCGACGAAACTCTCACCACCATGCCCATCGGCACGCCCATACCGGGCTGGGAACTCGACCTTGTCGACGACGATCAGGGCACGCGCATCGTGCTGCGCGGGGTGATGCTGGCCGAGGGCTATCACGGAATCGACGACCCGGCATTCGGTGATGCCATCGTGAACGGCAAGCCAGGGCGCTCGTTCGACACAGGCGACTACGTGCGCCAGCACGGCCGCCACCTCTGTTTCGCTCACCGCCGCGATTCGGTCGTGAAGGTGAATGGCATTCGTATCGACCTCGGGGAAGTGACCGATGCCTGTTTGCGCAGCGGGTTCGGCGACCCGGTGGTGCTCACGTCGGCGGGGCGACTGGTGGTGTTCTACGAGGCGTTCGACGGTGTCGATGCACCGCTCGATGATGCCGCCTTGGTGGAAGTGTCGCGGCGGTTACAGGCGAGGCTTCCGCTCTACGCCGTGCCGTCGGCGTTCGAGTTCATCGAGGCGTTACCGCGCAGCGCTACGGGCAAAGTCGACCGTTCGGCCTTGGCCAAACAGTTGAGCTTGCCCTCCGACGGTTCAGACGACTGACTGCTCTTGGTCGTTCGACACCTGTTCGATGAAGGTGTCGATTCGTTCGAGGATGATGCGGAGGTCGGCGCCTTCGAGGTTGTGCCCAAGGTTGGGGAGCGTCTCGATGGCGATCGACCCCTTGGCCACCGCGGTGCGATAGCGCCGAGCGAGACGCGTGTTCCAGAACGTGAGGCCGGTGTCTTCGGCGTCGAAGAGGAACAACAACCGTGTGTGCTGTTTCAGGGCGGCGTCGATGCGTCGCTTGGCAGCACGGGTGCCGATGACGAAACGCCAGAGGTACGCGCTGCGGCGCACGATGGGATTGGTCGATACGGTGCGGTCGGTCCGTTTGCGATCGGGGTCGATGGCCAGGTCGTACAGCGGCGGGTTGATCGACACGATGCCGAGCACTGACGCGAGGGTCGAGCGACGGAGCAACAAGTTGGCGCCACCGCAGAAGCCCACCGCCACCACACCGTGCTCGACCATGCTGGAGACGCTGCCTACCATCGACTCGAGGTCGGCACGATCGTCGGCGTCGTATTCGAACGTGTGCCGTTCTTCGCGCCGGTTGGGGCTCCAGCGATAGCCGGCGAAGTCGTAGCGAACCACGACGCGACCCCTGCTGGTCTGCCAACGCGCCAAGTCCACATAGGCGCGCCCGGGCCCGATGGTGGAGTCGAGCACGAGGCCCACTGGCAGCACCGCACCCTCTGGCCCAGCACCCTCCGGCCCAGCATCCTCCGGCACAGAGCGTAAGGCGCAGAGATACCGTGGTCCGAGGGATATTGCGGTTTCGCTGCCACCGGTGGCAAGTGCAAGCGAATCGACGAACTGACTGTTGCCCTCATGTTCAACCGCGGATTGGTCGGGTGCTGTGGCGGTGGTGGCCCGCATCCATTCGGTGATTCGGGCAATCGATTGTTCGGGCACCAGCATCTCGAATTGTGCGGCACGGATCCACGTAGCGATATCGGGCGACTGCACATGTTCGACCTGAGTACCGCACTGGCGCAATGCATCGATGAACGCCGGGCTGCATGGTTGCGCCTCGTCATCGACCACCAGCACTCGCGCCGCGGGTGGTGCCTCGGTGGGGGCGGTGCGGCGAGCCAGGTCGTCGAGGAGCGGTTGCGGATACCGAAAGCCGGCCACGTTGATGCCGTCGCCCGAGTCGACCACCGTGCGGCCCGCTGCCTCGAGCACGGTGAGCGTGCGCACGAAGCGCTGTCCCGACACCACGGGCGACCAGAGCACCAGGGAATCAACCGCGGCGCGAGGGAGCAGGTGGGTGGCGAGGATGGCTCCGAGACGCGGCGCGACCACCGTGATACTCGTGGCCCCGCGGCAACGGAGTTCGTCGAGCGCGGCGCCGAGGCCGGCGATCCACCGATCGATCAGGTGGTCGTCGTCGACGCTGCCCGTCGACTGATCGGTGCCCCAGTGCTGCACCATGCCCACGAGGTGGTCGGTGGAGAGTTGCCGTGCCAACGCAACCAGCCCACGGTGCATGCTGAGGTTCTCGTGCCCCACGCTCGGGAGGATCAGGCACGCGCGCGACGTGGGTTGTACGGGCGTCAGCACGGTGAAGGCGATCGCTCCGCTGCCCAGCGTGAGCCAACCGTGTGTGACAGAGGGCCTCGCTTCGGTCATGTCGAAGTATCAGCCGAACTGAGCATGGTGATGAGCCCACCGATGGTGGAGAGATTCAAGCGGGTGATGGCCGAATCGGGCACCTCCACACCGAGCGTGTCTTCCAACCCGAAGACCACTTCCACCGCGGCTTGGCTGGTGAGCCCTGCGTCGAACAGATTGTCGTCGAGCGACAGCGCCAGAGGGTTGCGGCCCAGGCGCCCTTTCGTGGCCAACACTTCCCGCACCGTTGCCTCGAGCGCCGCCGTCACCCGGTGGAGTATAGGCCCGGTGCATGGAGGCGGTTGGGTGACAACACCGAGATCACCCGGTCGTACAGTGCACGGTCATGCAGGATCTCGATGTGCATCTCGGCGGGCAGCGACCGTTCGGACTGAACTATTGGCCCCTGCCCGACGACGACCCCGGTGTCGATGTTCCACGCGAATCCATTCGCCTGGTGTCGCCCGATGGAGCCTTGGTGCGTGGTGTGCTCTGGACCCCGCCGGGCGGACGACCCTGGAAGACGGCCGTCATTCTGAGCCACCCGCGTGGCGATTTCAGTGTGCACTACGCGTGCCCATTGTTGGCCGCTGCGGGCTATGCCGTGTTCGGGTTCGGCACTCGCTATCAGAACAACGACACCGACTGTCTGCACGAGAACTGCATCGTCGATGTGAACACGGCCTATGTCGAGATGAAGCGACGTGGTGCGGAGGCAGTGGTGCTGCTGGGCAATTCAGGTGGAGGCAGCCTCATGGCACTCGCCCACGCCGAACTCGGTATCGGCGACGGCTGGATCGGCATGGCAGCGCACCCGGGCGAAGGCGTGTTCATGCTGCAGGTCATCGACCCCAGCGTGGCCGATGAGAATGATCCGTTCTCCACGGTGCCCGAACTCGACATGTATCACCCCGACAACGGGTGGCGGCCCTGGCCGCAGCCGTGCGAATACGACCGCGACTGGTTGGCCACCTATCGCGCCGCGCAGGTGGCTCGGGTGGCACGGATCGATGCCTTGGCGAAAGCGGCAGTCGCCGATGCCGCTGCAGCGGGTGCCCGGTTGCGGCCCATCGACTCGGCCACCGACCCGGCTGCATGGCGAGAGCAACGTCGGCGCGCCGTGTTCAGCCGCTATCACACCATCTATCGCACGCTCGCCGACCCGGCGTACCTCGACCTGTCGATCGACCCCGATGAACGGCCGATGGGTTCGTTGTTCGCATTTCCCGATCCGTTCGATGCCAACTATGGGCGCGGCGGTTTGGCCCGCACCATGACCAGCCGGGGTTGGTTGAGCACCTGGTCGGGCTTGTCGAGCCATGCCAAGTTGGCCGACACCATGCCGCGGGTACAGGTGCCCACCCTGCTGGTACACCCCACGGCCGACACAGAGATCAGGGTGTGGCAGGCGAAGGAAATCGTCGACAATGCCGGGGCCGCCGACACCACGTATGTGGAGCTGAAGGGTGCGCCGCACTACCTCGAGGGGCATCGGCGAGAGGCGCTGGCCATCGTGGCCGAATGGCTGGCAGCCCGCTTTCCGTAACGAGTGCGGTTACGCCTCGAGCAGCGTGTACACCGGATTGAGAAACTCGACGCGGTCGCCGTTCAAGCGAGGTACACCGCTGATGACCACCTTGCGGCCGAGCGCGATACCGCCGATCGAGCGGCGGCCGGTCCACACCACGTTCACCGTGCCCGACGCATCGGTGATGGTGATCGACAGTGCCGGTAAGCCCGAACTGGGCTTGGCGCGCATCCGTGTGACCTTGCCCACGACGGTGACCTGCTCGCGGGGTCGAACCGCAGCAATGGGGGTGCCCGATGGCTCGGGCGCCACGATTTCGGGCACCGTTTCCTGGCGGCGGAACCGCAACGCCATGGGTCAGCCCACCAGCAATCGCCGAACGTCGTCTTCCGAATCGCCCGTCACCAGCACCAGCACTTCATCACCCTGACGGAGCACCGTGTCGCCACGGGGTACCACCACATGACCATCGCGCAGCAGTGCCACCACAGTTGATTCACGAGGCAGACCGATACCGGCGATCTCCTTACCCAATGCCGGCGACTCGGCGGCGAGCGTGACCTCGGCGAGGCGAGCCTTGCCACCTTCGAGCGACAGCAAACGCACGAACGAACCGATGGTGACGGCTTCTTCCACCATGGCGGTGAGGAGGTGCGGTGTGCTCACCGAAACGTCGACACCCCACATCTCGGTGAACATCCACTCGTTGTTGGGGTTGTTCACCCGGCCCACCACACGCGGTACGGCGAACTCTTGCTTCGAGAGCAAGGAGATGACCAGGTTGTCTTCGTCGTCACCGGTGACGGCGGCCACCACATCGGCCTCGGCCACGCCGGCGATGGTGAGCACGTCGACCTCACAGGCGTCGCCGAGCAGGAAGGTGACCGGCGTGCCGTCGGTCCCCTTCAGCGATTGCGAGCGGGAAGCGACGCCAGGATCGTTGTCGATGAGCGTGACGGTGTGGCCAGCACCGCAGAGTTGTTGGGCCATGTAGCGACCGACGCTGCCTGCGCCGGCGATGACGACCTTCATCAGTGACCTCCAGAATGCGTCAGTGCGTGGTTGACCGAGTCGAGTCGGTCGTTGGCCACCATCACGTGGATGATGTCGTCTTGTTGCAGCAACATCGAAGCGTCGGCGAGGCGCGCCTCGCCGTTGCGAATGACCAGTGCCACGCGCATACCCTCGGCCTCGAGGTCTTTGAGTGCCTTACCTGCGGCTGATGCCGGCACCGGCCGCTCCACCAGGGCGAACCGTGCGGTGGGGTCGGTCCATTCACTGTCGTGCGAATCGGGCAGCACCAGTTGCAGCGCTCGCGCGCTCGTCCACGACACCGAGGCCACGGTAGGAATGCCGAGGCGGGCATAGATGGCAGCGCGCTTCGGGTCGTAGATGCGAGCGACGACGCGCTCGACGCCGAAGGTCTCACGCGCCACCCGGGCGATGAGCACGTTCGAGTTGTCGCCACTGGTGACGGCCATGACCGCGCAGTCGGCGGCAATGCCGGCCTCGCGCAATGTGTCGCGATCGAACCCGATACCGGTGAGGGTGCGGCCCGCGAAGTCGGGGCCGAGGCGACGGAACGCATCGGCCTTGCGGTCGATGACGCACACCGTGTGGCCACTGGTGGACAGCTCGCGCGCAACAGTGGAACCCACGCGCCCGCAGCCGACGACGATGACATGCATAGGTGAATCCTCCTAGGACTCTTCGATTCCGGTGCCCTGCATGTGCACGGGTACGGAGACCACGGCAGTGTGCGGGCGTTGGAGCAGCTTGGCCTTCAACGCGAATGCGCTGCCGTTGTGCAGCCATTGGGTGTTCCAGCTGGTGACGAACTCGGGGATGACGACGGTGATGATGTCGTCGGTGTACTGCTCGTCGATTTCGTCGAGGAACTGCATGACCGGCCGCGTGAGTTCGCGGTACGGCGAGTACAGGGTGTGCAACTCGATGGGTACCTGGAATGCTGCCCACTGCGCTTCCACTCGTTTGCGCTCGTCATCGTCGCTGGCCACCGTGACGGCCATGATGCGATCGGGGTTGAGCGACTTGGCGTACTGCACACCGTGCAGCACGCCCTTGTTCACGCCACCCACGAGCACCACCATGGTGTGCGTTTCGCGTTGCGGCCAGTAACCCGGCTCGGCATGCACGGCTTCCCGCCCTTTGGCGTAGTGGCGGCCGATACCGCGGAACATGGCCACCATGATGGGGATGAGGAGCGCAGGGATGTAGGCGCCCTCGGTGAACTTCGACACCACCACGATGATCGCGATCATGCCGGTGGCGAAGGCGCCCACAGCATTGATGACCAGCCCGGCTTGCCAGTGCGGTTCCTTGTGCTTGATGTGGTGCCGCACCATACCGCTCTGGCTGAGGGTGAAGCCGGTGAACACACCGAACGCGTAGAGCGGAATGAGCTTGGAGATGTCGCCTTGGAAGGCCACGATGAGCGCGCTGGCCACGATGGCCAGGAAGAGCACACCGTTCGAGAACACCAGGCGTGCGCCACGGTTGAAGAACTGCCGGGGCAGGAAGCCGTCTCTGGCGATGATCGACGCGAGGCGAGGGAAGTCGGCGTAGGCGGTGTTGGCAGCGAGGATGAGGATGAGGAAGGTGGCGATCATGGTGAGCCAGAACATGACCCCCTTGCCGTGGTACAGGTACTCGGCCATGAGGCCGAGCCCGTTCCCGTCGCCCTCGCCACGGTACGGCTTGAGGTGTGAAGCAAGAATCGATACGGCGAGGAAGCAGCTGCCGAGGATGCCGCCCATCCACATGAGCGTGGTGGCGGCGTTCTTGCTCTCGGGCTTGCGGAACGCGGGCACGCCGTTCGACACGGCTTCCACACCCGACAGGGCCACGGCGCCCGACGAGAATGCCCGGAGCAGCATGAGCAGACCGAGGGTGCCCACCTGGTGCTTTCTCCTGAGGGCATCTTCGCTGAGCAGGCTGTCGGGGATGGGGCCGACGTGCTGCACGAAGATGCGGTAGAAGCCCACGCCGATGAGGATGAGCAGCATGAGGATGTAGAAATAGGTGGGCCCGGCGAACGCTGCGCCCGACTCCTTCACCCCGCGCAGGTTCATGACGGTCATGATGAACACGCACAACAGACACACCGGTACGGTCCACTTGCTGTCGAAGCCGGTGGCCGTGCGGATGGCGAGCACACCACCCGCCACGCTCACCGACACGGTGAGGATGTAGTCGACCAGGAGCGAGGCGCCTGCCACCAGCGATGGGGTGACGCCCAGGTTCTCGCGACTCACGATGTAGGCGCCACCACCCGAGGGGTAGGCCATGATGGTTTGGCGGTAGCTGAGCACCACGATGGCCATGAGCACGCACACCACGATGGCGATGGGCACGAGTGGCTTGAACGCTGCTGCGCCCACACCGGCCTGGAGCAGGATGACGACGAGGATCTCGTCGGTGGCGTAGGCCGTTGACGAAATGGCATCGGACGCAAACACCGGGAGAGCGATGGCCTTACTGAGCCGCTGATGCTGCTCGTCTTCGCTCGAAAGTGGGTCGCCGAGGAGGATTTTCTTGAGTGATGTCATGGCAGTGAGGGAGCGCTGTGCTCATCGTGTCGGGAGGACGACCGAATTGGCGGGCCTTGACACAATCTGAACGCAGCGAATTCAAGGTCACGGTACCGCAATTCGCCCAGGTAACAACTCATCTTCCGACGGCGGCCTCGGTGGCCCCGATGCAGCGCAGTGGCAGTGGCTCAGGCCGAGCGCTGCGCCACGGTGCGACTGCGCGGTACCGGCACCTGCTCGACGATGCGGGTGAGCACCTGAGCCGCAGTGGTGCCTTCCATCTCGGCGTCGATGGTGACGGCCACACGGTGGGCGAGCACGGGCTGAACCAGCATCGCGATGTCGTCGGGCGCCACGAACCCGCGGCCGTTGCTCAATGCCAGGGCACGCGCCACGGCGAGCAGAACCAGGGTGCCACGGGTGCTCACGCCGAGGCGGAGGTCGGCATGCTGGCGGGTGGCTTCCACCACATCGGCCACGTAGTGACGCATCGACTCCGACACCGCTACCGCGCGGGCGGCGGTGATGAGATGCGTGAATGCGCCCAGGGGAAGAACCGGTTCGAGTTCGTCGATGAGCAGGTGCCCATCGGGCCGTGCCATCACATCGAGTTCGGCATCGCGAGACGCATAGCCCAGCGACAGCTTCATCGCGAACCGGTCGAGTTGTGTTTCGGGAAGCGGGTAGGTGCCGTGGAAGTCGAACGGGTTCTGGGTGGCGACCACCATGAACGGATGCGGCAGCGGGTGCGTGAAGCCGTCGTTGGTGACCTGCCGTTCTTCCATCACCTCGAGCAGTGCCGACTGCGTCTTCGGTGAGGCGCGGTTGATCTCGTCGGCGATGACGATGTTGGCGAACACCGGGCCCTGTCGGAACGAGAAGCCCACACGATCGCGGTCGAACACTGACACGCCGGTCACGTCGGAGGCCATCAGGTCGGGCGTGAACTGGATACGCCGTACCGAGCCGCCGATTGCACCCGCGATGGCTTTGGCCAGTGAGGTCTTCCCCGTTCCTGGCCGGTCTTCGATGAGCAGATGCCCCTCGGCCACCATGCATGCCACGGCGAGCCTGATCTGCTCGGTCTTGCCACGGATGATGTCGCCCACGGCTGTTTCGATGCGCGCCATCGCCTCGGAGGCGTACTCGCGGCTGATCGTGGGCACCGGGGGGTTGTTCATGCGCTGTTTCGAGTGGTGAGGCGCGTTCGTGTGGTCGCTTCAAGCGAAATCACACGCACCGCGAAGTTGGTCACAGGGAGTGATCGTCCGGAAACGCGCGGCAGCGTCACGGGTTCGGGCACAAAAACTGGCATCCGCTACCCCAAAGGTCTCAGGTGGCCGCCCCGGCTGCCTGCCTACCGTCGAAATCGTTTCGAAATCCTTGAAAAATGGCTGCTCAGCCGGACTGATCGGAGTGTCATGAAAGCGGTGATTCTTGCTGGTGGTCTCGGGACCCGTCTCAGTGAAGAGACAGTGGTGCGCCCGAAACCGATGGTGGAGGTGGGCGGTTACCCGATCCTGTGGCACATCATGAAGATCTACTCGTACCACGGCGTGGACGAATTCATCGTCTGCTGTGGCTACAAGAGCGGTGTGATCAAGGAGTGGTTCGCCGACTACTACCTCACCATGAGCGATGTCACCTTCGATCTGGCCAAGAACGAGGTCGAGTACCACGCCGGTGAGAGTGAGAACTGGCGGGTGTCGCTCATCAACACCGGTGAAGACACGCTCACCGGTGGCCGCCTGCGTCGCGTGCGCGACTACATCGGCGATGAGACGTTCTGCCTCACCTACGGCGATGGCGTAGCCGATGTCGACATCACGGCATCGATCGAGTTCCATCGCAACCATGGCGCGGAAGCCACGATGACGGCCGTACAACCTGCCGGCCGCTTCGGCGCGTTGGTGTTGCACGAAGGGCAGACCGCCGTGAATGCCTTCAACGAAAAGCCCGATGGAGACGGCGCCTGGGTGAACGGTGGGTTCTGCGTGCTCGAGCCGTCGGTCATCGATCGCATCGAAGGCGACCATGTGACCTGGGAGCAGGAGCCGCTCCGTTCGCTGGCTGCCGACGGCCAGTTGATGGCATATCAGCACCGCGGCTTCTGGCAACCCATGGACACGTTGCGCGACCGGCAGGTGCTCGAATCGCTCTGGGCGTCGGGGTCGGCGCCGTGGAAGGTGTGGTGAGCCCTTCCTCGTTCTGGCAGGGCCGGCGCGTGTTGGTGACCGGCCACACCGGTTTCAAGGGCGGTTGGTTGAGTCTGTGGTTGCAGGCGCTCGGTGCCGACGTCACCGGCTTCGCGCTGCGTCCTGAGGGCCAACCCAACCTGTTCGAAGTGGCGCGTGTGGGCGAGGGCATGGAGAGCATCATCGGCGATATCCGCAACCCCGCCGAGGTGCGCGCCGCGTTCGATGCGAGCGAACCCGAGGTGGTGTTCCACCTCGCCGCGCAGGCGTTGGTGCGGCAGAGCTACGCCGAACCCATCGACACCTTCGCCACCAATGTGGTGGGCACAGCTGCCGTGCTCGACGCTGCTCGACGGCCATCGGTACAGGCGGTGGTGAGCGTCACCAGCGACAAGTGTTACGAGAACCGCGAGTGGCCATGGGGCTATCGCGAAGACGACCACATGGGCGGCCACGACCCCTACTCGGCCAGCAAGGGTTGTGCCGAGTTGGTGACGGCGTCGTTTCGTCGTTCGTTCTTTCACGACCCCGATTCGGCGTGGCTCGCGAGCGCTCGCGCCGGCAATGTGATCGGTGGCGGCGACTGGTCGACCGACCGACTGATCCCCGACATGGTGCGCGCCTTCACCGCCGGTGAGCCCGTGGTGATCCGCAACCCCGACGCGTTGCGGCCGTGGCAGCATGTGCTCGAACCGTTGGCTGGTTACCTGCTGCTCGGCGAGCGGCTCGCCACGCACGGCGAACCGATGGCGTCGGCATGGAACTTCGGGCCGGCCGACACCGATGCCCGCCCCGTTCACTGGGTCGTCGACCGCATGGCCGATCGATGGGGCGATGGTGCCGCCTGGGTGGCGCAGCCCGATGGTGGCCCGCATGAAGCACAGTTGCTGAAACTCGACTGCTCGAAGGCGCGTACCCAACTCGGGTGGACACCACGGCTGGGCCTCGACGGCGCGCTCGACTGGTTGGTCGATTGGTACCGCGCGCATCTCGACGGTGCCGATATGCGTGCCGTCACACTGGCTCAGATCGAGCGCTTCAGCACGCTCGGTTAGATCGCACGTGGCGCGCGACTCGCCACCGTGTCAGGCGGCGCTGAAACGACGCTGTTGCTCGGCGTACAGCTGGTGGGCGAGGCGGTCGCGAGGGGCCTCGACATCGGCCCAGGTGAGGGTGGTGTCGCGGCGGATGTCGCGCACCACTCGGCAGCCGGGGGCCAGGCCCTGCGGCAGCAGGTTCTCGGAGCGCACGGCACCGGCGTTCTCGGCCTGCCCGTAGGTGTTGTACCCGCCGAAACCTTCGAGTTCCTCACCAGCCACCAGGTCGCGCTTGGCGAGCGCCACCACTTCCACCACCGGCCCGCCGAGCGGCCGACCGGCCACGTCGCCGAACAACACGGCGCGAGCAATGGTGAACGGCGCCTCGAAATGGCACAGGTGATACGGCACGTAGAAGCTGTACAGCGGCCCGGCACCGAGCTTGTACAGCTCGATGTAGCGGTGCTGGCGCGGATCGGGTTGTTCGGCGAGGCAGAAAACCCCCGGCCCCGGCTTGGGGCCGATCACGAAGTCGACCACACCGCCGAGTTCGCGCAGTTCGTCGAGGTCGTAGTGCGTGACCAGATCGTCGACATGGCCGGTGTAGCTCTCGCGCTTCATACCGCGGCGAGCCACCACGAAACCGGTGGCGTTGGCCACCACGCATTGCTCCACATTCACCTTCGACCCGTCGGCGAACGAGGTGACCATGCGCACGTCTTGGTTCCACTGTTCAGCAAAGCCCTGCTGGGTGGTGGGCGTGCGGTATTCGTCCTGCAGACCCTTCACATTGCCGAGCACGCGAGGGATGAAACCCATTGCCTTCACCTGGCGATGGAGGTTCATCTGTACGCCGGGTTGGTCGCCATCGACCATGGTGAAGATCACACCGGCCTGGCGTGCCTTCTCGTGCAGGATGGGCCCCACGGTGGAATCGACCTCGGCGTTCATGAGCACCATGTGCTTGCCGTTGGCGATGGCCTCGAGGGCGATGGCGGCCCCGAACTCCACCTGCCCGGTGATGTCGATGAGGCAGTCGATGAGTTCCGACTGGGCGAGCAGACTCGGGTTGTCGGTCACAGCGGGCCGACCGGCGGCAATGGCGGCATCGAGATCGGCCCGGTTGGTGACCACACTGGGTTCGTCGGCACCCGCGTAGCGGTATGCATCGACGGCGCGCTCGAGTGTGCGATTCGACACCGCCGCCACCACCATGCCGGGCACCGCGTTGGTGACCTGGTTGATGAACCCTCGTCCGGCTGCACCAGCGCCGTACACCCCCACGCGGATGGGTTTGCCGGCCTGCTCGCGGGCAGCGAGCGCGGTGTCGATGATGATCATGCAATGCCTCCGTGGGCAGGTTCGAGGGTCATATGACGGTGGATGAGCGGAAGGCTCTCGGCCAAGAGTGGCCAGCTGCGATCTTTCGGCGACACCTCAGTCACCGGAATCGGCCAGTCGATGGCCAGCAGGGGGTCGTCGTGACGCACCCCGAACTCGGCGTGGGGGGTGTAGGGGTTGCTCACCAGGTAGAGCGCTTCGGTGTCGTCTTCGAGTGTCTGCATGGCATGTGCGCACCGCTCGGGCACCAGCACTGCGAGTTGATTGTCGGCCGACAATTCCACGCTGACCGTCGTGAGAAAGGTGGGCGATTCGGGCCGGAGATCGACGATGACGTCGACGAACGAACCGCGCACACAGCGGAGGAACTTCTGTTCGGCATGCGGCGGAAGCTGGCAATGAAAGCCACGGATCGTGCCGGCGAGGCGGTTTCGCGAGTTGTTGATCTGGCGCACCGGGAAATCGATGCCGTGCTCGGCGAGTTCGGTGTCGCAGAACGCCCGCGCGAATGAGCCGCGCTCATCGTGGAGTGCCTGCTGTTCGACGAGGAAGGCACCGGAGAGAGAAAGTGGATGGAACAACATCGTGCGAATACCTGTGATCTGTCGGCCTGTGGGTGGGTGCACTGGGCCTGTACAGACGGTAACTGTACGGAGCAGCCAGTCACCCGACATGGTGACGCAGCCGATAGTCCGGACAATGGGCCATTGTTCTGGCAACTGGAAGGATTTGGTCAAGTTCGCCTGCCCTGATGCCGATGGTGGAATGGTCAACCGTACGATCTGCGTACGACCGCACTTCCTGAAGTGGACTTTCACCAAGGGAACTCGGGCTGGCGACCAACGGTTTCGGAGCACGCGACATGGAACTCTCGTTCATTCTCAACGCGATGAAGCGCTACTGGTGGGTGATCGTCGCTTTCACCGTGCTCGGCACTGCGGTGGGCTTGCAGTTCACCACCGAGAACGTCCCCGTGTACCAGTCGCGCGCGCTGCTCTACATCGCACCACCCTCCGATTCTGTACAGGGCCAGTTCGTGGCTGCCACCGACCGTTACCTGCTGGGCCAATTGATGATGGTGCAGTCGTCGAGCATGGCTGACGCCGTTGCTGAGGAGGTGGGTGGTGGTCTCACGGGCAGTGTGGTGGCAATGCTCACCACTGTCACGCAGAACGTTGGTACCGACGTGCTGGAGATCAAGGTCGAATCGGGCGACGGTACTCAGGCGCAAGCAATTGCCGAAGGGTACGTGAAGCAGTACTTCCTGCGCGTCACCAAGCAGATCGAAGATGCGCAGGGCCCGGCGCTGGCCAACCTGAACGCTCAACTGAAAGACCTCCACGCCCAACTCGACGAGATCAACACGCAGATCGAGGCGAAGCTCGCTCCGTACCTGTCGAACAGTGGTGGGCCAGTACCTGAATTCGCGGTCATCGATCCGAAACTTTCCGACGATCGCGCCATTCTGCTGGCGCACCTCGACCGTGTGTCCCAAGCACGCGATCGGCTCGAACTCAACTCGAAGGTGCAGGTGAGCAGTCGCGAAATCCAACCGGCGTCGAAGGCCACGCTCACCGTCCCCGTCGGCACGAAGAAGAAGCTGTTCGCGGCCATGTTCACGGGCGTTCTGCTCGGTGTCGTTGCCGCCGCCGCTCTGGCCAGCTTGTCGAAGCGTTCGCTCGATCGGCACCAGATGGCTGAGATCCTCGGCGCCGAAGTCGTTGGTGATATGCCCAAGATGCGGGCGCTCTCGAAGAACCGTCGCACGGCGCTCGAGGCCCTGCCGCAACCGCTGGCACCATTCGTCGACATGCTCAACGTGCGTGCCGAAACCAATGCCCGCGTTGGTGAGGCCTTCACCGTGGTGGTGGTGGGAACCGAGCGGTCATCGGGTTGCACCACCGTCGCGGAGGCAATGGCCAATCGTTTCGCGGCCCACGGTTCGCGGGTACTGCTCATCGACGCCGATCAGCGTCACAGCGAACTCACCCATGTGTTCGCCGCCGGCGCGCCCGGTATCCCGGCGTTGTTGGCCTATGCCGCCACCAACGCCAACGGTCGGCGTTCCACCTCGAGCGGCCGACTCGACCCATTCAGCGCAACAGCGGTACCAGGACTGAGCGTGGTGGGTATCGGCGACAAGTCGGTGTCGTCGGGGTTGCGTCGCCAGAACCTCCCCGAACTCGTCGACGCAGCCAAGCACTACGCCCATGTCGTGGTGCTCGACGGCGGCGCGCTGCTCGACTCGGCACTCACCGTGCAATTGACCCAACTCGTCGATGCCGTGGTGCTGTGCGTGCCCGTGCGCAAACAACTCAACAGTTCACTGGCCACCATCAAGACGCAGTTGGCCGATGCCCGTGGTGAGGTGCTTCCGGTGTTCGTGCCGGTGGGGCGGCGTAGCCGTCGTAACCGTGGCGAACCACAGCAGGCGATGCCGGCGTTCGGCCTGTCGGGCATGCCCGACGTGGAACAGATCTCGCTCGACGACCTGCCTCGCGAACCAGCTCCTGCTCGCCGCTGAACTCACACCGCCAGAGCGGCGGTATTCCAGAGTGTGGCGAACTGTTCGGCATTGGCCAGGTCGACATGGCGTACCGACAGCGGCCCCAACGGCGCAGCACCATCGTCGAGGCGCAGCACCACGAGCCGTGGTGCCATCGACGCCATGGCGGCGAGTTGTCCGATGAGCGGCGACCCTGCCCCGGCAATGAGCACTACCTGAGCCATCGGGTCGCCGATGACCATGGCCGACGCGGGCAAGGTGGTTTCGGCGGTGGTACGCGAGACACGGGCCAGCAGTTCGAGTGCTTCGGCTGTTTGGCGCACAGGCTCTGCTCGCCCTGGTACCGCGCGGTCGCGTGTGCGCAACGTCACGGCCACCTCGCGGGCAAGTGCCTCGCTCATCAGGCTGGCCGCGATTTCCACTGAGTCTTCGAACAGCACATCGGTGGCGGCACCGTCGTAGGTTTCGAGCAGCACGGTGAGTGTCGGTTGCGGTGTCTCGTAGAGGTCGCGCACGAGGGGCACCTCGGAACGCGCTGACGACGGCCAGTGGATGAGCCGATCGCTGTCGCCGGGTAGATACTCGCGCATCCCGCGGAACTCGGCTGCCGGGTCGGCGCTTCGGGTGGGCGCGATCTCACGGTGCCCCAGCCCCACCTTGCCCGCCACGGAGGGGCGGAGTTGATGCACCACGGGGAAGACGATGATTTCACCGCCTAGTTGGTGGGTGAGCGTGCGCGTTGCCAAGCCGAAGGGATCGGTGCGTTCTTCGAGCAGAGGCCCCAAGGTTTGGATGCCGCGGCGCAGCGGTTGCACGCGGTACCGAACCACTGTTTGCACCTCTGGGCTCGTTGCCGGAAGGCTCATCGGCAACGGTTGGCCGGCGAGGTGATCGACCACCCGAATCGGGGGCGATGGCCGCCGTGCCGTGGCCGCGAGCGTGAGTTCCACGGTTTGGCCACGGCCCACGGCGCGCGGCGAATCGGCGCGATCGAAATCGACCGATGAGGCCACTCTCGGAATGGCGATGGCCATGGCCACCACCACGAGCGCGATGAGCGTGAGCACGATGAACGCCCCGTACCCCGTTGCGTACGACGCCACTCCCAACGCCACGGCAGCGACGAGCACCACCATGCCGCGGCGCGTGAGGCGAAGCGGTGAACGGCTACTCATCGAGAGTGTCCTGAAGCAGTGCCCGACGCATGGGCGAATGGACGTTCAGTTTCGGGAAGAGCTGGAAGAGAGCCGATACGCGAGGGTACCAACCGGCGGTCGTTGCACGAGGTAGGGCCTTTGTCTGAAGGGTTCACTCCATTGGCCTGAAATTGCGAGAACAAGTATTGGTGGTGCCACCTGCGGGTACGCTGCAGTTTCGTAGGTATACGCCCCAATCGCCTGAGGGCAAAGGGGCTGTGCAGTCGCCCGGGCTCGGCGGCCGGCGATGTGAAGGAGAAATCGTGGCGGAATCGATCGACGCAGTCGTGGTGACCGAATCGCCGCTCTGGAACGTGCCGTGGTTCGCCTACTGCGTCGAGTTCGAACGCGTCATCGCTTCGGTGCTCGATGCCGACACGATCGAGATCTCTCGTCGTACGGGTACGTTGCCCAAAATGCTGGCCGACCGCCATCGGGCGCGCAACCTTGCCAAGAGCGTGAAGTCGCTGCGCTCGTTCGACTGGAATGCCGGCGAGAAGCACTACGACCTGGCTGTCATCGTGGTGAGCGATCTCAACCAACTCGGCGTTCTGGCCGCCATGCCCGGCTGGCGTTCCATCGCCGATCGGTTCATCGCCTACGTGTTCGAAGTGTGGCCGGTGTGGTTGCCTGCCGCCGCCGGTGCCTTCACCGATGTCATCGACCATCTCGACCACGTGTTCGTGGGTCTCGAGAAGGTCATCCCTCACATGCAGGCACTCACCAAGACGCCCGTGTCCTTCGTGCCGTGCGGCGTCGACGTGCTGCAGGTGAAACCGCCTACCTCCATCGAGGGCAAGCGAGTCGATGTGTCGAACCGTGGTCGGCGCGACAAGGGCCAACATCACATGCTCATGGAATGGGCTGCTGCCAACGACAAGTTCTACGAGTACGACACCGGTGGTCTCGCCAATGTCGAGAGCCCCGACGGGCATCGTCGCCACTTCTACGAGCAGGCGGCGCGAAGCCGAGCGTTCGTGGCGAACCTCGCGCGCCTCGATCAGGCCGATCTGCGTGGCGGTGTGGCCGAAGTGGGCTTGCGCTACTACGAGGCTGTTGCCTGTGGTTCGGTGCTCATCGGCGAGCACCCGCCTCGCGACATGATCGAGCGTTCGCTCGGCAACCCACCTGGCCTGTTCGACCTGCCCGGTGGGTGCACTTCGATGCCGGGCGATATCGGCGAGATGCTCACCGACGATCGGGCGGTCATCGATCTCGGTGTGGCCAACCGTCGTGTCGGGTTGAAGCACCTCGACGTCTCCCATCGCTGGGATGTCATGGCCGGCGCACTCGGCCTGGGCGATACCCCCGGCGTGGTGGCGCGCCGCGCCGCGCTGGCGGCCGAGCTCGCCTCGCTCGCCTGAGTCGCCGCGTTCGCCTGACTCGCCCCGCCTCGCGGTCACGCGTTCGCGACCTCTATTGCCGTGGCCATGAGCGTGCGGTATTGGGCGGCGATGGTGGACCACGCGAACCGATTGCTGGCGGCAGTGGCGCGAGTGTTCGTCGCTTCCCGGCTGGCCGGCGTGAGCGCCTCGCGAAGGGCGTCGACGATGGCCTCGTGGTGGTGTGTGTCGACGAGTTGCGCAGCGTCGCCGAGGATCCACTGCGTGGTCGTGGAATCGTGTGCCACGATGGGCAAGCCCGTGGCGAGCGCTTCGATGTACACATTGCCGAACGATTCGGCGAGGGTCGTGTGCAAGAAGGCATCTGCGCAGCGGTACAACTCGGGCATCTCGGTCTTGTCGACGCTCAGCCGCACGAAGCGGCCTGGCAAGATCTCGGCAGCGAGCTGGTCGACCTCGTCGCGCAGGGTGCCGTCGCCAGCTACGGCCATCGCCACGCCGTCGAGTGAGGCCACCGCCCGCATTCCCTCGATGACGCGCTTGTAGTCCTCGAGTGCACTCACCATGAGCACCAGGGGCATGTCGGTGGGAAGGCCGAACCGCGATCGATCACCGGCGCCAGGTACGAAGCGGTCGGTGTCGACGCCATTGGGAATGAGCGCGCAATTCCAGCGGTGCTTGTTCCGTTCGAAGTATTCGGGATTGGTGCACACCAACCCTTCGCACCCGAACCAGCGGTACTCGCGATTGTTCGCGTAGGCAGGCCAATCGCCGTTCTGTGAGACGAACACATGCGCCGGCCGGTTTCCCCTGAGGCGCGGTTTGCGGAGTACCCAGTTCTCGAGCGGGTAGCCACACGTGAGGGTCACGTCGAAGTCGCCGGGATGGAAGGCACGTAACTCGCCAGGCACGCCGCTGAGGCCTTCGTACGCCGGTGCGTTGCGCAGGGGCGGAAAGTTGGGCCATCGTTCGAATCGTTCACGCGGAATCACCGGTACGCGAACGAAGGCGTACGGATCATCGGGGCGCGGGTGCCCCGACCCCATCAGTGTCACGTCGTCGCCATGGAGCGCCAGTTCTCGTGCCACCGACTCGAACGCCACTTCGGCACCGCGTTGCACGCGGTGCAACCCAGGGAGGAGGAACAGCACTCTCATTGAGCCACTCCGACCAGATGTGGGGGCGGACCATTCGGGGTCGATGCGGGCGCTGCCTCGAACCGACGCCGTGGCGTGCCGCCGACAACGTTGAATCGTTCGTGTTTGAACTCGCGGCTCACGAGTGCACGGATGATGATGAGCACAGCGACCCATCCACCGCCTGAGAGCGTTTCCGAGAACGATGTCACCAGCATCGTGAGGCAGTACAGGATGCCGAACTGGGCGATTGCGGGGTTGTAGCCGAGCAGTCGAGCCGATGTCACGATGGTGGTGATCGAGATCATCAACCACAGACCCAGGCCGATGATGCCCATCTCGAGGAGGAGTTGGAAGTAGCTGCTGTGCGCATGGCCGATGGGAAAGCCGATGTGGGTGATGATCGAGCGCGACGGTTCCACGGCGAGGTTGGTGAAGACGCCACCGAGCCCGTAGCCGATCCAGGGTCTCGCCTTGATGGCTGGAATGGCCGACTCCCAGATGACGGTTCGACCCGAGAACGTGAGGTCTTTACCGCCAGCGGTGACCACCTTCTGCCACATCATGGTGCCAACGCCGATGAGGAGTACGCCGCAGATAGCCGAGAGCACCATGGTGGCCGGCTTCATGCGGCCCTCGCGTCGCACGTAGATCTCGAACCAAGCGTGGAAGGCGAGCACGATGATGAGTGTTGCCCAAGCGGTGGAGCAGTTCGACATGGTGATGAACAACCCGGCGAGGCCGAGGAAGGTGAGTCGTACACGCTTGCGCTTCTCGAGCAACAAGATGGCCACGATCACCATCACCAAGTAGGGCGCCATCGCATTCTTGTGGATGAAACTGCCGTGCCACCCCGCGTTGGTGTCGATTCCGTTCGGGTCGAAGTTGGCGGTGGACGATGTGTAGTGCGTGGCCGTCCAGAAGTACTCGAACACGATCACTGCGTAGCACTGGTACAAGATGGCGACGACGAGATGCCGAGTGGGCAGCATGCCCGCCAGGATGACGACGCAGAAGAACAGCGGGATGTTGGCCTGGATGGAAGTCCACCAGCCGTAGTGCACGACGGTCCAGAAGCCCGACATGAACCACCACCAGATCATTGCGAACACCGAGTAGTTGATGATGATCTTGCGGTAGCGACCGTGTGGGCCGAGCATCACGCACAAGAAGGTGAAGAACATCACCGCCAGCGATGCCTTCTTCGGAGTGAAGTGGATCACGTCGAACCCGGCGAGGAAGGCAACGATGATCCCTGCTTGGCCCGACAGGATCCACAGCTGCGTGGGGCTCACATCGGAGTCGGCCGAGTTGGCCCACGGCGCCCTGTCGACGTGCGGTGCGCGAGGGCGTTTCATGGTGCCACCGCAACAGGCTGACGGGCGGTGTCGTCGCGCTCCCAGGCGCTCGTGGTGCCGCGCCGGGCGGCGAACCGGCCGGCAACACCGAACGCTACGTACACGCCCACGTCGACCCACCGGAACGGCGATCGCAACAGGTGGGCAAGGTCGCGGCTGGTACGCGAGGTGCTGGGTCGAGCATCGTCGGTGAGGCGAGCGCCGAGTTCGGCATTGCCGCGGTACACCCGCGCGAGGGTGTGTACCAGGGCGCGCGTAGTGCGAGGAAGCGCCACTTTCACCGGGGTGCAGGGCACGATGGTGACCTCACTGTCGTGAACCATGCGGGCGACGTAGAGGTCGTCGGCGGTGAGGTCGGGGAACTCGTCGAAGCGTGCTCGGGCGATGGCCGACAGCCCGTATACGCCGGCGCCGCACAACTCGTGCATCACACCAGGCAGCTTGGCGCGGCATGCTGCGAAGCGGCGCACGGCCCATGAGGCACCATTCACGTCGAACTCGATGGGTGGGCGTGCGGCAACGGCACCGTTCGCCAGTGCTTCGAGCACCGCTCGTGCCGAGTTGCCGGGCAGCACCACATCGGCATCGATGTAGAGGCGCGGGAGTGCGGTGATGTGCCGCTCTGCTGCACGGAGTGCGCCGACCTTGCCCACCGGGCCGAGTTCGAGCACCTCGAGCGGCAGGTCGAGCGAACGCACCACGGCCGCGGTGTCATCGGTGCAGCCGTTGCACGCAATCACCATCTCCACTCGGCTGATGTCGAGACCATCGACGAGGGCGCGCAGAGTTCGCTCGATCACGGTCGCCTCGTTGTGGGCAGGTACGACGATCGAACCGAGCTTGGCGCTCATGCGATGTGTTCCTGGCTCAATTCGCTCACCACACTCACGAGTTCGGCGATCTCGGCATCGTCGTCGGTGAGCGCTGGGCTGTCGAGTCGGTCGACCCGGCGCTGGGTGATGCTGAGCGCCACCCAGGCGATGATGAAACTCACCACTTCGGAGATGAGCGTGGCCGCTGCGGCTCCGTGCCACGAATACTTGGGAATGAGCGCCAGGTACAGCGACACACTGAAGAACGCGTTGAACAACAACAGCTTGGTGCGCAGCGAACTGAGGCCCAACCCGAGCAAACCGTTCATGGGGAAGACGCTGAGTCCGCGTAGCACCACCACGGGTGCGAGCAGCCTGATCACGTTCGTCGTACCGTCGAATTCGTGACCGAGCACCAACGGCACCACGGGCGCGGCGATGGCCAGCACGATGGCTGCCGGTACTGCGTAACACGCGCCCACCAGGGTGAACCTCCACGCCTTGTGGAGCTGGTTGGTCATCTCACGACCGGCGCGCAGTACGGCGAAGTGGGTGGACGCGGCGAGCGCACTGAGCGGCACCATGGCCAACGACACGGCGCGCTGCCCAGCCGGGTACACGCCGGCATCACCTTTGGGGTGCGTGGCGAGGAGTACGTAGTTGTCGCCGGTGTTGTGCACCGTCGACGCGCCGATGCCGAGCGCGTAGGTGATCATGCTCCGCGCGTGCGTGCGCGAGATGCGCCCGGGTCGCATCGACACCCAACCACCTCGCGTGGCGATGGCGCCCACCACCACGATCGACCCGGCCACGAGTACCAGGTTGGTGATGGCTAGCGAGTTGAGCGTGAGCACATCGAATGCCACCAGTACGAACATCACTGCGAGGCGCATGGCGATACTGATGACGCGCAACACGATGCCGGTCTGATAGCTGCGCGTCGATTGCGCCAACGCAACCAGCACGCTCCACACCGACTGCACGATCAGTTCACTCACCGTGAACAGCACCACGGTGACAAGAGGCACCGTCGGCGAGAAGATCGCCGCAACCCCGATGCACAACGGCGTGAGCGCGAGGCCGGTGAGCACAGCGAGGCTCATGCACGAACGCGCCACCATTCGTGGTGACTCGTCGTTGCGTACCGTGTGTTCGAGCACCGTGAGGGTGACACCGCTTTGCGGAAACACCGAGAAGAACCCCACGAGGGCGTACAAACCGGCGTACACGAGGTACAGCTCGCGTCCGAGGTGGGGAATGAGCACGAGCACACCCACGACGGCGCTCACCATGCCGCTGCCCTCCTCGATCAGCGACCAGAGGGTGTTCGAGGCAAGTTCTCGGCGAGGACGCTCAGCTGCCGCCATCGGCGGGCCTTGGTGCTCGGGCGTTGGCGAAAAGCGCAGCCAGCCGCGCGACGTTGTCGATGCTCGAGTAGTTCAGTTCGATCTCGGCACGCGCGGCCTTCGCCAGTTCCTCACCGAGTGCCCGATCGTTGATCAGTTCGGTGATGGCATCGGCGAGCGCTTCGACGTTGCCGGCGGGCAGGGTGAGTGCGCGCCGGTGGTCTTGGGCCAGCTCGGGAATGCCACTGATGTAGGTGGTGATCACCGGAACGCCGATGGCCATCGCTTCCATGATCGACACGGGCAGCCCTTCGGCGAACGACGGCAGGCAGAACACATCGGCCTGGTTCAACCGCTCGACCACGCCAGGTGCCTCGAGTTCGCCGGTGAACTCCACGCGATCGCTCACACCGAGTCGCTCGGCTTCAGCCTTGATCTCGTCGCGGAACGGCCCACCGCCCACGAACTCGGCGATCACATCGACGCCTCGATCGCGCAACTGCTTCACCGCGTTGACGATGATCACATGGCCCTTCTCGGGCGACAGACGAGCCACCGTGACGACTCGTGGAATCGGGTTGTCGGGGTGTTGCGCGCGAAAGGCGAACTCGTCGACGTCGATACCGCACCGCACGATTTCGAACCGGTCCCAGAACTGGGGGTTGCTGAGGCGCATCAGTTGCGACCGGGTGAAGTCGCTGATGCCCACCACGAAGCTCGCATGTGCAGTCTTCAACGCGATCTGTGCTTCGCGTTCATCGACGAAGTCTTGGAAACCGTGGCTGGTGAAACTCCACGTCCAGTGTTGGGTGCGATCGAAGTTTCCGATGTCGGCGGTGAACCAGGCAATGGTTGCCGGGGTGAGCCCGAAATGAGCGTGCAGGTGACGAGCATCGGTGGTGCGCAGGTGGTCCCACACCAGCGCAGCTTCGACGAGATAGAAGAGCCGCCACAGCATGGCGCGCAGATCGGTGCCACCCATACGCACTGAACGCCACGCCAAGCGGGCGAAGCCGAGGGGCGACATCCGCATGGCCGCGAAGACGGCCTTCACGATCGCCGACGTTGACGACGTCTTGATGTAGAAGGTCTTCTCGCTCTCGCAGCGCCCGTCTCGCGTTTCGAGGTCGGAGGGCAGAACGGCGTTCATGGCGACGCGCTCCACTCGCACCCCGAGAGACTCGAGGTCGTTGATCTCGCGCGCGATGAATGTATGACTCAACCGCGGGTAGTTCGTCAGGATGTAAGCGACCGAGGATTCCATGGCTCTTCCTGTCGAATTCGTGTGCGCTCCGTCGACCACGCTTCGACGTTCTTTACTGTGCCGACCACAACCGTTTCGTGCAGCTAGCAAACGTCCTGAATCATGGTCGCCGGGGCCGCATGGCCGCAGGTCGCGCCGAATGGCTCGAAATTCCGGCAGAAAGCCCCAAGTTGCGTGCCTCGAGGTGCCGTTTCTGAACGGTTGGTTACCGTGGATTGCTCTATGGTGCAACGGCGCCGAATGTTCGGACTCGACTTTGTCGATGCGCCCACTGTGCAGGTGGTACTCGACGAGCTCCTCGCCCAGCGGGCTGAGGCGCGGGTGGCCGTAGGTGCCGATGTCGACTCGCGCGTCGCGCCGCCCGTGGCGCGCGGTTCTGGAATCGTGGTCACCCCGAATGTCGACCATCTGGTGAAGCTCAAGCGCAACACCGACGCCACTGCCGCCGCCGTAGCGGCCTCGGCTGAATACGTGTTGCCCGATGGGCAGCCGATCGTGTGGGCGAGCAGGCTCCTCGGCGCGCCACTCACCGCGCGATTGCCCGGTAGCTCGTTGGTCGCCGAACTGTGGCCGCGACTCGTGGCCGCCGAAACCCCTGCATTGGTGGTGGCCTCGAGCGACGAGATTGCCACGCGTGCCGCGGCCGAGCACCGCAATGCGGTGTGCCTGGTTGCGCCGAAACTACCTCTCGACGATGTGGGGCTGTTCGAGCGATTCGCGCAGGAGTGCGTCGCTGCAGCTCTCGAGGCAGGTGTGGAGTTCGCGTTCTTCACCGTTGGCTTCCCGCGCCAAGAGCGCCTCATCGAATCGTTCCACCGACAGTGGCGTGCCATGTCGGCAGCGCCGGTACCCGTGTGCCTGGGCATCGGTGCATCGTTCGAGATGTACTACGGCCTCAAACGGCGGGCACCGCGTTGGATGCAGCGCATCGGGGCCGAATGGTTCTTCCGCTTCATCCAAGAACCGCGCCGGTTGTTCCATCGTTACTTCATCGACGGCCTGGCATTCCCAGGGATGGTGATTGCCGAATGGCGCACGAGGCGATGACCGCACCAGCGGCAGCCGCAGTGAGCGAGCACATGCCTCGCTACCCGAACCTCGCTGGCTGGCGAGGTATCAGCATCCTGTCGGTGTTGGCATGTCATCTGTTGCCGCTCGGCCCAACACGCTTGCATCTCAACGAGTTGGCCGGGTTGCTCGGCATGTGCCTGTTCTTCTCGCTGTCGGGCTTCCTCATCACGTCGACGCTCATCTTCAATCCGTCGGTGCGGTCGTTCTCGATCAGACGACTCATGCGTATCGTGCCGCTGGCGTGGCTGTTCGTGGCCATCGCCGCCGTCATCGTGGGCATGGACGCCATCACCCTGGTGGCGCACCTGTTCTTCTTCGCCAACGTGCCGCCCTACTGGCTCACCGACCTCACGTCGCATTTGTGGAGCCTGTGCACCGAGATGCACTTCTACGTGTTCATCGCTGTCGCGGCGCTGGTGCTCAGGCGTCGTGTGTTCGTGCTCATCCCGGTGCTGTGCGTGGGGTTCACCGTGGCGCGCATCGTGTATCACCATCCGGTGTCGATCTTCACTCCGTTCCGAGTCGATGAGATTCTCTCGGGGGCGTGGTTGGCCACGTGCGTGCACCGCGATCGACTCGCCGATCTGCCGGGCCGCTTTCTCCGCTTCGACCTGACCCGTCGCCGTGCCACCGGCCCGGTGGTGTGCGTCGCGGTGGTGTTGCTGCTGGTCGCGTGCATGCCCACGGTGGTGCCGATGAACTACGCCCGGCCGTATCTGGCGGCTGCACTCGTGGGGATCACCATGGTGGCGACCGACCCCTGGTGGGCGAAGGCGCTGAGCAACAAGCGCCTCGCGTACGTGGCTGAGATCTCCTACGCGCTGTACATCTGGCACCCGCTCATGGTGCACGGCTTCATGGGGAGCGGCTCCGCCATGGTTCGCTATGCGAAACGCATTCCGGCGCTGTTGGCCACGTTCGGCGTGGCGCACATCTCGACTCGCTACTTCGAACAGTGGTTCATCGACCTCGGGAAACAGTGGACCCGCACGCGACCGCCCGGTGGTCGCGAGATCACTCGCGACGACCGGGCGGTCGTGGGCACCACTGGTTGATCGGCGGTCAGGGGAGGCCGGCCGAGTGGTTCAGTGGGTGGGGGGTGTCACCAACTTCGGGCCGGTGTAGCGAGCCCAGTTTCCGGCGAGGGTGGTGCCGTCGCCGAGTTGGCCGGCGATGCAGTTGCGCAGTGCGTTGATGCACTCACGGGTCCAGGTGGCCTGCACCGTGGGGTCCCATGCGCCGAACCAGTCGGCGTGCATGCTCGACCCGTTACCGGCCATCCCAGGCATTCCGGCCATGTCGGACGACAGCTTCCACGTGGCCGAAT
>JBAXQV010000018.1:0-25356 GCA_037131575.1 Actinomycetota bacterium
ACGACCACAGTGCCGATGAACACCGCCCCGGCGGCGAACCTCGCCAACAACACTGCTGCACTCACCACCCAGACGAGCAGCCCACTCGCCCAGTCGGCAGTTGCAGCGGTTTCGGGCACCTATACGGGCACTATCCAGACCGGGTCGGCAACCGGTCAGTGGGCCGTCGACACGGCGTCCATCAGCGCGCACGACCTCGCGGTCACGCTGTCGGCATGCAATGGGGCTGCCACCAGCGTTGGCGTGACACCCGTTGTGGCATGTCCGAACGGTGTGGCGACCGGCAATGTGACCACTTGGACCGCTCAAGTGGCGGTGTCGGAGTATCGCTCGGTGGCCGGTTTGGTGCTCACGCCCACGTTGGGTGACGGCCTCGACTTCGTTGCCGGTTCGGCATCGCTCGTCATCGGCGGCACCCCCGTACCCGTGGTGCCTGCGGTGAACGTGAACGGTTCGGGTACCACCACCCTCAGCCTCGCGCTCAGCTCGCTGCTCACCCCTGCGCAACTCGCAGCGGTGGGTGCCCGCAATGCCACCTTCTCGCTGACCTTCCAGAGCGTCACCCGCGCCAACTATCGCTCGACGGGCACCCCGGTGCTGGTGTTCGACACTCTTGCCACGTCGATCTCCGTCGCCGGAACCACGTCGGCGGTGGACCCAGTCGATGGCTCCTCGACGCAGTCGGTGAGCGACTCGGCCTCGGCATCGATCGCATCGGAATGGTCGCAAGCGAGCGGGTTGTCGCTCCGTGCATTGTCGGGTGCCGACGCGTCGAACGCTCCCGGCGGTCTCGGCTGCAGTGACGGGTCGCCGAGGTATGGCGGATCGACGATGCGGTACCTTCCGGGTGCGGTGATGTGTTTCGAACTCACCTGGAAGCTGCCTGCAAACCTGGCGGTGCGCAACCCACTGGTCACTTTTGTGCAGAACCCCGCGGCGAGTTTCGTCGGGTTCGCCGGGTACTCGAACCAACTCGCTGATTCGGTGGTGAAACTTGCCGGCGGGGTGACCCCAGGCGACACGCTGCAGTTCGCCGTGGGTACGAACCCTTCCGCGAACCCACGTTTTTCGGCCGCGGACGAGACCTTCCACATCGTGGTGGCCGAACGCTGGTCGACCGACCCGACGATCGCGAAAAGCACGAACGACTATGCCTATCGGTTGAAGGCCACAGGCACCGGTACCGATGGCTCCGCGGTGTCGTTCCGAACGGATACCTCGGTGTCGTTGTTCATGCCCGATCTCACCCCCGCCGTGAGCGTCAACGATGTGCAGCGCGACGGAGTATCGCTCGCCGGTTTCCCCACGTCGACAGGGGGCTCGACTGGGCCCAGCTCGCTGCGTGAGGGCGACCGTGTCACCTATCAGTTCGACATCAAGAACGGTGGGTGGCAAGGCTCCACCGGTTCACCGAGTGTGCCCCTGGTCGACCCGACGACGGGTCGGCAGGCCGCCGATGCGAGCGCGGTAGAAGACTGGGTGGTGTTGCCGTCGAGCCTCGGATGTTCCCGACTCGACCCGTTGCCAACTGACCTGTCGGGCGCAGCGACGCTGGTGTTGAACGGGGGCGCATTGGCCTTCGCTGCAGCCCCTCAGCCCGTGGTCACCTCACTCACCTGTTCGACGAGCAGCAATGTGCTGAAGTTCTCGGTCGACACGATTCCTGCCGGTTACACCCTGCGGCTGCTTGTCACCGCGACGGTTCCCACGGGGGCTGCAGCCGGTTTCCAGTACGCGGTGAAGTCGGGTGTACGCACCTACCAGAACCTCACTGTCAGCCCGGCTCAGGTGTTCTGGCCCTCGAGCAACATCGACTCCACGGTGCCGTCGGCGTCGTTCAACGTGGGGGCGGCGAGCAACACCAACACCAGCAAGGTCAGCACAGCGTCGGTTGCGCTCAGTGGCGTTGATTCGCTGAACGAATCGGGGAACAATGCCACCTCGCAGGCCACGATCGGCGAGACGGTCTCGATGCGTGCCGTGGTGACCGTGCCCGCCGGGACCACGGTGTACGACGGCGTCGCCACCTTTGCCGTGCCGACCGGTTTCGTCTACGTGGCGAACTCTGCCGAGGTGACGACGTCGGATGGGTCGGCGCCACAACTTTCGCAACCCGCGAACGGTTGGAAGCTCGACTTCTCGACGGCCACCAATGGGTGGCACAACGACACCACCTCGGCGTACACCGCCACCGTGACCTTCCAGGCCAAGGCGACCGACGTCGCTACCAGCATTGCAGGGAGCACGGTGTCGAACTCCGTCGGGTTCATGTGGTACGCCCAGCACGGGTCGATCGCGAACAGGACCACGGTGAACGCCACAGCGCCCTGGACGATCGTTGAACCACTGCCCACCGTGCAGCAGTCGATCACGCCCAACACCGACGTCGTCGGTGGCGTGCCGATATCGGTGGCGATCACGGCCGGGAACACGCTGAGTCGGTCACCGTTGCACGATGTGGTGGCGGAGGCCTGCGCGCCGGCAGCGTTCGAGAACGTGGTGCCATCCGCCGTTGCGGCTCCGAGTACCGTCGCCGTGGGCGACATCAACAGTTGCACCAACGGCGGACGTCTCATCACCTGGACGCTCGCAGGCAATGAACCCACCGGGCTCGTCGGCGGGACTGCGGTGACGCTCGGGTACACCGCCACGACCGCCGAAACGATGCCTGCTGGCGGGGTCACCCCTTCCGTGGTGACGGTGAAGGGCAGCTCGATGAGTGGCAACGCGACGGGCGAGCGTTCCTACAGCGCACAGACCACCACGTCGTTGACGATGCCGAACCCCTCCGTGACAGCGCAGGGGCCATCGACCCGCTCGACGGGGCAAGATGCCGACGAGACCGTCACCATTGCCGTACCTGCCCGCACCTCGGCGTTCGACCTCGCTGTCTCGGTGCAGATCCCCGCGGGCATGACCTTCGCGCAGTATCTCACCAGCCCGCCCACCTACGAGTCGTGCATGGTGGTGAATCAGGCCGGCCATGTGGTGAACGTGTCGGGACAGGTTGCGGGTTGGTTCCTCGGTGATGTGGTGGCCGGTGCCACGCCGTGCGTGATCACGATGTCGCTGCGGGCAACGGTGTCGACCACGGCCACGCCGGGTTCGAATCTCACCACGCAGGTGGCAACCAAGTGGAACCTCGCCGATCAGCTCATCGACCTCACCACCTTCTCTGGTTCGAGTTTCGGCAAGGCGCTCACGGAGAACATCGTCATCGGTGTGACAGCACCGTCGCTGGCCATCACTCGTACTATCGACGACTCCGACCGTGCCGTTGCGGTGGGGCAACTCGTCACCCACACGTTCACGCTCACGAACACGGGCAATGAGGCGATGCATGCGGTGGTGCTGAACGAGACCCTGCCGGCGGGCATCGCTGCCGTCGAGCAATTCGGCGGCACGTGCGCTGACGCGGCGACACCCAACATGACCTCGAGTGCAATCGCGTGGACGTTGTTCTCCGGATTCTCATCGTTGGCTCCAGGTGCAACGTGCACGGTGACCTTCCGCGAACGCATCGGCTCGTACCCCACGGTGGGCGATGCACAGGCCATCACCAGCACCGTCACCGTGCCCAGCTACACCGGCGACAGCGTTCAACTCGGCCAACCACAGACGTATGTCGGCCCCACCGTGCCGCTCACTGTTACCGCCTATCGTCCTACAGTCACGATGACGAACGCGCTGACGGTGACGTCGGGTGACGCGCCAGCGGTGGCCACTGCCACCGTGGGGCAACCGACGAGTTGGACCTTGACGGCGACGAACGTGTCGCCCACCACCCCCACCGGTGTGCGCATCGCCCGGGCCGTGACCATGTCGGCAACGTTGCCGGCCAACTGGAACTTCAGTGGCGTCGACACGAGCAAGACATCGGTGTGCGCGCGGGTGCCTGCAGTGGAAACCGTGGCCAATGGCGTGAAGACGGAAACCTGGACCACCACGTGCGACCTGGCTCCCACCCAGAAACTCACCCTCGTCTACACCGCCACCCCGCAGGCGGGCGCCTCGTTGGTCGATGCACAAGGGACACGCTTTTCGCATACGGTCATCGGCACGGCTACGGGCCACGATGAAGCCACCAACCCCATTGGGCCTACCTCGGCCAACGCTGTGGCCGTGCTGCGCTCTACCGATCTTCGGGTGGTCACCAGCGACGCCAGTACCCACCACGACGGTTCGCCGACGAGCGCCGGGTTCCTCGTGGGGATGACGGGCACCTATTTCGTCGACGTGAACAATGAGGGCCCCGACTCCGACCCGGGCCCCATCACCGTGACCGATGACGTGCCC
The DNA here is from genome assembly GCA_037131575.1 of Actinomycetota bacterium. Classification (GTDB taxonomy): domain Bacteria; phylum Actinomycetota; class Acidimicrobiia; order Acidimicrobiales; family Ilumatobacteraceae; genus VFMC01. The sequence goes on from JBAXQV010000018.1 coordinate 4,297, forward strand.
GCCGGTTTCATCGCCACTGCGGCATCGGGTAGCGGATGGGCCTGCACGCTGGGCTCAACGGTCGTGTGTACCCGCCCCGGCCCGGTGGCGGCGAACCAAGTGCTGCCGCGCATCACCATCGTGGGCAGTATTTCCACTGGTGCGCTCAACGATGCCGACGGCGACAAGAACCCTGCGACGGGCCTCATCGCCAATGTCGTCTCGGTGATGGGTGGCGAGGTCGATCGCGACCCGTCGAACAACACCGACCTCGAGCCCACTCCGGTGGTGCGCTCATCGGACATGGCCGTCGCTGTGCAATGGTCGCCGACTACACCGTTCGTTGCCGGTACGCGCGTCGATTACTTGGTGACCGTGCGTCACCTCGGGCCGTCGCCCGCCACCGGTGTGGTTCGCGTGACCGACCTGGTGCCTGCCGGCGCCAAAGTGGTGAACGTGCGTGGTGCCGGGTGGAACTGTGCGGCCTCTCGTGGCGGCTTTTCATACAGCGACAACGGCGGAGAGAACGGCACCATCGACTGCTCGCGTACTGTCACCGAACTCGCCGTGGGTGCGGTGCTCGATCAACTCATCGTGTCGGTGCAGGTCGACCCGGCGTTCTCCGGTTCGATGGCCTTCACCGCGCAGGTGGCGCACCCCAACGACCAGCAGCCGTCGAACGATTCGGCACAGGTGTCGGGCTCGGCTGCCGCCGTGGCTGAACTCACCCTCGTCGGTGCCGCTGGTGGCGAGCAGTTCGTGGTTGGCCAAAGCGGCGCCACGGCAATGTTCGTGGTGAGTAATCAGGGTCCGTCGACGGAGCAGGGGCCGGTCGTGGTGTCGGCCGGCATGCCTGCAGGCTTCCGCCTCACCTCCGTGGCCGGAACCGGTTGGACGTGTGAGACCATCGCCGCCACAGGCTTCGCCGCTGGCACCACGGGTTCGTTCGTGTGCACCTTCACGGGCAGCGACTCGACCCCCGATGCTGTGCCCGCTGGAACCACCCTGTCGGCCATCACGGTGACCGCCGATGTGGGCGCCGCTGCGGTAGCCGACAGCGACCCCACCGTGGCACACACTCTCACGATCGATGCCAAGGTGATGGCCACCACCCAACCCACGGCTGTCACCGCGTCGGTGCACGTGCCCGTGTTCCCTGTGGCGGAGTTGTCGGTCGTGAGCAGCCATGCCCCCAGCACCACGCTGCACCCGGGTGAGCGTGCTCAGGTGTCGCTCGCAGTCGCCAATAGGGGGCCGAGCGGTGAGTACGGGCCGGTGCAACTCACCGAACAGCTTCCCGCAGGTGTGCGGTTCGTGGCCACCACCAGCAGCGGCTGGGAATGCACCGCCGATGCTGCCGCCACCACGGTGTCGTGCGGATATGCACGCGATTTGTCGCTCGACCGTGGCGCAGCGCAACTCGCTGCGGGCGCATCGCTGCCGGTGCTCACGCTCACCGTGGAAGTGGGCGCCGACGCCATCAGTGGCTCCACACCCGACACCGTCTCCCTGGCGGCCTCGACACTCGTTCGTGGTGTCACCGATGCAGAGATTCACCACGCCGACGATTCATTCGCGGTCGCACCCGAGGCTGATCTGAGCATCGAGCGCATCTCCGATGGCACACATCTCGCGGTGGGCCAGAGCGGTACCTACCGTTTGAAGGTGAGCAACAGCGGCCCGAACGCTTCGGCAGCGGGCATCGTGGTCACCGATCACCTGCCCGAAGGCATCACCCCCGTGTCATCGCAGGGCGATGGTTGGAACTGCGGTATCGCCGGCGGCGCATTGCAATGCACTATTGACCATCCGCTCGCCGTGGGCGACTCCACCGAGGTGGCCATCTCGGTTGCCGCCGCAGCGAAGGCGTACACCGGCTCCGATCTGGCTGGCACCGTCGATGTGAAGGGACCGAACCACGACACCAATGCGTCCGATAACTCGGCGAAGTACGCGCTGTCGATCGACCCCTTGGTCGACCTGGCCGTGGCCCCAGTCGAGATCCCGGCGCTGCTCACCGGGTACGGCGCCGACTTCACGATCACGGTGGGCAACCGTGGCCCGAACACCCCCGATGCCGTGGTGACCGTCACCAATCAACTGCCCGACGGGATGAGCTACCGCAGCGCCTCAGGCGATGGGTGGAAGTGCGACTACGTGGGGCAGACGCTCACGTGTACGCGCAGTAGCAGCCTTGCGCTGAGTCACGACCTTCCCAGCATCACCGTGGGCGTGTTGGCCGACACCGTGTTGGCCGACGGGGCCGTGAACACGGTGGCCGTATCGGCTCCTCCCGCCGATGCCGATACCACGAACAACACCGCCACAACGACCCTGTCGGTGCGAGCCCCCGGCGACCCGACCCCCAGTACCGAAATCGTGGCCCCGGTCGATGATGTGACCCCGCCCACCACCACCGAGCCGGCCACGAGCACCACCGCTGCACCGACCTCGAGCGAGCCCGCCACCACCGAGCCCGCCACCACGGAACGGTCGACGACGGCTGTGCCGACGAGTGCGGCGACCACGTCGAGCGCTGCTCCGTCCACCGAGCCCGGCACGACTGCGCTCTCGTCCACCATGCCCTCGACCACCGAGCCCGGCACGACCGAGTCCTCGCCGACCGAGCCCGGCACGACCGAGCCCTCGACGACCGAGCCCGGCACGACCGAGCCCGACGCCACCGAGACCCCTACGACCGAGATGGCCGTCGTGCCGATGGATGATGCCACCACGCCGCCGCAACCCGGCACGCTCATCTCACCGCAAGGCGACCCGAACCTCGAGATCTCGTTGTCGCTCCTCTCGAGCATCGTGGCTGGTGGCCCGTCGATGTGGCGCATCTCCGTGGTGAACAGCGGCAGCGGCCCGGCGGCCAACGCCACCGTCACCCAGACGTTCCCGAACTCGGTGGTCCCGCAGCGTGGCGATGCCCCCGATGGCCCGTGCTCGGTGATCGGGCAGTCGGTGCACTGCACGGCGAACACCATTGCCCCGGGTGAGCACATCAGCTTCGATGTGGTGGCCACGGCTCAGGTGTTGGCAAGTACCGCGCCGTTCACCATTCGTGCCACGGTGAGTACCCCGGTGCGTGAGACCACGATGGCCGACAACGTGGCGACGATCCACGGGGCTGTGCTCCCGGTAGCCACGGGGCATGCGATGAGCGTTGCTCAGCAAGACGAGCAGGCCGGTGGCCTCGACCTCCCCGACTTCTTGTCGTCACTCATCGGCATGAGTGGTATCGCCATGGTGGCGATGATGTTCTACCTGGTGGCGTTCCGCCAACGCGGCCTGCGCACCATCATGGACGCCTGGCGCGCCGTCGCCCGCTCGTAACGACGATCAGCTTTCGACCCACTGGAGCGACCGCTCGACGGCGCGCAACCACTGTTGATGGGCGAGGTCGGCGAGCACCGCCATATCGCCGCCCTGTGGCTCGAATGCCGTATCGAGTTGCCACCGCTCGGTGATGCTGTGCAGCGACGGCCACACCCCTTCGGCCAAACCGGCGAGGAACGCTGCGCCCAGTGCGGTGGTTTCCTGGTCGACGGGGCGAAGCACGGGTACGCCCAACTGGTCGGCCTGCAGTTGCATGAGGAGGTCCATCGCTGCGGCGCCACCGTCGACGCGCAGTTCGGTCATGTTGGTGCCGGCGGCAGCAGCCATGGCATCGACCGCGTCGCGGGTTTGGTAGGCCATGGCCTCGACCGTGGCGCGGGCGATGTGGGCTCGCGTGGTGCCACGGGTGATGCCGATGATGGTGCCACGGGCGTAGGGGTCCCACGCGGGGCAACCCAACCCTGTGAACGCAGGCACCAGGTACACCCCGCCCGAATCGGCAACGCTCTCGGCCAGTGGACCCACCTCATCGGCAGAGGCAATGATGCCGAGCCCATCGCGCAGCCATTGAATGGCGGCACCGGTGACGAAGATCGAACCCTCCAAGGCGTAGGCCACCGTGCCATCGGCGAGTGTCCAGGCGATGGTGGTGAGCATGCCCTCGGTGGGTGGCGGGCAGTGTTCGCCCACGTTCAGCAACACGAAACTGCCGGTGCCGTAGGTGTTCTTTGCCATGCCGGGTGTGAAGCACGCCTGCCCGAACAGCGCCGCCTGCTGGTCGCCAGCGATACCCGACACCGGTAGACCGGCGGGCAACCCGTCGGCACCTGCGGTGACACCGAAGCGACCGCTCGACGGGCGCACCTCGGGCAGGGCGCCGATGGGTACACCGAGCAGCGCACACATCTCGGGCGACCAGGCCCGGCTGCGGATGTCGAACAACATCGTGCGGCTGGCGTTCGACGGGTCGGTGGCGTGCACCGCGCCACCGGTGAGCTTCCACAGCAGCCACGTGTCGATGGTGCCCAATGCCAGGTCGGCGTCGACGGGGATGTGGCGGTTGCGCAACAACCACTCGATCTTCGTGCCCGAGAAATAGGGGTCGAGCACCAAGCCGGTGACCTCGCGCACCAGCGGCAGGTGGCCGGCTGCGGTGAGTTCGTCGCAGCGTGCGGCGGTGCGACGGTCTTGCCACACGATGGCGGTGCCGTAGGGCTGACCGGTGCTGCGATTCCAGGCGAGTACGGTTTCACGCTGATTGGTGATGCCGATGGCTGCCACGTGCATGCTGGCGGCGGCAACCTGGGGGAGTACCTCGTTGAGTGTGTCGACCACTCGCGCCCAGATCTCGTCGGCATCGTGTTCCACCCAGCCGGGCTCAGGGAAGTGCTGGGTGAATTCGCGGTAGGCCGACAGGGTGGGGCCGTGGTCGCTGACCACACGCGAGCGCACACCGGTGGTACCGGCGTCGATGGCGATCACACACGGGTTGCTCTGAGTCATCGCCGCCGATGGTAGTGGGCGAGTGGTTACCGTCGGCGCTGCTTGTTCGACGGCCGGTTGGGTCCGCTCGCAGTGCGACGCGTGGGTGCTGGCGCGGCTCGGTTGGCGCTGCTCGAGCCCGAACCCGCCGCGGTGCCATTCGCCTTCGCGGCGCGCTGGCGTGCTTCGTTCTCGGAGCGAAGGTCCTTCATCGTCTTGCGTTGATAGCCGAACTTGGCGAGCACGGCACCGATGACGAGGAAGATCGGTGCCGATGCCACGAGGCCGAGGAAGGTGCCGAGGTTCACCTTGCCGCCCCGGAGGAACAGCAGCACCACCACCATGATGGCGGCGTACAGCAACCAGTCGCGAATGAGTCGTTGCCACGGCACCGGCCGCTGAGAATCCCACGCCATGCACTGTTCCTAGCAGGCTCGTCGGGGTCGTCACACAACTCGTTGGCACGGTCTACGCCCACGCGCTCGTGATGTGCCCTACGATCGAGAGGTGCGCGTAGGCATTCTCACTGGCGGTGGCGATTGTCCGGGCCTCAACGCGGTCATTCGCGCAGTGGTGCGCAAGGGCGAGCAGGTGTACGGCGACGAGTTGATCGGCTTCCTCGATGCCTGGGACGGCGTGATGGAGCAGCGCTACATGCATCTCGATGTGGCCTCGCTGCGCGGCATGCTGCCGCGGGGCGGCACCCTGCTGGGCACCCGGCGCGGCAGCCCGTACGACCATCCCGACGGCCTGGCGAGGGTGCAGGCCACGTTCGCCGAGATGGGCCTCGATGCGTTGGTGGTCATCGGCGGCAATGGTTCGCTCAGCGTGGCCTGCCAGTTGCATGCCGACCTCGGGCTCCCCATCGTGGGTGTGCCGAAGACCATCGACAACGATGTGGTGGGCACCGACCTCACCTTCGGCTTCACCACGGCCGTGCAGATCGCCACCGATGCCATCGACCGGTTGCACACCACCGCCGAGAGCCACGACCGGGTGATGGTGGTGGAAGTGATGGGCCGCCATTCGGGCTGGATCGCCACCCACGCCGGTATCGCCGGCGGCGCCACCGTCATTCTCATTCCCGAGTTGCCGTTCGACATCGAGGAGGTGTGTTCCATCCTGCGCCAACGCCACGAACGGGGGCGGTATGCCTCGATCGTGGTGGTGGCCGAAGGGGCCGAACCCGTATCGGGCACGATGTCGGTGAGCGATAAGAAGTACGACCAGTTCGGGCATGTGCGCCTGGGTGGTATCGCCGAGCGCATCGCGCATGAGATCGAAGATCGCACCCACTTCGAGGCACGCATGGTGCTGCTCGGGCATGTGCAGCGGGGCGGCACCCCCACGGCGTTCGATCGGGTGCTGAGCACCCGCTACGGCGTGGCCGCCATCGACGCCGTGCACCGCGACGAGTGGGGCATGATGACCGCGTTGCGCGGGAACGACATCGTGACCGTGCCGTTGGCTGAAACGGTGGGTCGCACCCGGCCCGTGGCCATCGACCTGTACCGCGACGTGGCCTCGGTGTTCTTCGGCTGAGCCCGGCGGGCTACGGAGCGACGCTGCCGGTACCCGGTGGGGTGCTGGTACGTGGCTGGGTGGTGCTCGACGCCGGCATGTCGATGTCGTGTGGCGCATCGTCAGTCGACACACCGCACGCGCTGGCACCGAAGGCGAGCGCCCCGGCCAGTACCAGAGCCTGCAACGTACGCGCAGGCGTGAACCGACTCGCGGTCATAACAACTCCTCCGCCGGAAGTTCGATCACGAACCGCGCTCCCGGTTCACCGTCGGCGCGGTCTTCCACCCACACCCGGCCACCGTGGAGGCGGATGTGCTCGTCGACCAAGGCGAGGCCGAGGCCGGCGCCATCGCTGGCACCACGCCGACCCGCAACCGCGCCGCGGGCGAAGCGTTCGAACACGAGTTGTCGTTCTTCCACAGGCACGCCGGGTCCATCGTCTTCCACGGCAATCCACACATGGCCGATCGGTTCGCTCTCACCGAGTGCTTCGGTGACGAACACACCAACCGGCCCGCCACCGTGGAAGCGGGCGTTGTCGATGAGGTTGGCCAGCACACGCGCCAGCCGCCTCCGGTCGCCGTTGATGAGCAGGCGCTCACCTCGGTCGCTCACGGTGATAAGGGTGTCGGGGGCACTGCTCACCGCCACTGCTTGACGCACGAATTCGGCAACGATGAGTTCTTCGCGATGCAACCGCACCGCACCCGCGTCGAACCGCGAGATCTCGAGCAGGTCGGCCACCAGGCCCTGAAAACGGGTGACGTCGCTCACCATCAGATCGAGGGCGATCTGCGCTCGCTCGGGCATTTCGGCGCGGTTCGACTGCAGCACCTCGGCGCTGGCCGCAAGGGTCATGAGCGGAGAGCGCAACTCGTGGCTCACATCACTGGCGAAGCGCGCATCGCGTTCTACACGGGTCTGCAGCGCCGCGGCCATGTCGTTGAATGAGTTGGCGAGCAGGCCGAGGTCGGGGTCGTCGGTCACTTCGAGGCGCGTGTCGAGCCTGCCCCCCGCGATGAGTTGGGCAGCCTGAGCGGCATCGGCCAAGGGGCGCACCGCTCGGCCGGCGACGATCCAGCCCAGCATCACACCGAACATCGTGGTGATCATGGCGGCGAACAGCAACGACAACGCCACACTGCGCAGGGTGCTCTCGACGTCGTCGATGCTGATGAACTCGAAGTAGTCGGCGTTCACATCGAGGCGGGGCACGCCGGTGACGATGAACAGTGTGTTGTCGATGTTCACGATCATGCGCGCCGCGGTGTTGTCGGTGACGACCCGCTTGATGAGTGCCGAGGGGATCTGTCCGAACCCCAGAGATGAACCAGCCGACCAGTCGTTCTGGGCATACACCACCGGGTGTTCCACCGAGAGCGCCTTCAGCCGGCGCAACGCAGTCTCGGGCTTGCCCGGATTGGTGGTGAGTTCTTCGGCCACGATGGAGGCGTGCAGGGTTGCATCGGCCGCGGCAATGGTGACGCGCTGGTTCACCAGGCTCGATCGGGTGAAGCTGTACGCCGCCATCGACAGCAGTGCCGACAACGCCAGCGACCCGAGTGAGAACATGAGCAGCACGCGTGTGCGCAGCCCGAGGTGCCGGGGCCGCAGGGCGCGGGCGCGAAGCGTGAACCGCTGCCAGCGGGTGCTGGGTTGCTCGTCGACGAGGGTTTCGGTCACGACTGGAGGCGATAGCCCAGGCCGCGCACGGTGAGCACATGGCGTGGGTTGGCCGGGTCGGCTTCCACCTTGGTGCGCAGGCGGCGCACATGCACATCGACCAGTCGACCGTCGCCGAAATAGTCGTAGCCCCACACCTTGTCGAGCAGGCTCTCGCGGCTGAACACTCGGCCCGGGTTCTGAGCCAGCTCGCACAACAACCGGAATTCGGTCTTGGTGAGGTGCAGTTCGATGCCGTCGCGCAGCACCTTGCCCTCATCGGGCACGATTTCGAGGTTGCCGAAGGTGAGCTTGGCGTGCCCGGCGGCGATGGGGCGAATCCGGCGCAGCAGGGCGCGGATGCGGGCCGAGAGTTCCTTGGGGGCGAACGGCTTGGTGAGGTAGTCGTCGGCGCCCGCCTCGAGCCCGGCCACCACATCGTGGGTGTCGTTGCGGGCCGTCACCATGACGATGGGCACGTCGCTGTGGCGGCGCAGGGTGCGGCACAATTCGAAGCCGTCGATACCGGGCAGCATGATGTCGATGAGCACCACGTCGGGTGCGCTGCGCGCGAACATGTCGATCGCTTCTTCACCGCTGGCTGCTTCGTCGACGACCCACCCTTCGTCTTCGAGCGCCAGCTTCACGGCCGAGCGAATGCGCTCGTCGTCCTCGACTGCCAGGATTCGTGTGCCCACACTGCAATGATGCCAGGAAATATGGTGAACCGACGATTGGGTTCAGGAAGTGGCCGAGTCGTGGGTGCGATCGCTGGCAGTACGGATGAGCGATACCAACGAATCGAACAACTCGGGGCCTGCCACGGCCACCTCTCCCGGCCGTGCGGGCCCGCCGCGGAAGTCTCCACTGCGGCATCCGGCTTCGCGAGCGATCAGTTCGCCGGCCGCGAGGTCCCACGGCCCCAGGCCCTCTTCGAAATAGGCGTCGAGCCGCCCGCAGGCCACATAACAGAGGTCGATCGAAGCGGCACCCAGGCGGCGAACGTCGCGCACGGAGGCGATGAGACGAGCCACGCGTTGAGCCTGCGTGGCGCGTCGTTCGGGGTGATAGGCGAAGCCTGTGGCCACCAATGCCGTCGACAGATCGGCCAGTGACCCGCAGGAGATGGGCCGGCCATTGAGTGTGGCACCCGCGCCGCGTCGGGCGGCAAAGAGTTCACCGAGCACCGGGGCATACACCACGCCGGCGAAGGCGCCATGTTCGTCGGCAGCGGCGATCGACACTGCATACCCGGGCAGGCCGTAATAGAAGTTGGTGGTGCCGTCGATGGGGTCGATGAGCCAGCGGATTCCGCTGCTGCCAGCCGACTCGGCACCCTCTTCACCGACGATGCCGTCGTCGGGGCGGACAGCCGCGAGCCTGCCCACGATGAGCGCTTCCGACGCCCGGTCGTACTCGGTGACCAGATCGGTGGGGGTCGACTTGGTGTGGGTGGTGCCCGAACCGTTGGCCCGACCCGATGCCACCAGTTCGCCGGCCTCGCGAGCCAACTCTTCGGCGAGTGCCAACAGCGCGCTGTCGCGAGCGTGCAGGTCGACGTCATTCATCGTTGGCGAACCTGCTCGCGGGCCTCGACCTCACGCCATTCGCCGAGTGCACGCAACACCAGTACCGCTACCACGCTCATACCGGCAGCGGCCACGACGGCGCCGATGAACAGGCCCAACCCGAGGGGCAGGCCGCAATTGCCGCTGCACTGCAATTTCACCAGCGTGTAGCCGATGAGCCCACCGGCCATGCCGCCGATGATGATGGCGGCGAAGGCTGCCACTCGGGCGGCGGGCGATGGAAGAGCCGATAGGGGGCGTTCATCTGGTGCGACCACGGCACCAATCTAGGGCGGTGGAGGCCCAGACACCGGGCTACGACGATTAGCGTGGTGGGCCATGCGTGTCACCGTGGTCGTGCCGACCTACAACGAGGCCGGGAATATCGCCACCCTCATCACCGCAGTGCGCCAGGTGTTGCCCCAAGCCGGCATTCTGGTGGTCGACGACGGCAGCCCCGATGGCACCGCCGATCTGGTCGACGATCTTGCCGCTCAACTCGACGTCGATCGTCCTCTCGGGGCGGGGCGCATCGTGGTGGCACGGCGTGAACGCAAAGACGGGTTGGGTGCCGCGTATCGATTCGGGCTGCGCAAGGCCATCGCCGACGGCGCCGAGATCTGTGTGCAGATGGATGCCGACCTGTCGCACGATCCGGCCTCACTGCCCGCACTGGTGAGCATCGCCGAGTTGGGTGCCGACCTCGCCATGGGCAGTCGGTACGTGCCCGGGGGTATCACGCTCAACTGGCCGAGCCGTCGTCGCTGGGTATCGCGGTGGGGCAACCGCTATGCCGCCGGGGTGCTCGGGCTCGCCGTGAACGATGTCACCGCTGGCTATCGGGCCTACCGGTCCACCGCGCTCGAGCAGATGCAGTTCGAAACGGTGAAGGCCGAGGGCTACGGATTCCAGATCGAGATGACCTACCGCCTCGTGCGCATCAACGGCAGGGTGGTCGAGTTCCCCATCACCTTTCGCGACCGGATGGAAGGCGAGTCGAAGTTCTCGGGGTCGATCATCCGCGAAGCGTTCGGCTTGGTGCTTCGTCTGTGGGTGGCCGACTTCAGCGGTCGGCGTCGCCGTCGCGCGCTTGGTGGCTGATTCGTGCCCACTGGTGCGCCGCCCGAACTCGGCAGTGATGGTTCGCGGGCTGTGCTCCATGTCGACATGGACGCGTTCTATGTGAGTGTCGAACTGCGTCGCCGGCCCGACCTGCGTGGCAAACCAGTGGTGGTGGGCGGTACCGGTAACCGCGGGGTGGTGGCAGCAGCCTCGTACGAGGCGCGCCGCTATGGCGTGTTCTCCGCAATGCCGTCGGTCACGGCGCGGCGGCGCTGCCCTGACGCGGTGTTCCTACCCGGTGACCACGAGTTGTACGCACAGGTGAGTCGCGAGGTACACCAGATCTTCCACAGCGTCACCCCGCTGGTGGAACCTTTGGCCCTCGACGAAGCATTTCTCGATGTCACCGGTTCCATCCGCTTGCTCGGGTCGGCGCGCACCATCGCCGATCACATCCGTGCCCGAGTGGCCGACGAGTTGCAGTTGCCGTGTTCGGTGGGCGGTGCCACCAACAAGTTTCTCGCCAAGCTTGCATCGAAGGCAGCGAAGCCGCGGGTGTCGCCGGGTCGGGTCGACCCGGGTGCTGGTGTCACATTGGTGGCGCCAGGCAGTGAGCTCGAATTCCTCCATCCGCTGCCAGTGTCGGCGTTGTGGGGCGTTGGCCCGGCCACGCTGAAACGGCTCGAGCGCTTCGGGGTTCGTACGGTGGGCGACCTGGCCCGCCTCGACGTGACTGCGCTCACCGCAGCGCTCGGCCAGGCACAGGGCCGCCACCTCCACGAGCTGTCGTGGGGTCGCGACAGCCGCCCCGTGGAACCCGACCGCGATGTGAAGTCGATCGGCCATGAGGAAACGTTCAGCCACGATCGGCACACCCATGATGAATTGCGCCGTGAAGCCGTGCGGCTGGCCGATGCGGTGAGCGGCCGGTTGCGGTCCACCGGCCTGGCCGCGCGCACGGTGTCGATGAAGGTGCGGTTCAGCGACTTCGTCACCATCACGCGTTCGCGCTCCACTGACGCTCCGGTCACCACCGCCCGGGCCATCCTCGATCTGGTCGACCCCTTGTTGGCCGGAATCGATGCTGCTCAGGGGGTACGACTGCTCGGTATCAGCGTGAGCGGGTTCGTGGAGCCGGTCGAGCAGCTCAGCCTCGACGATGTGACCGATGGGCAGCGGATGCGCAACGACTGGGTGAGTGCATCGCAGACCATCGATGCCATCCGTGACCGCTTCGGCACCACCGCCATCGGCCCGGCGAGTGCGGTTGCGCCTGAGGGGCTCAAGGTGGTGCGCAAAGGTGCTCAACAGTGGGGCCCCGACCAGCCGCCGCCGGCTGAGTAACCGGCCGACCGACCGGTCGTCGTGTGATGGATGCAAGAAATGTGCCATGTGACCCGCCTGATGGAGTCGGGCGCGTTGTCAGAGGGTGCTCGAACGTGAAACAATGCAGTACCGGCAACCAGCAGGAGTGTCCATGCCGCTTTCGGAGCACGAAGAACACATTCTTCGCCAGATCGAAGCGCAACTTCAACGCGACCCTGGTTTTGCGCGCGACCTCACACCACAGCATGTGGCGTCGAAGCGTTCGCTCATCACCCTCGTCGCGGGCACGGTGCTCGCCATCGCGGTCAGCGTGCTGCTGCTCGGCATCAGCCCGTACCTGGCGTTCGCTGCGTTCGTGGTGGCCATGGTGGTGCTGGCTCGGGCCGAGCGGCACCTCCGCGCCGTCAGCGACGAGGCATTGCGCCAACTGGCGTCGATGCGTCGGCAGGCCCCCACGGGCCGCGGCGAGCAGTAGCAGTCACCGGCCTGCCCACCTCCATCGCCTTCACCACGCGCGGGTCGAAGCGTCGGCTCAGTCGGCTGTACCAGGGCATGCGTGCTGAGGAAGCCTCGGCGAGTTGACGGTGCAAGATGGCGGCCCGCAGCGCCGTTGGTTCGCCCACCGATTGGGGTGAATACACGGCACGGGTGACGAAACGGGCGAGTTCGTCGAGCGTGCGTGCGTCGACGCCAAGGCGCGCTTCCACGTGGCGTGCATACTCGAGGGGGGTGTGGCCGCCCACGGCTGGCGCGCCGGCGAGTTCGAGCGATGCCACCGACCCGTGCCAGGCCGAGATCACCTGGTCGGCGGGTGTGCTGCCGGTACGCAGGAAGCGACGCACGAAAGTGGGCATGAACGCGGCCCAGGCCGCCAGCACGAGCATGCCCAGCAACACCCACGCCAGCACACCCCAGGGTCGGTTCTTCCCTCCACCACCGGTGGCGCCGATCGATGGCACCGTTGTGGATGCCGCCGCGCCGCCGTTGTTGTTGGGGCGAACGGTGGTGACGGTGGGTTTCGGCACCGTGGTGCGCGGCGCCGTGGCCACCGTCGGGCCGGTGGGGCCAGGGGTTGGCCCGGTGGCCTGCGCGGCTGCAACACCCGTGACGGCTTCGCTGCCGGGCGCGCCTCGGCCCGGCGTTGGTTCGAACATCACCCAACCCAGCGAGCCGAACCACACCTCAGGCCAGGCATGGGCATAGCGGCCGAGCACGTGATAGCGCCCGTCGCTGCGCAAATCGCCTTGGGTGAACCCCACGGCAACTCGTGTGGGCAGGCCGATGGCTCGACCCATGGCAGCGAAGGTGGCCGAGAACTGTTCGCAATAGCCGCGCTTGTTCTGCAGGAAGCTCACGATGGCGTCATCGCCATTCCCGCGTTGCACCGTGAGGTCGTACGTGAAGTTGTCGCGGAAGTAATTCTGTAGCGCCAACGCCTTGTCGTACGTGGTGGGCAGACCGTCGGTAACGGCATGGGCAAGGCGAGTGACCGCCTCGGGGAAGTCGTCGGGTAGTGCTGTGAGGCGAGGCTCGGGGTTACCGGGCCCCGCTGAGCGGAGTTCGTCGGGTTGCGGAACCGCGATGTTGGAAACGATGTTGAAGACGTCGCCCTGGCTCAGTTGCTCGCCGGTTACCACCACCGACTGCGACTCGGCGAGCCACGCCGTTCTGGTGGCAGAGATCGCTAGGGGTGAATAGGCGGCAGGTACCAGCACACCGGTGAGCCGCGCAATGGAGATGTCTTGAGCCAGTGGGAGCACCGGGCCATCGCCCGATGGTGTCAACGATTGAGGTGACGACAACTCGTCGGTGGCCTGCGTCCACATGGTTCCGTCGAATTCCGACAAGCCCGTGGCCCGCCAATAGCGCGGTTGTTCGGCGCCGACGGTGAACAACTCGATGTCCGACAGCCTGATGAGACGCGAGCGGATGTCGACCAATGGACTGAGCAGGGTTCCGGTTTCGGTGCCGCCGCGACGTGGTTCGATGAGCGCCGTGCTGTGCGCACCAGGCAACGCGGGAGCCAACCATGCCGCCCCGAGCGCACAGAGCACAGCACAGGCCGCCGCCGTGGGTACCACACTGAGCAGACTGTTCGGAGTAACCGCGCCGCGCTGTTGGCGTGGTTGTTGTGCGAGCTGCCCCACCAGCGCGATCACCAGGTAGGCCATGGCGAACCAGAGCGCCGAGGAAGCGATACGGCCGCGGCTGGTGCCGAAGGCGGCGGTGAAGATGAACACCACGCCCGACGGCAGCACTGCTTCGAGGCGGCCGAGAGCGCGGAAGGCGAAGGCGTCGCTCAGCAATGCGGCGATGCCCAGTGCAATGGCGGCCACCACCACGAACGGGCCGCTGGCCACCACCGGGGCGACCGCTGTAGGGAACTGGTTCCAGGCGAGGTGTACATCGGCCCTCACCGCATCGACGGTGGCGCCGCTGGGCATCCACCAGTGCAGTGAGCTGCGGTAGAAGATGACGGCCAATGTCTCGATGAGTGCCAGCCACAGCAGCAGTACCGACACCAGCGGATGGAGCCGCGCCCGCCGAGTGACCCAACTGGCGAGATGCAGTGTGATCACCACGGTCAGCAGGGGGCGCACGAACGCCCAGCCAGCGAAGACTCGGCACATACCCACCACGGTGGCGGCCGAGAGGCCGACCAATGCGAGTGTGGCGACAGCGGTACCGCTGCCGGTGTCGGTGCCGACGAGCGCGCGGCGGGTGCCCTGTGCCTGTTCGCTCATGTCGGCGGCGCACCGATGAGATCGGTAGGGGCCGTGCGTTGCTGGTTGATACCGATGAGCGCGCCCCATCCCTCGGCGAGTGATTCGTCGCCCAGCGCGTCGACCACGAGGCTGGGGGCGAATTCGGTGAGGCCAAATGTGGCCACCACCACGACCACGTCTTCGGGGCCGAGTTGGGCCCGAGTAGTGGCAACAATGGGTGCATCGGGGGTGGCGGCCACCACCACGGTGAGGCCCAATCCTTCGGCGTTACGCAACGACGGCAGCGGCGCGGGCTGGGGGTCGTTGGACGCGAGCTCGGGTGCCTTCACGGTGGTGAGCCACGCCAGCGCATCGGCGTCGACACCGGGACCACGCAGGTCGACATCGGGGGCCACCAGTCGCGCCGCGAACCCCGCCGCCACCGCGCTGGTGATCAGCGATGCCGCAGCCGACACGGCGCGCTCGAAACTTGCTTCGTCGTGCTCGCCCGCCGCAGTGTCGAGCACCACGGTCATGCGCTTCACACCCTCCACGGCGGTATCGCGCACGATGAGGTTGGTCGAACGCGCCGACGCCTTCCAACTGATCCGGCGGAGGTCGTCGCCCTGCTGATACTCGCGTAGGGCGTGGAACTCATTTCCCGTGTGGCTGAGTGCCTTGCGATGCAGCAGTGCCCCGAGTGGGCCGGCGCTGCCGCTCGCGCCCGGCATCGGCACGGGGTGATGGCGGGGGAGTACCGCCAATTCCACCGCAGGAGCGCCGGTGCTGGCGCGTTTTGCGAGCCCGAGCACATCGGTGCGGTTCACTCGCATCGGCCCGATGGTGAGCAGGCCACGCGTGAGGCCATCGAGGCGGTACGCGGCGCCGTACTGCGCGCCCGGCGTGAGTGACGTGATCCCGATATTGGCGACGCCGTTGTCGCTCACCGGGTCGACCAGGCGCATCGACGGTGTGCGGCGCGTGCCCACGTTGGTGACCGTCACGGCTACTCGTACCGTGTCGCCAGCTTGCGCCGACTGCGGTGACACCACGCGGCTCACTGTCACTCGCGGTTCGCCGATGCGCACCATCAGCACCGCAACCACCACCGCCAGCACGAGGGCAACGGCGAACACGAACAACTCGATGATGGCGAACACTCGCCCCACTGCGAGCAGCACCGCGGCCAGGGCCAGGGTGGAGCGGCCGGCTCGTGTGAGCATCAGCGTCCGGTGGGAACAGACACGGAGTCGAGTACTTCGGCGATGGCATCGGTGGCGGTGACGCGGCGCGACACTGCTTCCGACCTGATGACCACACGGTGGGGCAGCACGGCGCCGGCCACCGCTTTCACATCGTCGGGCACGGCGAAGTCGCGGCCCAGTGCTGCGGCGTGCGCGCGAGTGGCCCGGGCGAGCTGCAAGGTGGCACGTGGCGAGAGACCGAGCGCGATGGCCGGGTGCTGCCGGCTTGCCTCGGCCAGGTCGACAAGGTATTCCTTCAACGGCACGGCCAGGTGCACGCTGCGCACGAACTGGGCCATGGCCAACACCTCGTCGGCGGTGACCACTGGTTGCAGGGTGCTCAACGTGTCGGCCGCACCCTGGGTGTCGAGGATGTCGAGCTCGGCGGCTCGGCCGGGGTACCCGATCGACAGGCGCATGAGAAAACGATCGAGTTGACTCTCAGGCAACCGGTAGGTGCCCTCCTGCTCGATGGGGTTCTGTGTGGCGATGACCATGAATGGCGACGGCAGCGCAAAGGTACGCCCGTCGGCGCTCACCTGGCGTTCCTCCATCGCTTCGAGCAGCGCCGACTGTGTTTTCGGCGAGGCACGATTGATCTCGTCGGCGAGCACGATGTTGGCGAACAGTGGCCCCGGCTGGAACACGAAACTGTCGGTGGCGCGCTGCAGCACGCTCACGCCCACCAGGTCGGTGGGGAGCAGGTCGGGCGTGAACTGCACGCGCTTCCATGAGCACTGGATGGAGGTGGCGAGCGCCTTGGCGAGGCTGGTCTTGCCCACGCCGGGTACGTCTTCGATGAGGAGGTGGCCCTCGGCCAGCACGCACATCACCGAGAAATCGATGGCGGTGCGTTTGCCGTGCACCACCAGACCGATGTTGTCGGCGATCGCCTTGAACAGCGACGCGAACCGTGCCTGGGTGATGGGAGCAGGTGCCGGCGAACGGTCGGCCGGTGTCGACATGGGTGCCGCCATGACATGCAGGCTAGACGGTCACGCCGTGTTGTGTTTCGCGCCGGTACTGTCTGCTCCGTGGGTCCGTTGTATCTGGCCATCGACATCGGTGGTACCAAACTCGCTGCCGGCATCGTCGACGACGATGGTGCAGTGCTGGTTCGCGACCGCGTGCCCACCCCGGCCCGCGATGTGTGGCCTGCCGTAGCCCGGTTGGTGAAGCGGGTGCTGGCGGCATCGCCCCAGGTTCCGGTGGGCTGTGGCGTGGGCTGTGGTGGCCCCATGGTGCCCGCCACCGGTGTGGTGTCGCCGCTGCACATCCCGTCATGGCGCAACTTCCCTCTGCGCGAGTTCGCCGAGCGACTCACCGACCTTCCGGTCGCAGTCGACAACGATGCCAAGGCCCTCGCGCTGGCCGAGGGCTGGTGCGGTGCCGCTGTGGGCGTGGCCGATTTCATCGGCGTGGTGGTGGGCACCGGTGTGGGTGGTGGCATCGTGAGCGGTGGTCGCCTGCTCGAGGGCCGGCTCGGCAATGCCGGGCACATCGGGCATCTTGTGGTGGAACCCGATGGTCGGCCCTGCCGGTGTGGCGGGTTCGGTTGCCTCGAGGCGTACTGCAGCGGTGTGGCCATCGAGGCCGAGACCTCACGTGCCCCGCAGCGTGCGTCCACCGCCATCATGGAACGCACCGGCACCCTGGTGGGACGGGCGTTGGCCTCAGTCGGCGCCATCGTCGATCTGCGCCTGGCCGTGGTGGGCGGTTCGGTGGCGCTGGGGTACGGCAGTGTGTTCTTCGATGCCGCGCAGGCCGAACTCGATGCACGCGCCAAGTTGACGTTCACCTCAGGGTTCCGGGTGGTGCCGGTGGCCCTGGGTGTGCAGGCACCGCTCGTGGGCGCAGCTGCGCTCGCACGCAGTGCGTATGCAACCGCTACCCGCGGGTAACATTTGCCCATGCGTCCGATGTACACCCCAGAAGCCGAGGCCTATCGCGACAAGGTGCAGGCGTTCCTTGCCGAGAAGCTTCCCGCGAACTGGAAGGGCATGGGCCGCCTCGAGGGCGATGAACTCACCCAGTTCGTGGCCGACTGGCGTGTCACCCTGTTCGAAGGTGGCTACCTCGCTGCCGGGTGGCCCACCCAGTACGGCGGTGGTGGCTTGTCGGCGCTCGAGCAGGTCATCACGGCAGAAGAGTTCGCTCGCGCCGGTGTGCCCACCGGTGGTCCCAACGACGCGTTCAGCATTCAGATGCTCGGCAACACGTTGTTGCAGTGGGGTACCGACGAGCAAAAGAGCCACTACCTCCCGCGCATCCTCTCGGGTGCCGATGTGTGGTGCCAGGGTTACTCAGAGCCGAACGCGGGCAGCGACCTGTCGAACCTCGGTCTCAAGGCTCAACTCGACGGCGATCAGTGGATTCTCAACGGGCAGAAGATCTGGACGTCGGCCGGGCATCTGGCCGACCACATCTTCACCCTCGCCCGCACCGACCCCGATGCACCGCGCCACAAGGGCATCTCGTTCCTGCTGGTCGACATGCGCCAGCCCGGTGTCGAGGTTCGCCCCATCAAGATGATCTCCGGCGACAGCGAGTTCAACGAGGTGTTCTACACCGATGCCGTCACGCCGAAGCACGAAGTGGTGGGCGGTGTGAACAATGGTTGGGCCGTAGCCATGACCCTGCTCGGCTACGAGCGCGGTGAGGCCGCTGCCACGCTGCCCATCAGGTTCCAGGCCGAACTCGACCGCCTGTTCCTGCTCGCCAAGGACTACGGCGTGGCCGACGACCCGCGTATCCGTCAGCGGCTCGCCGACTGTTACGCCAAGGTGCAGATCATGCGCTACAACGGTATGCGCGTGCTCACGCGCTTCATCGCTGGCCATCACCCCGGCCCCGATGCCGCCACGTCGAAGCTGTACTGGAGCGAGTACCACAAGCAGGTCACCGAACTGGCCGTCGACATCCTCGGCGCCGCAGCAATGGTTCCCACGGGCCGCAAGCCCGCCAGCGCCTTCCAAACCGACGACGAAGGCGCGCTCAACAGCAGCTGGAGTTGGGTGGGTACGTTCCTCAACGCTCGCGCGGGCACCATCTACGCCGGTTCATCGCAGGTGCAGCGCAACATCATCGGTGAGATGGTGCTGGGCTTGCCCAAGGAACCGCGCTGATCAGGCACCCATGATCCGTCGCTGGTTGTCGCTCGCAGGTGCCGTCCTGGCCCGCCCATCGTTGTGGTGGGTGGCACTGCGGCAACTGTGGCGGAGCGCCCCGGCGGGGTGGTGGCGGAGCGCGCCGTTCCTGCCCGTACCGCGAGGTGCGTACCTCGAGTTTCGCCTCGTCACCCAATATGGCGACCCGAATCATCGACCAGAGGCTCACGATGTGGTGAACTACCTCGCATGGTGCAAGCAGGTGTCGCGATGAGGCCGGGCCGCAGGCCGAGATCGGGCAGATAGGTCGCCACGATGCGGAGCGCGCTGGTCCTCAATGCCACCTATGAGCCGCTCTCCATCGTGCCCTCTCGTCGGGCCGCCTGCCTGGTGCTCGCCGACAAAGCCGACATCATCGAAGACGACGGCACCACCTTGCATTCAGCCTCGCTCAGTATTCCTGGCCCGCTGGTCATCCGCCTGCGATCGGTGGTGAAAGTGCCGTACCACCGTCGCACGGCATTGTCGCGACGTGCCGTGTTCGCCCGCGACGAACATCGGTGCCAGTACTGCGGTGGGCTTGCCGACTCGATCGACCACATCATGCCTCGGTCGCGTGGCGGCGGTCACACCTGGGACAACGTGGCCGCTGCTTGTCGCCCGTGCAACCTCTCCAAGCGCGACCGCACACCCGATGAAGCGGGTATGCGGCTGGCCCGGCCAGCACGGCAACCGGTGGAGATGACCTGGATCAGCATTGCGGTGCCGAGAGTGCCCGACGCCTGGAAGCCGTACCTCGCCTGGGCGAGTTGACCTACCCTGGCTGCCGTGACCTCGCGGCGTGATTGGACCATCGACCACACCACCGGCGCCGCGTCGGAGTTCCACGGGTGGGTGCCGCCCGAACCGGCGCAGCGCCTGGCCCGATGGTTCACCGTCGATCGGCCAGCGGTGGTGCTGGGCTCGACACAATCGCCCGATGTGCTCGACCTCGGCGCATGCGCCCGGATGGGTGCAGAGGTGGTGCGCCGCCGCAGTGGCGGGGGAGTTGTGCTCATGATGCCCGGTGAGATCGTGTGGCTCGACGTGGTGGTGCCTGCGGGCGACCCGCTGTGGAACGACGACGTGGGCGAGGCGATGTGGTGGTTCGGCGATGTGTGGGCCGACGCGCTGCGCTCGTGCGGTGTGGCCGATGTGGAGGTACACCGCGGGCCGCTCATCAGTACACCGTGGTCGCGCCTGGTGTGTTACGACGGCCTCGGGGCCGGAGAGGTGACCGTAGGCGGTGCCAAGGCCGTGGGTATCAGCCAGCGGCGCACCCGCGCGTGGGCACGGCTGCAGTCGTCGATCCACCTGGTGTGGAACCCTGCGTTGGTGGTTGAGTTGTTGGCCGAGCCGCGCCCGGCCCCGGGCGACCTGCGTCCGGTTGCTGTGGTCGATGCCACCGCCATGGGCGCGGTGCGCGCAGCGGTTGACAAGGGTGTACTCGCCTTGCCTTGACTGCCCGTCAGGGGCGGCGTGTTCAGCGGCTGACGAAGGCTGACACGCCCCGTGTTGACTGCCCGCTCGACACGGTCAGAACGTGCGACCTGCTTGGGCCTTTGCTTGCTTTTCCTTACGCGTGTCGATGCCGAACTTCACGAGAATGAACGGCAACAGCACGATGGCGATGACCGATGCCAACCAAGTGATGACCACGGCGGCGATCCAGGTGGTCGCCCCGCTGATGCTGAGCGCATCGAAGATGATGTCGCAGATGAGCAGGCTCACGAAGGTGCTCACCAGCGCCACACCTCCGGCGAGCGCCGAGCCGTTCTTCACGGTCATCGACAACACCAGAGGACTCACGATGATGTCGATGATGGTGAAGGCCACGACCACCGAGATGAACGACCAACCGTCGATGTGCATCTTGTCGAGCGCCCACGCAGCGATCAGGAGGCCGATCGCGTTGGCAGCCATTTTCATCAGTGTCGAGATCAGAAAGCGCATGTTCGGCATCGTAGTCCAGTTTTGACTTGACGATCAACAACCCCCGATCACTGGGGCAGTAGGGGCT
>JBAXQV010000019.1:0-24975 GCA_037131575.1 Actinomycetota bacterium
GGGTACGGAAGACGACCGTGACGTCCGCATGTACATCCACCGCCCCCTCCCCTGAGGTGCGGGCGGGTCAGCGGCCGGCGAGGCGGGCGACCACGGGGGCGAAGGCTTCGGCCACCGAATCGCCAACGGTGATGTACGAGATGCCGTAGCGCTCGCGACGCCGTTCGAGTTCGTCACAGATCGAGTCGACTGTGCCGAACAGCGCATGCGGGTGCGCCATCATCTGCTCGGTGGTCATGCCGAAGCGGCCACCGAACCCTTCGGCGATCTGTGCGCCCTGGTCGGTGACGAACGTGAAGTACGCGGCGATCTCGAGTTCGAGTTCGTCGAAACGATCGCCCGCACCTTCACGCACCCAGGCCACCTTCTGGTCGGTGGCGTCGGCGCCCGAGGTGGGCACGCCGGGGCCGATCTTGCCCGATGAGTTGTCGAAGTTGAAGCTCACGATGTTGGCCTCGCGCCCGGCCAGTTTCAGCACACGTTCGGCGCCACCACCGATCATGATGGGCGGGTGCGGTTGTTGCACGGTCTTGGGCAGACCCTCGAAACCCACGGCGCGCACGCCCGTGGTGCCCTCGAACTCGACCACGCCTTCGCCCATGAGCTGCTTGGCCATGCGCACCACTTCACCGAGGCGGGTGACACGCACACCGGCGGGGTCCCAGTGCACGCCCATGGCGTCGTACTCGCCCTGCAGCCAGCCGGCACCGAGACCCAACTCGAGGCGGCCATCGCTGAGCATGTCGAGCGTGGCCATCTCCTTGATGAGCACCACCGGGTTGCGGTAGTCGATGCACATCACGCGTGCACCCACCTTGATGTTGCTGGTCACCTCGGCAGCAACCGCAATGGCGGGCACTGCCGCCAGCACCTGCACCGGATGGTTGGTGGCGGTGAGCGCCGGACCCGGCCCGATGTAGTGATCGGCGAGCATGAAGCTCGAGTACCCGAGTGCCTCGGCCCGCCGCGCTTTGTCGCGCCACTCTGCGCCGCTCGCTGCGCTGTAGGCCTGGCATCCGAATCGAAAGGGTCGCGTCATGCCCTCAGCCTTGCATTCGCGCCCGGTCAGGCTTGAGCCGGAGCACCCGAGAGGTCGGGCGGGGGCGGCAACACCGGCCCCACCATGTGCAGTTGTTGCATCGCCATGAGGTCGCGCATCTGCCCCTGCATGCCGTCGGGTGAACCATCGAGGAAGAGCACATTGCCCTTGCCGTTCTCGGCCATGTGCCGCAGCGTCTCGGTCCAGATCGAGAACAGGATGAGCGATGAGTCGACGTTGTTGTCTTCGAGTTCACGCGCGGCCTGCGCCAAACCACGGCCCACTTCCTCGCGGAACAACGCCACGCCCTGACCGCGCAATTGCGCGGCGGTGCGCTCGGCCTCGGCGGCGATTCGGATGGCCGTGCCTTCGGCTTCGGCCTGCTTGGTCTTGCGGATGAGCAGCGCGTCGCCCTCGTTGGTTGCGGCGGCCTTCAGGTTGTTCGATGCCACCACCTGGGCCATGGAGGTGGTGATGGCCTGGTCGAACGTGATGTCGTTGAGTTGGAGGTCGATGAGGTGGTAGCCCCATGTCTCGAGCGTCTGGTCGAGGTTCTCTTTCACCTCGCTCACGATTTCGCCACGAAGCCCCAGAATTTCGGCCTGACGCATGGTGGCCACGAAGCCACGGGTGCTGCCCTCGACGCTGCGCACCAGGGCGGTGAGGAAGTCCTTCTCACTCACGAACTTGAAGGCCACGTTCTTGATGGTCTCCTCGGTTTCATTGAGCACCGAGTACACCATCATCGCCGTGAAGTACACGTTGGCCTGATCTTGAGTGATGGCCTGGAACTGCAATTCGATGGCACGGTTCTGCACGCTGATGCGCCGGAACACCTTCTCCACGAACGGCACCAGGAAGTTCAAACCCGTGCGGCGGATGGAGTGGTACTTGCCGAACATCGTGGTGACGGCAACCGTTCCCTGGGGCACGGTGCGCACCGACGTGACCAGCCCCACGATGATGAACAGTGCTACGACGAAGCCGAGCACACCGAGTACGACAGCCATCTCAGACCTCCTGTTGGGCTCCGCAGCGCGGCAGCAGTACGAATGCTACGCCGCGGCGAACGGGGTTCAGGCCGAGGCAGGCCGCATCACGATGGTGTACGCCTTGCGCAGTGTTTCGTGCACCACCCACCTCCCGGTGAGCCCGGCCGGGGTGAGAATGACCGACCCCGCGGTCAACTCGAAGGCCTGCCCCGGCCCAGACGCAGCGTCGATGTGCAGTGTGGCCCTGCCGGCCAGCACGCAGAACACCTCGTCGTACCCATCGCGGCGGAACGGAAACTCGCCCGGGGTGCACTCCCACACACCCACGTCGAGCCCGTTGTGCTCCCAGATCGAAACACTCGCCTCCACCGGCGCGCCGGCCAGCACCACCGGCCGCGGCGAACCCTCACCCAACTCGAGCGTGTGTGCGTTGGCGAGGTGTGCCGCCACTGCCCCACCGCCGGGCCGGTTGTCGATGACGTACATCTTGCGCACGGTCTGGTGCACGGTCCAACGATTCGCCCACCGGCGCGGGGTGACCCACAGTGTTCCCGGGGCGAGGTCGTAGCGTCCTTCTTCGTGGTCGATACTCGCCCGGCCGGCCACCATGTACATCGACTCATCGAAGTCACCGGTGCTACTGCCGAACGTGCCCGGTGTGCACTCCCACACCCCGATCTGCACCTGCCCGTCGTCGAGTAACGGCCAGTCGCTGGTGAGCGCCTCGGTGGGCGCGCAAGGGTCGATGGGCCCGGTGGAATGGAGCGGGAGGTGCAGTATCGACGGTACGTACATGGTCATAGTCTCGCGTGTCTGCCAGCCAAGAACCCGAGCACATCGGGCATCGCCTGTCGGTCTTGGACGACGAACATGTGTCCACCTTGGTACTGGCGAAGTTCGGCTCCGGCGATACGTGCTGCGATGGTCTCGCTGTTGGCAACCGGTGCCAACCCGTCGAACTCACCGCACATCACCAGCGTGGGGCAGGTGATGCGCCCCAGCCGGTCGTACACATCGTGGTAACGACGCGCCTCGAGTTGCATCGCATCACCGCGTACGCGCTCGGGCGACGGCACCTCGTCGCGTCGGGCATTCATCATGTCGACGATGGCCTTGTCGAACGGGTGCGCGGCGAGCCACTCGTCGTTGAAGCGCGTGTCGAGGTTGTGCAGGCTGACGCGGGCACGCTCGTCGGGTGCCATGGCGGCCAGCGTGTGCAGCGGGTACGACGAACCACCCGCGCCGCCCGCCGATGTGCACAGCAGTGCCAGGCGTTCCACACGCTCGGGCCAGGTGACGGCGAACTCCTGCGCCACCATGCCCCCGAAGCTGATGCCGAACACCGCGGTGGTGGCCCAGCCCACATGGTCGAGCAGCGCAGCGGCATCGGCTGCATAGTCGGCCATGGTGGGCTGCGTATCGGGAATGCTGCTGGCGCCGAGACAGCGTTGGTCGTGCACCAGTACCTCATGGCACGCCGCCAGTGCATCGATGAGGGGACCCGACCCAGCGATGCTGGCGCCCGAACCGTTGAACATGAGTACGCGCGGCCCAGTGCCGCGGATTTCGTAGTAGATCGATACGTCGGATCGTTGCAGGGTGGGCATCGGGCTCCTCAGTTCGCCTCTCGGGCTACCACGTAGCCGCCGTCGTTCAACATCGTGTGGAATGCCGCGAGGCCGGTCTCGAAGGCCGCTCGCTCGGGTACCAGCGCATCGAGCGGTTCGATGTCGTCGCCGTGCAGATATCGGGCCGGCTCGTCCCAGGTGAAGCACGCGGTGGCGGGCAGGCTCGCCGGGTCGCACTTCAGCGGCGCTCGATACGCCCACACGTTCTCGAAGCAGAACCTTCTCACCCCCACGGCGTACAACTCGTCGGTGGTGCGCGCCACGTCGAGGCGGCCCTCGCCGAAGGCGACACCCTGTACCACCGGCCCGTCGGGTCCGCGCAGCATGACATGGTCTTTGGCATGCACGCGAGCGATGAATGGTGCCATTTCGCGGAGTGCATCGAGTGGGTCTTCGCCAACCATCTGGCTGTTGCCGTAGTCGTACAGCGCGCGTATCGCTTGATGGTCGACCTCTCCGAGGATGTGCGCCAGCACGGGGCCGGTGAAGTCTTCGTGGTTCTCGAGCACCACGGTGATGCCGAGTTGCTCGGCGAGAGGGGCGATGGCGCGCAGGTCGGCGATGGTGAGTGCTACCACCTCCGCCAGTGGTGCGGTGTAGCGGGTATAGGTACGCAGCGTGTCGGCACCGCATGCAGCCGCCACCTCGAGCATGGTGCGCATGTTGTCGACTCTGGTGTCGGACGTATCGAGTTCGAGTTTCATGTCGAGGTCGGCTGCGGCCGAACGAACGGCGGCAAAGTGCGCCGGGGTGGTTCCGCACAGGTCGCGGTAACCGACGCCATTGGCCGACACGTTCACGCCGGTGAACCCTCGCCCGGCCATTTCGCGTAGGTACTCGAACACGTCGTACCCGCTGTGGTCGCGGTAGCGCAGGTGATATCGCAGCGAGAAGCTGTGTACGTGGAGGGAAATCGTCTTCACGGGCGTTGTTCCAGGAGGGTGAGTTCACATTCGAGCGCGCGGCGGTACCGTTCGGCCACCGTCGGGTTCGATCGTTGTAAGCGATGAACCCGCCACACACAGTAGGCCGCAATGCGGTAGTGCCAGCCCAGCCCGTGCTCGGCGTAACGCTCGATCACCGCAGGGTTGCCGTACGCGGCCTTGAAGGTCTGGCGCGCCCCCGGGCCGTGCGGTTCGCAGCCGTACAGCACCATCATCGCCGGCGAGAGAAAGCAGGCCACATCTTCCACAGGGTCGCCAACACCCGGGCATTGCCAGTCGATGATGACGATGCCGTTATCGGTCCGCAGCACGTTGCCCGGACCGCAGTCGGTGTGCACCAGTGCGGTGCGCGGTGGGTGGTCGTGAGGAGCATCGTGTGGGCGGAGTCGCCGCAATGAGCGCGCCAACGCCGACGGCGTCTCGGCAAGCATGGCGTCGCCATGAACTCGCGCCTCGGCACCGCTCAGGAGGAGGGCGCGCAGCGGAGGAGGGTCGTCGAGCTGATGGACGTGTGCGAGGGCCCGCGCCACGTCGCCCACACCGCGCCGCCACGGCCGGCCCGGTACGAACCGGTACCGCACCGCTGCTCGTTCCGCTGCGGTAGCGGGAGAGAACGAGATGAAATCGGGGGCGATGCCGGAGCCACTGAGAAACTGCAACGCTGCCGCCTCGTGATCGGGCAACTGCGGATACATGGGGTTCGGCGAGCGGGGGTCGTTGCGGAGGTACTGCTTGTCGACCAACCAGCGTTTGCCGTCGCGCACACGCCACACGTCGTTGTGATACCCACCAGTGAGCAACTCGCGTGCTGGCGTACTGCTCACAGTTGGCACGCTACCGGTTCACGCGGCGGAGGTCGTTGCCGTCGGCTGCCGCGGTACGGCGGGCTCTTGCTGCGTGATGCAGTGGATGCCGCCCCCGCAGGCGAAGATGTCGCGGGCATCGTGGCCCACGATCTCGCGGCCCGGGTACGCCTTGGCCATGATCTCCATCACTACCTCGTCGTTGGGGTCGTCGAACGTGCACAGGATGACTGCGCCGTTGCACACGTAGTGGTTGATGTAGCTCCAGTCGACGATGTCACCGTCGCTGTGGGTGGTTCGAGGCGCAGGTACTTCGATCACCTCGAGCGGACGACCCTTGGCATCGGTGCTGGCCCGCAGGATGGCGATGTTCTCGCGGGAGATCTCGAAGTCGGGGTGCGAGGGATCGAGTTGGCTGTGCGCGAGCACCACACCGGGGCTGGCGAAGGTGGCGAGAATGTCGACATGCCCGCGGGTGCCATAGCGGTCGTAGTCCTTGGTGAGCCCACGCGGCAGCCAGATCACCTTCTCGACACCGAGGTACGCCTTCAGTTCGGTCTCCACCGACTCGGTGTTCATGGTGGGGTTGCGGTACGGGTCGAGCTGCACGGTGGCGGTGATCATGACGGTGCCCTCACCATCAACATGGATGCCGCCACCCTCGTTCACCATGCCCGAGGTGAAGATCTCGGCATCGGCCATACCCGCCATGTACGCCCCAACGAACTGCTCGTCGCCCCAGCGGGCGAAGCCCTGCTGCCCCCAGCCGTTGAAGCGCCAGTGCACCGCGCCGAGGCGTCCGTCGGGGTGAGTGAGGAAGGTGGGACCACTGTCGCGTGCCCACGCCTCGTCGATGGGTGTCTCGTAGGTGGTGACACCGGGGCCAACCAGCACCTGGGCCGCCTCGGCCTCACCGATGTTGCACACCAGGCTCACCGGTTCGAAACGGGCGATGGTGCTGGCAACCGACGCCCACACACTGCGGTACAGCGCGAGGTCGGCCTCGCTGTCGCCGCCGAACGACTCGCCTGCGGTGGGGAACTCCATCCAGGTGCGGGTGTGCGGAACCCATTCGGGTGGCATCGAGAAACCGGTGATACGAGGGGTCGACATGAGGTCTCCGGGTCAGAGGAAGTAGAGCCGACTCAGCGACACGCTGTCGGCGGGGTCGGTGTACACGAGGTTGCCTTCGAAACGCACTGCGCCCGACTGCGCATCCACATCGACGCGCCCCAGCCGCTGATTGTGCACCAGGTTCGCAGGCCCGATGTCGCGGGTATTGCGCACCCCCACACGGGCGCGACGCGTGGTCATGTGGTCGTTGTCGGTAGCGGCCGCAGCCTGGCTGGTGAACGCCACCGAGAGATCGGCAGCAGTGGTGCCGAAGGCCCCGAACTGGGGGCCGAGCACCAGCGGTTCGCACGCGTCGGTGGTGGCGTTGGGGTCGCCGGTGACGCCGTATGCGGGGAAGCCGGCCTTCAGCACCAGTTGCGGTTTGGCACCGAAGTGGTCGGGGCGCCACAGCACGATGTCGGCCAGTTTCCCCACCTCGAGCGAGCCGATTTCGTGGGCGAGGCCGTGAGCGATGGCCGGGTTGATGGTGAGCTTGGCGATGTAGCGACGCACACGGTCGTTGTCGTGCCGCGTGGGGCCTTCGTCGAGGCTTTGCTTCATCTGCGCCGCCAACTGGAAGGTGCGCCGCACCGTTTCACCGGCGCGACCCATGCCCTGGGCATCGCTCGAGGTGATGCCGATGACGCCGAGATCGTGCAGTACCCCTTCGGCACCCATGGTGCCTTGGCGGATGCGGTCGGCGACCATGTGGTGGTCGCTGTGCGAGTGATGGTTCAGCCCATGACAGGCGAAGATCATCTCGTAGTGCTCGTCGAGTGCATCGCGGCCGAATGGCAATGTGGGGTTGGTGGACGAACCGATCACGTTCGGTACCCCGGCGAGTTTCAGCACATTGGGCACATGGCCGCCACCACACCCTTCGATGTGGAAGGCGTGGATGGTGCGGCCATCGAGCACGCGCAGTGTGTCTTCCACGCTCAGGCATTCGTTGAGTCCATCGGTGTGCAGCGCCACCTGCACGTCGTATTCGTCGGCCACGCGCAGCGCCGTGTCGAGCGCACGGGCGTGGGCACCAAGGTCTTCGTGCACCTTGAACCCGCAGGCACCTCCCTCGACCAACGCTTCCACCAGCGGGGCGTCGTCGCTCGACGAACCGCGGGCGAGGAACCCGATGTTCACCGGCCACTGGTCGAAACTGTTGAAGGCGTGCCGCAGTGCCCACGGAGAGTTCACACCGACGCCCCACACCGGCCCGAACTCTTGGCCGATGATGGTGGTGACGCCCGATGCCAGCGAGGCCTCCATGATGCGCGGCGACATGAGGTGCACGTGGGTGTCGATGGCCCCCGCCGTGGCGATGAGCCCCTCACCCGACACGATGGTGGTGCCGGTGCCCACCACCACGTCGACACCGTCCATCACGTCGGGGTTGCCGGCCCGGCCGATGCCGCTGATGCGGCCGTTGCGAATACCGATCGACACCTTCCCGATTCCGTGCATGGCATCGATGACGAGCACGTTGGAGATGACGAGATCGCAGGTGTCGCGCACCGCGGCAGCCTTCAACAACAGCCCGTCACGAGCCGTCTTGCCGAAGCCCACCACGAACTCATTGCCGCGTTGTTGCGAGTCGAACTCCACCTCGACCACCAGGCGGGTGTCGCCCAATCGCACCCGGTCGCCCACCGTGGGCCCGTGGATGGCGGCATACGCGGCCGGGGTGATGTCGCCCGGGTCGGTGTGTTCGGGCGGATGCGAGTGACGGCTCATGCCCCGACCCCCCGGTAGCCCTGCGCCGCCGCACGTGCCAGCGCGGCCTCTTTCGCGCCGGGGGCATCGAGCGGCCCATCGACCAGGCCAGCGAACCCGATGGCCACACGGGCCCCGCCGATGGGAACCAACGGTGCATCCACCACCGCGCCCGGGTCGAAACGCAGCGCAGCACCAGCAGGTATGGCCAGGTGCATCCCGTAGGCCGCAGATCGATCGAAGTCGAGACGCGAGTTCACCTCGAAGAAGTGGAAGTGCGACGTGATGCTCACTGGCACGTCGCCGGTGTTCACCACACTCACGTGCACAAGGCCGACCGGTGCAACCGATGCACGTTCCGAGGTGATGACGGCACCCGGGGCATCGTCGCCCAAACCGGTGGCTGCCGCACCGAACGGGTTGCGCACCACCACCATGCGGGTGCCATCGGCGAACACCGCTTCCACCTTCACCTCGGTGACGATGTCGACCACGCCGGGCAGTACGTCATCGGCTGTGAGCACCGACGCGCCAGCGGCCGCAGCATCCACCAGTCGGGCGCCGTCGCGTGCAGCCTCGCACACCGTGTCGGCGATGAGCGCCGTGGCCTCGGGCACGTTCAACTGCAACCCACGCGCCCGCCGCGCGCGAGCAAGTTCGGCGGCAGTGAAGATGAGCAAGCGATCGCGATCGGTGGGCGTGAGCCGCATGCCTTCACGCTAACCAGATCGAACGACCCGATGAGGCTGTTCGCGTTCAGCGACCGATACGGGCGAACAGTGCGTTGCACAGTTCGGTGGCACGCGTCAGTTCGGCGCGTTCGTCGATGTCGACGAACTCATGGTGGCGAATGCGCACCACTCCGTCCACCACCACGTCGCGCACCTCACGCGGTGTCACGTTGAACACCAGGGCCGATACCGGCCGATGCACCGGCGCCACGAACACACTGCACAGGTCGACCACCACCAGGTCGGCGAGGCGCCCAGGTGCGAGCACCCCGAGGTCGTCGGGCATGCCAGCCGCGCGTGCCCCACCACGGGTGGCCATACGCAACGCATCTTCGGGTTGCAGGATCATGGCGTCGAGGTGGTGCACCTTCTGCAGCAGTACCGACAACTTCATGGCCTCGAACATGTCTTGGCGGTTGTTGCTACCCGGCCCGTCGCTGGCCAACGCCACCGTGATGCCGCGCCCCAGCATCTCTGGTACCCGTGCCACCCCCGACGCCAGGTACATGTTGCTGGTGGGGCAATGCACTACCGAGGCGCCCGATGCAGCGATGAGGTCGAGTTCGGCATCATCGAGCCACACGGCATGGGCGAGCTGTGTATCGGGCCCGAGCACCCCCAGCGACTGCAGCCACTGCGCATGCCGGTTGCCGCGTTCGCCGAGGTTCATCTCCACCTCGACGGCTGTTTCGGCGCAATGCACATGCATCCCGCCACCCCATGCCCGCGATGAGGCGGTGGCTGCGATGGTGGCCTCGTCGCTGCACCCCCACGGAATGAGCGGAGCGGTCTCGATGCGGATGCGCCCATTGGCCGCACCGTGCCAGCGCGCCGCCAACGCCTCCTGCCGAGCGATCACCTCGTCGACGTGCTCCGTGAGCAGCGGCGTGTAGTTGCGGTCGGCCCAGCCGCGGGCCAGCAGATAGCGCACGCCGGTGCGTTCCGCCGCTGCGCACGCCGCATCGTCGATGGCCGGGTCGGGGTGCACGTACTGGTGGTCGACCACGGTGGTGGCGCCGGAACGAAGGTTCTCGAGCATGCCGATGGTTACCGCAGCGGCGGCCTCGGCGGTGGTGAGCACCGAGGCGGCAGGCCAGATGTAATCGCGCAACCATTCGAGCAACGGCTTGTCGTCGCCAAGGCCACGGAAGAATGTTTGGAACAGATGCGTGTGCCCGTTCACCATGCCGGGCATCAACGCACAACCGGCCGCATCGATGGCGGTGTCGGCATGGCGAGCGGACGCGGGCGCATCGCCCTCACCCATTGCCTCGATGCGATTGCCACGCACCAGCACCCACCCGCGCGGCCACACCGTGCCGGCATCGTCGCTGGTGACCACGACGGCGTCGTGGATCAACAGCGTCGATGTGGTGGCGGCAGACGGTGCGCCGGTCACGCTCAGATGCGTTCGATGATGGTGGCGGTGGCCATGCCGCCACCGGTGCACATCGTGACCAAGCCAGTCGACAGATCGCGGCGCTCCATCTCGTCGAGCAGGGTGCCGATGAGCATCGCCCCGGTGGCCCCGATGGGGTGTCCGAGGGCCATGGCGCCGCCGTTCACGTTCACCTTGTCCCACGGCACGTTGGTGTCGCGCAGGAACTTCATGAGCACCGAGGCGAAGGCTTCGTTCACCTCGAACAAGTCGATGTCGTCGAGCGTCATACCAGCCTTGGCAGCGCACATCTGCGCCGCCTTCCCCGGGGCGGTGAGCATGATGACGGGCTCGGCACCGGCCACGGCGGCCATGGTGATCTTGGCTCGCGGGGTCATGCCGTGGGCACGGGCGTAATCGGGCGACGCCACCAACACGGCCGCTGCCCCGTCGACTACACCCGACGAGTTTCCGCCGTGGTGAACGTGGTTGATGGCATTCCACTGCGGGTACGCCTTCAACGCTGTCTGGTCGATGGTGATGCCGCGTTCGGCCAGGGTGTGCGCACCCATGCCGGCGAAGCTGGGTGCCAGCTTGGCGAGGTCGGCGAGGGTGGTGCCGGGGCGAGGGTGCTCGTCGAGTGCCAGCGCGAGCGTGCCGTCGTCGTGGAAGATCGGCACGAGCGAGCGCTCGAACCGACCCTGGGCGATGGCGTCGGCGGCACGGGCCTGACTGTCGACGGCGAGTTGGTCGAGTTCTTCACGGTTGAAGCCCTCCACCGTGGCGATGAGGTCGGCCGAAATGCCCTGCGGCACCATGTCGTACTGATCGCGCAGGTGGTTGTTGTTGGCGGTGAACCCATCCACGTGCATGGGCGACGGACGCGACATCGACTCGACACCGCCCGACACCACGAGGTCTTGGAAACCGGCGAGCACACCCATGGCGCCGAAGTTCACGGCCTGCTGGCCCGAGCCACAGAAACGGTTGAGAGTGACGCCAGGCGCCTCGATCGACCACCCGGCATCGAGTGCTGCCATGCGGGCGATGTCCATCGAATGGTCGCCGCTGCCAGCACCGCAGCCCATGACCACATCGTCGACATCAGCAGTGTCGAAACCGTTGCGAGCCTGCAGTGCGTTCAGCACCTGGGCGAGGATGCGCTGCGGGTGGATGTTGTGCAGCGCACCCGAGTCCTTGCCCTTCCCGCGGGGCGAACGGACGGCGTCGATGATCCAGGCTTCGTTGCTCATGGCTGCTGACCGTAGTGCGGGGTGAGACAGAAGTAACACCCGAGCCTCCTCCCCCGCCCCCGTCCCCGCCGGCGGTGCCCGGGCTCACGAAGCCCAGCGGTCCGTGAGTTCAACCACCGCATGGGGTGCCCAGGCTCACGAACCCCAGCGGTCCGTGAGTTCAACCACCGCCTGAGGTGCCCAGGCTCACGAACCGGTGGACGTGGGGGCTGAGTCAGACGAGGGGAAACCTGACGAACCTGCTGCGACAGCCGGGTCAGGCGATGTGCCAGTACACCTCGGTGCGCAACGATGCTTCGGGTTCGGTGCTCGGGTCGGAGAGGTAGACCTCCCACATCGGGACCGATGGCGTAAGGCCCTGGGCAACGATCCACTGCTGCATGGCTTCGTAAGTGGCGTGAAGCGACGCGTACGAACCGATGTGCATGGCCTTCACGGTGCGGCCACCGGGCAACTGGCTGGGCACCACTGCACCCGACGGCGTGATGGCTTCGGCTACGGGGAAACCGGCCTCCACATCGAACACTTCGGTGGGCGGCCCCGAGTAGACGGCGATGGGTGGCCCCGTGGGATGGGTGCCCTCACCGGCGAGGATGTCCATGACCGCTGGGTACACCTGCCCGAAGAAGGTTGAAAGTTCGCTTGTGGGCACCTTCGCCGCAACCACGGCGGTGTTGGTCTGTGGGAGTTCGACGAGTTCGCAGGTGACCATGGCTGTACTGCACCACTCATCCGCCCGGTTCGCTAGGGCCTGACGACCCATGTCGAGTGGGCGTTCGGGTGAGTGCCGTTTACGCCGCTATCGTGGGAGAGTTCGCGGGTGTAGCTCAATGGCTAGAGTCCCAGCCTTCCAAGCTGGCTATGCGGGTTCGATTCCCGTCACCCGCTCTCGCGGCGCAGCCGCCGCACGGTTGCACAATCGGGAGGAGCGAAGCGACGGCTCCCGTCACCCGCTCTCGCGGCGCAGCCGCCGCACGGTTGCACAATCGGGAGGAGCGAAGCGACGGCTCCCGTCACCCGCTCTCGCGGCGCAGCCGCCGAGTAAGAGGGCATGTCGTCGTGGCCCTCACGACGTGGTGCCCTCTTACTGCTTCGGGGAGCCGGCTTTACCGGTCCGCACGGCGCCGCGCAGTCCCGAGACAGCGCTGGCATCAGAGTTGGTAGCGGATGATCACGGTGCCACTGCCGCCGCTTCCGGTGGGGCCGGCATGCCCGCTGCCGGCACCCTGCCCACCTTGTCCGGTATTGGCCGCTCCGTCGCTCGGCGTGGGCGAAGCGCCA
The DNA here is from genome assembly GCA_037131575.1 of Actinomycetota bacterium. Classification (GTDB taxonomy): domain Bacteria; phylum Actinomycetota; class Acidimicrobiia; order Acidimicrobiales; family Ilumatobacteraceae; genus VFMC01. The sequence goes on from JBAXQV010000019.1 coordinate 12,873, forward strand.
CCGGCCGCACCACCCACGCCATAGTTGGCCGAGACGCCCCGTATATCGCTGGCCGTGCCCGCACCACCCGTGCCAGCACCCGTGGCTGTGGCCAACGAGGCAGCGCCGCCATGGGCCGCCACCTCAGCGAAGCCGGAGTCGCCGCCCTGTCGAGCGATCTCGGAACCCCCTGCAACCCCACCGCTGCCGACAGTGACCGTATAGGTACCAGCGGCGCGCAACACGGCCGCACCGAGGTTGGTGGCCACTTCCCCACCGCCTCCGCCACCGCCGCCAACGCCACCGGCTCCACCGCCGCCAACGGCGAGGTATTCGATGGCCGCAGGCATGCAGACCTGCACCGTGCGCGACCCCACAGCTGTGAATTCGTGCACTCGATAATTCACGCCACCGATCGACACATCGAACACCGAGTCGCCACCGATCACCTTCAACCCTGAGTCGCAACCGTTCATCACAGCCTGCGCAGCGTTTGAGTCGGGCGCAGAGAGGTTTGCGGTGAGTGCCGAGATGGCCACGACCGACGCCACCGTCACCAGCACGATCACGAGTACGCCGACACCACTGAGCCCGCGCCACCAACCGCCACCGGCGCGGCGACCACGGCGCCGCACAGCCCTCACTCGCCCTTCGGCCTCTTGGCCTCGAGCTTCGCCTGGCGCGCGTCGAGCTTGGCTTGGGCTGCGGCCATGTGCGCGTCGAGAGCAGCGCGCTCCTTGGCAAGCTTGGCCTGCAGCTTCTGCTCCTTGCGCTCGAACCGGGCACGCTTCTTGGCCGCTTTCGCCTGGCGTTTGGCCTCCTGGCGTTCGTTCTTGGCGTCGAGTGCTTGCTGGCGGCGTTGGTCGGCTCGCTGGCGGCGTTCTTCGCGCTTGGTGAGCACAGGCCGCGGCGCGGTGTAGCGGAACGTCGACACCACATCGGCCACGTAGTAACTCACGTCGGGTCCGCTGTCGTCGACCATGACAGGAAGCCCAAGTTGGGCGCTCACGGCCAACAGCGCATCGAAGTTGGTGAGCTCGAACGGAGCATTGCTGCGCACATCGGGCATCGACCGGAGCGGGATGAGCTTCGAGCCATAGCGAGCGGCGATATACGCGGGCTCGCCTCGCTGGCGGGCGCGCGATGAGATGACGGCCCCGCTGAACCCGAGCGCCGCGAACAACAACGCCAGGGCACCCGCCCACCAGCGCACGAACGACACATCGACGTTGATTGCCCAGATCGACATCTGGTTGGGCACCGTCACCTCGGTGGGCACCATCTGCACCACCTGCTGTACCCCGGGCCGCTGTGCGCCTGGTGTGAGCGAAGCCAATGCGCCGGTGGCACTGTTGACATCGCCGCCGGGAATCGGGGGGTCAGATGCCACCTGGGTGGTGGTGCTCTGCCCATCGGCACCGGGGGCCAGCGTGGCACCGGGGGCCAGCGTGGCACCGGGGGCCTCGGTGGCGCCGGGGGCCTCGGTGGCTACAGGCGCTTGCCTGGCTACCGGCGCTTGGGTGGTGACCGGAACTGGGGTGGGGCCCGGCGCTCCTCCGACACTCACGCTCCCCGACGCTGTATCGGTACTCGCCGACGGCGCGGGTGTGGGCGATGTGAGCGTGGCCTGCGATGCGGTGAGAGCAAATACCAATTCGCCCTTGGTGGAGGGCGTCAGTTGGGTGACTTGGCCGGCATCGCCAGGCACATGCCCCACCACTCGGGTGTCGGCTCGAACGGTGAGGGTTACCGGGCCGCTCACGCCGATGAGTTTGTCGATATCGCGTGCTATGGCCAATGCAGCGGCGAAGTCGACGTCGACCGTGGTGGATGACTTCGGCCCGGTGAGCGCAACCGGCGCTGATGTGCTGAGGGTGCGTTGCCATCCGGCCCCGGAGGTGAGCAAGACGTTCACCACCATCTGGCCGCTATCGACCTGGGCACCCGGCACTGGCACTCGCCAGGTGATGCCGGCGGTGACGGAATGCACCACCGAGAGGAACACGATGTCGCCGTAGGTGAGTTGGGGCTTTTCGTACACCGGGTTCTCGGGCAGGTCGGCGTTGTAGGTGAACGCGTACTCGACGATCGACGGCCGCATCTTCGCCACGCTGGTCTCAGTGGGCATGGTCCAGCCCACCGCAGCGATCGCACCCAGCAGCACGGCGAGCACCAGCCACACCGACGGCCTACCCGGAATGGTGCGATGCGGTGCCGACGACGACGGCAACGACGGCTGTGCAGCGGTCATGGCGAGGGAATCTCAGGCAATCGAGCCGAGGCGGCGGCGGACGCCTCGGCGACCACGGCGAGAGCCTGCCGCAGCCGCAAGCAGGCACAATGCCCCCACTACCGCCACGATCAGTACCCGCCGCTCCGCCAAGAAGCGAATGACTGTGGCACCGCGCGGTATGAGCACAACCTTGCGGCCAACCACCTCGTCGACCGAGGGTTGGTAGCGATCGTCGAAGTTGTTGTTGTCACCGCGCATAATGTAGCGGCCGTCGACCATGCCGATCACACGGTGCAGCACCACTGCCCCGCCCATGTCGGACACGTAAGCGATGACATCGCCCACCCCGTAGGTGCGCTGCCCGCGAACCACCACCACATCACCGGCGTGGATCTTCGGTTCCATCGACGTGCCGTGAATGGTGAGGTAGTGCATCGACCCGCCGAGGCGCACCGGGGCGAATGCGAAGAAGGCCAGCACGAGCAACGCACCGGTGATCCAGCGCACGATCGACCGTCGTTTCATCGAGCAACCCCCGCCAGGGTGTGCATCAGCTACTCAAAGGACGCTCAGGTAGCGGTCTTGAGGTCGTAGGCAACCACGCTGAGACCGGTGAGTGACGCCAGAGTGGTGGTGAGACCAGTGGTGGTGCACAGCACTTCGTTGTCGGCCGACGCTTCATCGACGCATTCCACCCACGTCGAATTCGTGGCCCCTACCCGAAGCTGCAACCAGACCTGTGCGTTCTGCGTATCGCCACCCGCCGGTGTCGACGGCACCACCTTCAGTGTCTGGGCGTTACGTACAATGGTGAACTTCACCCGATCGACCAACGGCGCAGCAACATCGGAGCTGGTGCCATCGGTCTCGTACTGCACTTTGGTCACCGTGAAGCCGTCGACCACGGTGACGGCCTGACCGGCGTTGGTGGCCGGTGCCGTGATGTTGGCCGTGAGCGCCGAGCCGCCAACGGCGACAGCCGCAACGGCCGCGACCACGACCATCGTTACTGGCGACCACCTGAAGCTACGGAACATGGGCTCTCCTTGATACGGCACCGCAAACCCGACGAGAACGACGACGAGATACACGAGTATCGGAGCGGACAGTAATGTGCTTGAGGAAAAACTTTGTGGATACTTGCCGAAAGTTGCCGACTCTGCGCCGCGCTGTTGAGCGTCGGGACGATGGACAGGTGTACTCCAAGCATCAACATTCGTCACTTCCCGTGCTCACACGTGTCACCAACTAGGGCGACGGTGTTGCCGAGCGGGTTACCAAGGCGCACTGTGTTCGATGTGACATCGTCAAGAACACCTCACGCCGTGGCCGAGGCGGTGCCTGCACCGCTCGCACCGGATGAACCCGCTCGGCTCAGCGCATTGTTCGCCACCGGTTTGCTCGACAGCGAACCCGAGGCCCTGTTCGACAACATCACAGGTTTGGCCTCCACCATCTTGGGTACACCGATCAGCCTCGTGAGTTTGGTGGATGCCGATCGACAGTGGTTCAAATCGGCGGTGGGCCTCGCTGTTCGGCAAACCCCCCGCGACCAGGCGTTCTGCGCTCACGCCATTCTCAGGCCTGATCAGCCCTTCATCGTCGAAGACACCTTTACCGACGAGCGATTCGCCACCAATCCACTCGTCACCGGTGCGCCGCACATCCGTTTCTACGCTGGCATCCCACTTGTCACCCAAGACGGTCACGCGCTCGGCACCCTGTGTGTGATCGACCACGAGCCACGACAGCTCTCCCCCGAACAACTCCATTCATTGCGCTCGTTGGGTACCCTCGCCGCTCACCTCATCGACGTTCGCTTACACGAGCGGCAGAGCCAGGCAGCGCGCATCGAGCCGGTGAGGAAACCCGCTCGTCTCAAGGCACTCGACGCCTTCGAAGCGATGTTTGCCCAAGGTGTCGTAGGCGCGGTCGTATCCGATGCCGACGGCGTGGTCACTCGCACGAACGACGCGTTCGCACGCCTGGTGGGCCTCCCAGTGGAGCAGTTGTTGAGCCGGCAGTTGCACGAGTTCACCGACCCTGCCGATCGAGGGTTGTTCGACGAACTGCATTCCACGATGAAGCGCGACGGAGTAGCAGCTCACATGCAGTTCCAGACCCGACTGGTGAACACCAGCTCTGCGGTGGTGCATGTGTCGATGTCGTCATCGTGCGTGATCGACGATCGCACGAACACCCCACTCGTGGTGACCCTGGTGCACGATGTGACCGACCACGTGGTCGTGAACAACGAACTCACGTACCGGGCCACGCACGATGCACTCACAGGGCTCACCAACCGCAACCTGTTCAACCAGCACTTGCAGCAATCGCTCGATCGTTTGGGCATCGACGCTGGCCAACTCGCGCTCATGTTCCTCGACCTCGACGAGTTCAAGCTGATCAACGATCACTACGGCCACCGTGTGGGCGACGCTGTGCTGCAGGAAGTGGCGGCTCGGGTCGCCTCCGCGTTGGGCCCTCGCGACGTGGTCGCACGTTTCGGCGGCGACGAGTTCACCGTGCTCTGCCACGTTGCCGACCAACAGCACGCGCTTGTGGTGGCTGCCACGCTCGCCAAAGCACTCGAAGCACCGATCCTGGTGGAAGGTGGGCTGGTGAACGCGTCGATGAGCATCGGTATCGGTGTGACATCGGCGCCGGGCACCAAGCCCGGTGAGCTGCTGCGCCAGGCTGATGTGGCCATGTACCAAGCCAAGGCGCACGGCAATGGCGGGGTGGCCCTGTTCACCACGCCCCACATGTCGGGCGCAACGGATACGCCCGCTGAGTTCAACCTGGTGCACACGCGACTTCGTCGGTAGTGGCCGCCTGTGTGAAGTGAAGGCCCGTCCGGCTCCGGCGCCGCTCGAGTCCGATGGTTTCGAGCACATCGTCGGCGAGGCGGCTGTTTAGAATCTGCTCGCATATGACCGACGCTGTGCCACTGAACGACGGCGAATTGCACGACGAAGAGCCAACGGGCGAAGAGCAGGTGGCCAACTCGCCCCGTGAACGAGCGCTCGAGTTGGTGGTTACCGTGTTGTTGGCACTGAGCGCGCTGCTGTCGGCCTGGTGCGCCTACGAGTCGTCACGGTTCGGGGGCGAGTCGTCGGCGCTCAATACTCGGGCGTCGAGCCTGCAGGTCGAGTCCGCACGTGCCGAAAATCGAGCAGGCCAACAAACGCTGCTCGACGTCGATCTGCTCGGCAGGTGGTTCGACGCCCAATCGGCCGGCGACACCACCAAAGCCGACTTCTTCCGTAATCGCTTCCGGGCCGAAATGGTGCCCGCCTTCGACGCATGGATCGCGCTCGACCCCTTGCACAACAAGTCGGCTCCGAAGTCGCCGTTCGAGATGCCCGAGTACCGGTCGGCGGCAGCCGATGCCGCCAACGAGAGCCTCAACCAGGCGAAGGTCGCCGAAGCCGAGAGCAACGACAAAGGAGCAACCGGCGACAATTACGTGCTCACGGTGGTGCTGTTCGCCGCTGCCCTGTTCCTGCTCGGCATCCAGAGTCGCATCGGCAACTTCGAACTGCGCGCCGCGCTCGTAGCCGTGGCGGGTTTCATCGTGCTCGGCACCACCCTCTGGGTGATCGTCCTTCCCAAACTCTGGCCCGGCTGACGCCGACCAAATTCGACGCGACGGCCAGGTTCAACCGGTTGGAGTCGAAACGATGGGGAGAGCAACGGCCGCCACGGCTGCGGCCACCACCATGGCCCCGGCCGACCACCACAGGGCTGCATCGACGCCCGCAGCCGATGCGACGGAACCCCATACAGCGGCGCCGAGCGACGCCCCGAGCCACACCATCAACATGGCCAACGAGCTACCCCGGCCGCGGGCATGCGTTGGTAGCTGCATGGTGAACGTGGAGAACAGCACGTTGAGCATCGCCATCGACCCCACCCCGGCCACGACCAATGCGATCAGGGCCACCCAGAGGTGCGACCCGATAGCGACTGCCGACGCGCCAGCAGCCCACAACACCGCTGCCCGCAACGCGATGACCTCGAGCGACCAACGGCTGCGCAGCGCGGGTAAGACCTGAATCGCCAGCACCGACCCCACGCCGAGCGCGCCCAGTAAGAGGCCGAACCCTCCTGCCGACACGCCGAGTTTGGAGCGCGCCACAACAGGCATCACCGCAGTGAGCACCGAGGTGCACAGCATCACCAGCGTGAGCCTGACGGCGATGTTGCGGAGTTGATGGGTGCCGCTGACCAAGCGCACTCCTTCGGCGATGGCTCGGTTCCATTCACCCCCACCCTCATCCTTCGTCGAGCGCGTCGGGGCGTGTGCCGGGCGATAGCCGTACACAACCATCACCACGCCCACGAACGACACTGCGTTCAGCGCGAACACCGCGCCGGTATTGGTGAGGGCGATCACCGCACCGGCCAACGCGGGCCCCAACGACTGAGCGATGTTGCGTGAGATGGCATCGAGCCCGATGGCCTGAGCCAGACGTTGCGTGTCGACCAGTTCGGGCGTGAGCGCCATGAACGCTGGAGCAGCAATGGTGAGGGCCACCGACTCGAGGAAGGTGCCCGCCAACAACCCCCACACCGACATCGCGCCGACCCATTGCATGATGCCCAGGGCAGCGGCCACCACCAGCGCTGCCACCTGCGTGGCGATGATGAGGCGGCGACGATCGACCAGGTCGGCGAAGGCCCCCGCATGCAAGGCCAGCAGAAAGCCTGGCACGGCCCACGAGGTTTGCACGAGGCTGATCAACACCGGCGAACTGGTGAGCGACGTCATCGCCCAGCCGGCGGCCACCAGGTGCATGAATGTGCCCACGTTCGACACGAGCGCAGCGACCCACAGGCCACGGAACACCTTGATTCGCAATGGCGACCAGGGCCCGGCAGTCGACGCGTCGGTCCGACCGTCGATTTCCTCGCCCTGCATGGCTCTCACCCTAGGGCGCGGTCACCGCCTACCATCGCGCTCATGATCGATCGCCAACCGTTCGGGGCCACCGGGCACCAGTCAACCAGGGTCATCTTCGGTGCTGCCGCGCTGGGCGGAATGAGCCAGTCGCGCGCCGACGCCACCCTTGCCGAGATGAGCGACTACGGCATCAACCACATCGACACGGCCGCGTCGTACGGCGCAGCAGAAGATCGTCTCAAACCATTCCTGGCCGACCATCGCTCCGACGTGTTCCTGGCCACGAAGACCGGCGAGCGAACAGGCGATGCGGCACGACGCGAACTCGAACGATCGCTCGAGCGCATGGGGGTCGACCACGTCGACCTCATCCAGCTCCACAACCTCGTGGAAGACGGTGAGTTCGAAGTGGCCCATGGCCCGGGCGGTGCCGTGGAGGCGCTCGGGCGCGCCCGCGACGAGGGCCTGGTGCGTTTCATCGGTGTCACCGGCCACGGTACGCGCATCGCCGGTATGCATCTGCGCAGCCTCGAACGATTCGCCTTCGACAGCGTGCTCGCGCCGTACAACCACCTCATGATGGCCGACCCCGTGTACGGCCCCACCTTCGATCGTTTGGCGGCTACGTGCGCCGAGCGACAGATCGCCTTCCAGACCATCAAGTCGGTGGCCCGCCGGCGCTGGCCTGCCGACTCGACCGACCCGCACTACTCGTGGTACCAGCCATTGCCCGCCGGCGACGCGTTGGCACGCGCCGTAGCCTTCACGCTGTGCCGACCGGGCATCTTCCTCAACTCGTCGAGCGACGCCCGTTTGCTCGGTGCCATCGTGAGCGCGGCCGAGGCGTTCCAGGCCGGCGAACTGGCGGCCCCCACGCCGACACAACTCGATGCCGACGCCGCAGAACTGAGCATGCAGGCGCTGTTCGACGGCACCGAACTCGAACGCATCTGAGCGCACCCGCACGCGCGTACCCAACCATCACCGAACTCGGCCTCGCGGCCTGAACACAAGGAGCATCCATATGGACCACGCACGCGCATTCACCGTCGGGAAGGGCGCCGATGGCACCTGGCAACGCCAGATCGTGGAGATGGGCATCGACTCACTCGGTGAGGGCGATGTGCTCATCGCCGTCGAGTGCTCGGGCATCAACTTCAAAGACGGGCTCGCCAGCACCGAGAGCGGCAAGGTGGCCCGTATCGACCCGCTCATTCCGGGCGTCGACCTTGCCGGCACCGTGGTGTCGTCGAGCGACCCCGCGTTCGCAGTGGGCGACGCCGTCATCGCCCATGGTTACGACGTCGGCGTTGCTCATCACGGTGGGTTCTCAACGCTCGCCCGTATCCCTGCTGGTTGGTTGGTGCCGATGCCGGACGAACTCGATGCGCGCCGGGCGATGATGGTGGGCACGGCCGGGTACACCTCGGCTCTGTCGGTCGACGCGCTCGAGCGGGCCGGGCTCGTCCCTGGCAGCGGCCCAGTGCTCGTCACCGGCGCCACCGGGGGCGTGGGTTCGATGGCGGTGGGCATGTTGGCCGCACGCGGCTACGAAGTGGTGGCCTCCACCGGCAAGGCCGACACAGCCGATTGGTTGCGGTCGTTAGGCGCGAGCGATGTGATCGACCGCAGTGAAACCGCCGCCGAATCGGCCCGCCCGCTCGAGAAGGAACGTTGGGCCGGGGCAGTCGATTGTGTGGGTGGCTCCACACTCGCCTACGTGTTGCGCACCTTGCGCTACGGCGCCTCCGTGGCTGCCAGCGGCCTCACCGGCGGCAATGGCCTGGCCACCACGGTGCTGCCGTTCATCCTCCGCGGCGCCAACCTGCTGGGCATCGACAGTGTGCAAACGCCCATCGGACCGCGCCGGGCGATGTGGCAGCGCATCGCCACCGACCTGCGCCCCGCGTGGCTCGACACCGAGCCGTTCGAGATGGTGGGCCTCGACGCGCTGGCGCCGCAACTCGACCGCATTCTCGCCGGCGGTATGCGCGGGCGCGTGCTCGTCGACCCCAACGCCTGACGCACCGCTCTGACGCACCCTCGAAAACGGCTGATGGCCGGGCGATGCAGCGCCGTTGCTGCACCACCCGGCCATCGTCACCGTAGGTCGGAGTAGATCAGGCTGCCTTGTCGAGCCACGCTCCGGTGAGCCCGAAGAACCCACCGTTGTCGTTCTCAGCGCTACCGTCGGGCAGCACCAACTCGCCGAGGCCCTGCACCGCTGGCTTGTGGGGAACGCCCCACAGGGTCCAGGAGCCGGGCAGGTTCCAGCACTTGTCGACCATCTCCTTGTTGATCGCCTCGGCATAGGCCTGCCGCTTGGCCGGGTCGGCCTCCGAGCGAGCCTTGTCGAGGTTGTCGTCGATGATCGGGTCCTTCAGGCGGGCGAAGTTCAACGAGAGTTGCCCATCGTCCTTGGCGTTCGACGAGTGCCACCAGAGGTACTGAGCGTCGATCAGCGGGCCACCGTGCTGGCGCCAACCGAAGATCTCGAAGTCGGGGTCACCGAACAGTGCCTTGGTGATGTACTGGTCTTGTGGCACCTGCACGATGGTGGTGTCGACGCCGATTTCCTTCCAGTATCCCTTCAGCAGCTCGGCCGTCTGGGCGTTGAGGTTCGACACCGTGGTGCCGTACTTCACTGCAATGGGGCCGGGGTGTTCCTTCAGGTAATCGGCGATGAGCGCCTTGGCACCTTCGATGTCTTGTTTGCCATCGTCACCGTTGTCGGCGAGGTAGCCCTCTTGGCCCGGCGAACGCAAGCCATTGGCCACCTTCAGGATGCCACCACCGGTGAGGTCGATGAGCTCCTGGCGGTTCACAGCCTTGCGCAGTGCGCAGCGCACACGCTGATCTTGCAGCGGACCCGGCTTGGCGAGGTCGATCATGTTGTAGTTGGTCTCGACGAACTGATCCTGCTCGGTCATCGGGAACGTGTCGCTCACCTTGCGGAAGTCGGCGATGACGGCCGACGACGAGGTCGCGAACACATCGATGTCGCCGTTCTTCAGTGCCTCAGCAGCAGTTTCCGAGTCTTGGATGACGCGGAACTCGATGCCATCGAGATAGGGCAACTGATTGCCGTCGGCATCCTTCATCCAATAGTTGGGGTTGCGCTTCACCACGAGCTTTTCCTGCGGTGCGTAGCTCTCGACGATAAAGGGGCCACTACCGATCGGCTTGCCCTCGAGCGTCGGATCGGCCTTTGCTGCCTTCAACCAGGTCGGCGAGGCGATGTAGCCGAGCTGACCGGTGAGGTAGGTGGGCATCACCGGCCACGGCACCGGCTTGGTGAGGTCGCCACCCTTACCGGTCTTGATGGTGAAGGTCATCGGGTCGACCACTTCTGCAGCGAGTGTGCCGTCGGGCAAACGGCCCATGTCGGAGATGGCCGCGGCGGTGAGCAGGCTCGCACCCTGTTCCTTCAAGTTGAACACCGCAGCTTCGGCATCGACCGGAGTGCCGTCGGTGAACTTGACGCCCTCCCGCATGTGGAACGTCCACACCGTGTAGTCGGCGTTGTGATCGAACTTGTCGACCAGCGAACCAACGAACTCGCCCTTGGAGTTTCGTACGAGCAGCGTGTCGAAGAAGGTGCTGGCACGCACATAGCAGTACTGGTCGCACTGGATCTTGCCAGGCGTCCAGGCGTTGGCCACTTCGGCTTCACCGCTCACCTTCAGTGTGCCGCCCATCACCGGCTTCTTCTTCGCCGCGGTGGTTGTTGGCGCCTCGGTGGCCGGCACCGTGGTGTCGCCACCTCCTGCCGTGGTGGCAGATGATGCGGCCGTGGTGGTGGCACCGCCCGACGACCCCGAATCCTTCTTGCTACAGGCACCCGCCACAAGACCGAGCGTTGCTACTGCAGCGAGCAGCAGACGACCAGTCCGATGTGGATGCGAACGACGCGTTTCCATGTGGTCCCCCTTCTCGCGAGACCTTCCCCAGATGGCCTACGGGCGGCGCATCACAGCCTCGACGGTGTGAACTATGACACATGCCAGGGAGGCAAGACAACGGTTGTCGGGCGATTCGGGCCGACCGGCCACTCGGGCTCGCGAAGGGCGCGCTGTTAGCATCAGTACACAGGCGACGACTGTTGCCGCACGGTGCGGAAGGGGTTCCGTACCTCACCTCGAAGGGGCTGCGCACATGAAGACCGCGATCACCGAACTGTTCGGCATCGACGTGCCCATCCTTGCGTTCACCCACTGCCGCGATGTGGTGGCCGCCGTGTGCAAGGCAGGCGGCATGGGCGTGCTCGGCGCCGTGGCCCACACGCCTGAACAGCTCGAGATCGACCTTGCCTGGATCGAGCAGGAGGTGGGCAACCGACCCTACGGTGTCGACCTCATCGTGCCCGCGAAGTACGCAGGGTCCGACCAGGGTGGGGTGAGCATGGCCGATATCCGTGCGCTCATCCCGGCCGAGCACATCGCCTTCGTGAACGACATCCTGCGCCGCTACGACGTGCCCGAACTGCCCGGCGACGACCGCCCGCGCCGCGCCCCGGGCACCGGTGGCGACGACACGCCCGTACCGTTCTCGGCCAACCAGGCCGACCCGCAACTCGAGATCGCCCTCGCCCACCGCACTGCGTTCGTGGTGAACGCGCTCGGCTCTCCCCCGGCGCACATGATCGAGCGAGTGAAGCAGGAGGGTCGCCTCGTCGGCGCATTGGCCGGGAAGGCACAGCATGCGCAACGGCATGTGAACGCTGGCGTCGACGTGATCATCGCCCAGGGCGCCGAGGCGGGCGGCCACACGGGTGAGGTGGGCACCATGGTGCTCATCCCCGAAATCGTCGATGCCGTGGCACCGGTGCCGGTGCTCGGAGCAGGCGGTATCGGGCGGGGCCGGCAGATGGCCGCCGCAATGGCCCTGGGCGCCCAGGGGGTGTGGTGCGGTTCGGTGTGGCTCACCACCGAGGAAGCCGAGACGCATCCGGTGGTGAAGCAGAAGTTCTTGGCTGCCACCTCGAG